>VGWB01000376.1 GCA_016873755.1 Ignavibacteria bacterium | reverse complement strand
AAGTGGAGATCGAAATCAATCCTGCCGATCTCCAGGTCGACACCTATCGATCTGGCGGCAAAGGTGGTCAGAACGTCAACAAGGTTGAGACGGCCGTTCGCATCACACACAAGCCGTCAGGAATCGTGGTGGCGTGCCAGCAGGAGCGTTCGCAGTTCCAGAACCGGGAGCGCGCGATGAAAATGCTCCGTGCGAAGCTGTATGAGATCAAGATGACCGAGCAAAGTGCCTCGGTGGCCGCTCAGCGGAAGTCGATGATCAAGAGCGGCGACCGCAGCGACAAGATACGGACCTACAATTTCCCGCAGAACCGCGTTACCGACCACCGAATTGGCTTGACTCTGTACAACCTTGCAGAGATCGTCGACGGCGAGCTTAATGAGCTAATCGAAAAACTGCGGCTTGCGGATAGGGCAGAAAAGCTACACGCTGAGGTCTGATTCAGCGGCCCCCCTCGTTCGGTACAACTCTTCTCACCCTCCCAAAGAATCGCTTCAGCAGTTCTTGACTTTCGCGATCGGATACCCCTGAGATCACGTGAAGGGTGTGGTTCAGCCGCTTGTCGTTGACAATGTTATAGAGCGTTCCGCAGGCACCTGCCTTGGGGTCGAAGGTGGCAAACACGAGGGTCGGGATTCTGGAGAGCACGATTGCTCCTGCACACATCGGGCAGGGCTCCAGTGTGACGTAAAGCGTGCAATCCTTGAGCCTGCGGGAATGGAGATGATTGGCGGCGGCGGTGAGCGCTATCATCTCTGCGTGAGCTGTTGGGTCCTGCAATCGCTCGATTTGATTGTGCCCGCGGCCGATGATCTTGCCCTTGTGAACAACGACCGCGCCTACCGGCACCTCATCCTGTTCGAAGGCCTTCTCTGCTTCACGCAGAGCCTGTTTCATCCACTGTTCTTGATTGGTCATGCGGCTGGAGTGGTTTTGCCATCGACCCGACGGGTGATTCGACCGTTTCGATACCCTGGGCGGTCGAGAATTCGCGAAGAGTCGTTGAGATCCGCTCGGCGCCTTCCTTTACCCTTGTGAGGTGCTCCAACAGTGCGGGGGAAGACTGTGCCTCGCGGACGGCGCGTTGTATATACAGGAGGATGATGGTGAGAGGATTGTTGATTTGATGCTGGAGCGTACGGATCATCTGATGTGCTGTGGAGAGCTGAGCCTCCTTGAGCTCAAGCTGCTTCTTATGTTCGAGCTGTTTCTTTTCCTGTTCACTGAGCCGCCCGCGGTATTGAATGATCTTGACGAGGGCCAAGGCGAGGAGCCACATCCAGATAAGGGCGTCGAAGCGCTCAAAAATGTTGAAGTTCTTGAAATGCGACTCCTTGATGTCACGATAGAAGCCCATGGTCGTGATGAAGAAATACGCATAGATGATGTATCCGGACAGCACCGCTGGATGCTTCACGAAGAAATCCCGGAGTGGCCTGAATAATGCAAGAAGTCCTTTCATCGGACGGAGTGCGGTTGGTGGAGGAAAAAACCGATTTGTCCCTGCTCACATCGGTGCGTATCTGA
>VGWB01000375.1 GCA_016873755.1 Ignavibacteria bacterium | reverse complement strand
TGGGGGAAGCGGAAACTTGCGCAAGCGCCCGGAGAAATCCTTTTGTAAGTGTCATGAAGAATGCAGCCTGGGTGCCCTTGCCGGAGACATCGCCCACCGCGACGCCAAGTTGCCCCTCCCCGAGATCCACAAAATCATAGTAGTCTCCGCCAACCTCCGCCGCCGGCGCGCATCGGGAGGCAATATCAAGCTCCAACATCTTCGGATTCGCCTTTGGCAGGAAACTCATCTGTACATTGCGTGCGATCTCCAGCTCCTGCTGCATGCGATGTCGCTCGGTGATGTGGCGCGCGAACGCCGGTGTGATTGCATCAAAGTCGGTGATCTCCCGCTTCCGCATCAGCATGAGAAGGCCAGCCAGTAGGAGAATCGCGAAGAAACCGATGGTAAGCGCTCCGGATGCCGCATAGCTCGGATGACCGGCACCGTACAAGCTCGCGATCGCCTGAACCACCGAAAGCGTATAGAGCGAAAGAAATGATGTCAACGCGTCATAGCGGTAAAACGCCCAAACGGCGACCGCGGCCATGAACGAGTCAATCACGATGCCAACGAGCAGCGGGGAGACATGTCCCTGTCCCGTAAAGCCCATGATGATCGCACCAAGTGCAATGATACCAACCGGTGAAGCAACGCGCCGCCGGAGCAAGGAAACAACAAAGAGGATCAGGATCGTGAACTTGTACGCGTTCACCGTCAGCCCGTGGCCAAGCGCGTACAGGGCCGCGCTAGAGACTCCGAAAAGCTGGACCGTCGATTCATCCTGATGAATTGTCGACATGCCGACGAAGGAATCTGCAACCAGAACACTGAGCAGCCAGAGGGCGAGGGCGGCCACACCCAGAGCAATTCCTCGAACAATACCCTCCCCGACACGCGAGTGGATGCCGTGTCCCTTCGAAATCAAGTCCAGCGTGATAAACTTCTCCTTCCAGGTTTCGCGGGTGACGGACTCACTCACCGCCCAGGCGAGCACAAGAGCCCCGCCGACAAAAATGGGTGTAACGATCAGCGCAATGAGGATGCTCCAGCCAAGCCTCTCCGCGCTCAGATAGAGCTCGATGTCTAACATCAGCGCCGTAACGATACCGATGATGGTTGCCAGGCGAAAACCAAGCTCGAAGGATCGAAACCTTCTGAACGCCACTACCACCATACCCACAATTGCCAGGACGTAGATCACAACTATCACGATACCGACCACTGATTCGGTATCGCTCCTGACGAACTCGTCCGGTACTTTTTCCTGCGTTTCAAGCTTTGAGACAACGTCTCCTGCAACGGAGACCTTGAGTTGGACCGCGTTCTTCAGCACCCGTGATCGGGTTTCCCAAGTAAACTCATAATCCACACGCCGCGGCTGCTCGATGCGCTTCTCGGCTTGCACGGCAGCCGTATCGCTCAACAACTCTGCTGCAGCTACGTATTGTTTCAGGAATGCGCGAGCCCGTCCTTCTGCCTCCTCCTGGGAGAGACTTGGAAGCTGCAGGCTGTCTGGGACCTCTCGTTCAAGGCCGAGGAGTTTCCCCCG
>VGWB01000374.1 GCA_016873755.1 Ignavibacteria bacterium | reverse complement strand
ACGAGGCAACGCGAAGAGAAAGGGAGTGTTCCTTTGGAGTAGTGTTGGCCGTTCTTGTCGCGATTCTCTTCGGTCTCGTCGCACGGGTACAAAAACTGGCTCGTAGGATATCCAGCCCGCCGGTCTTGCGGATAATCTGCTTCATCCCGTCGTTCTCATTCGAAACGGGTCACTACGCACAGTTCCGCCATACCAAGGGAGAACTAGATGAAGACGCTTCACGTTTTAGCAATGCTCATGTTTGCAGCGACGCTCTTGGCACAGGAGAAATCCCCCGCGCCGAGCGGGAAGTTTAGCGGCTACATGTTTGGTGACTATTACTATAACCTGAAGCGAGATGCAAATCTCGGCTCTCAGTCTGATGTGGCCACGCCGGGAAACACCGCGATGCAGGCGTTCCAGTTCCGTCGTATCTATTTCACCTATGACGACGATATATCCCAACAGTTTACATCTCGTTTTCGGCTTGAGGCCGACCAGTCTGCGAACACGAGCAACGGCAAGATTGGTGTCTTTGTGAAGGATGCATATCTCAAGTGGAAGAACATCTTTTCCGGAAGTGATCTGATTTTCGGAATCCAGCCGCCCCCGGCGTACGAAGTGTCAGAGGCCGTCTGGGGTCATCGGTCGCTGGAAAAGACCATTATGGACTTGCGCGGGATTTACGCTTCTCGTGACGTTGGCGTTTCGCTGAAAGGACGGCTTGTTCCAGGCGGGTCTGTCAATTACTGGATTATGATCGGCAAGAACAGCTGCAACAGTCCTGCGACCACCAAGTACAACAGATACTCTGCGCACCTTGAGATAGAGCCGGCAGTGAAAATCCTCGCGACGTTCTATGCCGATTACAACGACCGGGCCAAGAGGAACGATCCGTTCAACCCGGGATCGACGGTGACAAACGGCACGATGACCGCCTCAGTGTTTGTCGGGTATGTGGACCCGAACAAGTTGAACGTCGGAATCGAGGCATTTTCTTCCTCCACCTCGAATGGATATATTGTCCCTGGTGCGAGGTCGTTGAGCTCGCTTACCGCGATGGGAATATCCGTCTTCGGATCCGTAAACTTGGCCTCGGATCTCGCAGTGGTAGGTCGCTACGACTATTTCGATCCCAACACAGACAGCAATGCGAAGGGCAATTCTCGCAATTACATTATTGGCGGGGTATCCTGGAAACCGAACAAGAATGTGTCGATCATCCCGAACATTCAGTACGAAACATACGAGACTCCTGCCGGAGGAAATGCGATTGATCCGTCGGTGACCGCACGCATCACTCTTTACTATGTCTTTCTGTAGGAGGTAACTCGTTATCCCTGATCATTCAGGAGAACAACACGAAAGGATCTTTCCATGAAGTTGACGAATCGTGTGGTGATGAGCGCGGCGATCATGATACTCGCAGGCAGCGCGATGCGGGCGCAACTGAAACTCAACGGCGCCGGTGCGACCTTCCCTTATGTTATCTACTCAAAGTGGTTTGATGTGTACCACCAGAAGACAAATATTGAATTCAACTATCAGTCCATCGGAAGCGGCGGGGGAATCAAGCAGGTCATCGAAGGGACCGTTGACT
>VGWB01000373.1 GCA_016873755.1 Ignavibacteria bacterium | reverse complement strand
GATGTTATGGGGCGTGAGGTATCTCTGCTGGTGAATGAGTCGTTGACACCGGGGGCATACACATCAAAGTTCGATGGGACGAATCTGCCGTCCGGCACATACATCTATGTCTTGACGTCCGGCGGCTATCGCCTCACGAACAAGATGGTGCTGCTGAAGTAGCGTTTTGTGTCATTCTGATCCGCCGAAGGCGGAGAAGAATCTGCCTGATGTCAGATTCTTCTGAGCCAGAGGCTCATGAGCTTTGTGCTCAAGTCGTCCTGGAAAGCAGGACTGCTTCAGAATGACGACATCCCTACCGAACGGGCATCTTGGCTGCAGAAGCCGGATGCCCGTTCTTCTTCTCTTCTTGTCATTCCAGCGCAGTGTCTGCCATGATTTTTGGCGGAAAGCGGGAATCCAGACGTGTGATTATCAAGACGAGGCGCAAATTCGAAAATCTGCTCCTGGGAGCCTGTACAAAAAAGCCCTTTATGTCACTCTGAGCGGAGCGAAGAGTCTCGTTTCTTCGTTCAGATTCTTCACTTCGTTCAGAATGACAAGTGCTTTTTTGTCCTTTTTGTACGACCTCGACACACGGGGCCACGCCGGTTGTGAAATCTCGTCATTGAACATTGTTGTATCCTGAAAGTCCTATCACGTTGCTCTTGACAGAAGCTCGATCCTTCCCTATATTGGCGGCGTGCCAAGACGAGCGAGTCGAGTGATGGGTGTTCCATGCTCTTGACTGTAACAACGCCGTTTCTTCTCGCAGGATATCCCCGAATGCGCTGTTCAGACACCAGGCTGTGCCACTGTTGGGCGAGCATTGGTCCACTCAATCCTTCCCTCTCGTTCGTCCTGAGTAGATTCCCGAAATCTCCAAGATTTCGGGAATCTGCAAACTCTCCCGCCACCAAAGAGGCGGCCGCTGAGACTATTGGAATCTCCTGATTCCCTTGCGCCGTTTTCGATGAGCATCGGACCATGTGTTTCACGATTTCACACCGCCGAGGTTCACTATGGAGCTCTCCACCCCGCTTACCCATCTGGCATCCAGAGTCCCATGGATCTTGCTCCCACTCTCGCTCTGCGGTAGTCTCGTGCTCGGAGCGAACGGGAAGATCACCGGCCGGGTAGTTGACCGGCAAACCCGCGAACCGCTTCCGGGAGCAAACGTGGTCATCACGTACATTCTTCCCGACGGCAGCGAAGCTCCGTTCGACCGACGGATGGGTTCGTCAACCGATCCCGGCGGTTACTTCTTCATCCTCAACGTTCCGCCCGGAACTTATGCCGTCAAAGCCAGCATGATTGGCTATTCACCTGTCATTCAGAAATTCGTGCGCGTCGATCTGGACCGCACGGTTACGGTCGATTTCGAGCTGACTCCCTCCGAAATCCAGTTGGAACAGGTGGTCATCGAGGCGCGGCAAGAGGTTATCAAGCCGGACGTCGCGGGAACGCAAGAAGTGATCATGACCTCACGACTGGAGCAGATGCCCGTTACACGGCTCGACGAGTTCGTCAATCGCGTGAAAGGCGTCGAGCTCGTCAGCTCGGCGGAGGGGAACGGATTGAGCGTTCGCGGCGGCGCGATCCGCGAGACCGATGTCCGCCTCGACGGAATCTCGCTGC
>VGWB01000372.1 GCA_016873755.1 Ignavibacteria bacterium | reverse complement strand
ATGTAATTGTCAAGGCCGCCGTTACCGTCGTTAACTTCGCGCAATCTGCGCCATTCTTTTCCATCGACCGAATATGTCAGCAGGTATTCCACCGCATGCGTCTCGCCCCAGTGAATCGCCACGCGGGTGATCGTTTGCGGTTGCTTCCAGGCAAGTTGAAACCACTGTACCTCATGGCCGTTGGATTTTGTCCATGCGGCGGAATTCCATCGTGTGTACATCAGGCCATCGATCGCGCTGCTCGGTGTGAAGTGAGGTCCGGTGGTCGAAAAGGACGATGCACTGGGTGTTGCCAGCCGGGCGATGTTCTGCGCTGGAAGGACCGAATCGCGCTCAAGGAGCTGGACGAGCAGCATGGAGTAGGGTGGAACCTTCAGAGGGAAGATGGGGGCGACATTCGGGAGATCCGGCAGGGCTTCATATTTCCGCTTCTCGTCGAGGATCCACGCCTTTCCGGTTCTCTGGGGAGTGAAATCCTTTAACGATATCTCGAGGCTCTTCGTTTTCTCTCGATTTTTGTTGATGACGATGACGGAGAGCGACTTCCCGGCGCGGCTGGCGTACACCGAGAGAAGAGGATCTGTGAACGAGGCAGAGAGAAGCTGGTTCCCGAAGTGATTCACGAACATCGGGAAAACGTAGTACGTGTACCGCGGCGTGTTACTGGCATCCGATGAGATGTATCCGTAGTCCCCACCCCGCGGCGGGTAGAAGTTGTGCAGCGCCCACAAGCATGCGATGTCGGTTCCCAGTTCAGCCATTGTTCCGAGCATGTCGGCTACCCAGAGCGCGTTGACGACCCGCAGCGTTTGCGGGCCCGGGGAGTGGTTGACAGAGTTGTAGCCGACGTTAACGTAGAGAATGGAATCAGCTTTCTCCCTGCCAACGACCCGTTCGACGTCGCGTCGGAGCTGGTGCACAAGCTCTTTGAATCTGGGCACGCTGGCGAACAGCGTGTCGTCATTCTCCTTCCCCCACTGCTGGGGGAAAAACGTGTAGGTGAGCATATCGATATAGTCGCCGGCTGCGCGGAACACACGCTCGGTCCAGTTTTCCGGATGCGGGCCGAGCGGGACGTTGGTGGCAACCTTGATGGTCGGGTCCACGGCTCGCATCGCTTTCACGAACGAGATGTACTTCTTCGCGTACGCTTCAGGAGGCGCGTGCCCCTTCGCCCACGTTCCCCATTGCTCGTCTCCCACCTCCCAGAGCTTCACGTTGTATCCACGGACGATGTTACAGTAGCGAACCCATTCCGCTGCGAGAGCGGGCGGTTCATTGAAGTTGACGGTGATGAAGGGTTCAGCTCCAACGGCACGGCAGAACGCGATGTACTCGTCCGTGTCCATCTCTGTGGCATTGTTCAAAGGCGAGTTCCAGATGTAGGCGTCGGCGTCGTTACCTCCCGGATACTTGAGCAGCTTTAGACCGGAAGCTCTGACCTTGGCGATCGCGTCACGATCCGCTGTGAGCAACATCTCGTCGGCAGGGCCCGGGAAGAGCGATTCGTCCCAGCGGGCAGTGTTGATGCCATACAACCACGGACTGATCGTCTGTGTGACTCTCCCGGCATCGATTTCAACCCGTACCGGCTGGGCAGCTGCGATCGATGCGAGGAACAAGAAAAGCAC
>VGWB01000371.1 GCA_016873755.1 Ignavibacteria bacterium | reverse complement strand
CGCCAAGCCGACAGCGGGGGCCAGGCAGATCCAGAAGCTGATCCTGCTGTTCCAGATGACATACGTCGGCGCACCGATGATTTACTACGGCAGCGAAGCCGGAATGTGGGGCGCCGACGACCCGGATGATCGCAAGCCGATGGTATGGCCTGAGTTCCAGTATGAGAATGAGAGAACACACCCCTTTGCCGACAAGACACGGGCGAACGACGAGGTGACGTTCGACCAAGAACTGTTTTCGTACTACAAAAGGCTTATTCGACTTCGGACAGAAAATGAAGCTCTGAGGCGTGGTGATTTCACCACACTTCTTGCAGACAATGACAAAGAGGTTTATGCGTTTGGGCGAACGGAGCACAGCAACGAAGTCATTGTCGTGATAAATAACAGCGAGAACGAGCAAGCGGTCAATCTGATCCTGGGGGGCGCTCGGACCTATCGTGATGCGATGACAGGGATGGTTGTAGAGGGATCCAATCAGCTCGTGCTCTTGTTGAAGCGAAAATCCGGCCTGATCCTTGTTAGAGAACGGTGAAAGTCTCGGATAAGACCATTCATCAGTCGTCCAGGTCCCGATGATTGGCAAACGCACAAGAAGACTGTGTCGATCACGCCACACTCCTGATGGTGAAATGCATGGTGCACCAGGAGACTTGACACTTACGTTGAATCTGGTAATTTGAAATAAGGCAACGGTCGTGCAAGACGATTCCGGTCTTCAGCTTGCCGCACCGGAGCTTCACAACACTCGTCCTCATCGATCATTGAGGCGAAGATGAAACCTCATAGCTCCACGAAGTTCCTTTTCCTTCTCTACGTGTCCCTCAGCGTCACATTCTTCAATGGCACAGCGCCCCCCTCGCGTCTGACATCCAGGCCTCAGCAAGAAAGCGATTTCGAGAAGCGTCGCCTGCGGATGGTCGAAGACCAGATGGTGGAGCGCGACATCAGCGACCCTGTAGTGCTGCGGGCGATGCGCACCGTTCCGCGGCATGAGTTCGTGCCCCCGGAGCTCATCAACGAAGCCTACTCCGATCGTCCTCTTCCCATCGGTCTTGGCCAGACGATCTCCCAACCCTACATTGTAGCCCTTATGACCGAGTTGCTGGCCCTCAAGAAACATCACCGTGTGCTCGAGATTGGGACCGGCTCGGGATACCAGGCAGCCGTTCTGGCGGAGATTGTTGACTCGGTCTGGACCATCGAGATCGTCGAGCCACTGGCCAAATCTGCCGAGGAGCGACTGAAAAAGCTCGGGTACACGAACGTGATTGTACGCTGCGGAGATGGATACGCCGGCTGGAAAGAGCACGCTCCATTTGACGCAATCATCGTTACAGCGGCAGCGGAACAGATTCCGCCTCCACTCACCGAGCAGTTGAGGGAGGGCGGCCGGATGGTCATTCCGGTCGGTCCGGCGTTCTCTGTTCAGAGCCTCTTCCTCGTGACAAAGCAAGGGGGCAAGATCACAACCCGCAACGTCGCTGCTGTCAGGTTTGTGCCACTGACCAGAGAGCGGTGAGTCAACATCTCACGCGTGTGGAACGGCGACGTGGGATTTTCCCGGCCTCTCCCGATCGGCCTGCGCGTTCGCGCCCTGGAATCGCCATTCCTTCTGCCACGGGCTCAGGGA
>VGWB01000370.1 GCA_016873755.1 Ignavibacteria bacterium | reverse complement strand
GGTGCGGGCAGCGAAACGTTACGGCATCTTCTACAGGGACACGCTCGCTGCGTTCAACGCTCGACTTCTCAAGCGTGAGGAATCGGCGGTTGTCTCAACGCCGAGCGGGCAAGTAGTGCTGACCATTGAGGTTGGAGCTGTCCGCGGGCCGTTGTATGTGACCGCGTTTGATGGGATCAGCAACCCGCTCGCCCGGCCGGATGGCCTGAGCCACGCACTGAAGGTTTTCTCCATCGGCCCGCCGGGGACGGATCTGGCGAAGCCCGCAACGGTCCGCGTCGACGGGGTGGCACATCGCGGTGACCTCACCATCGCGCAATATCGGGACGGACAATGGCTTGCTCTGCCGACGACTCACGATCAGGCCGACGGAACATTGCTCGGCTCAACGACGCGTCTGGGGCTGTACGCCGTGATGAAGAAATCGGATGTCGATGGTGACACGGAGTTGATCCCCGGGGAGTTCGCACTCTACCAGAACTATCCCAATCCATTCAACCCCACGACGACGGTACGGTATGACGTTGCACGAACGACGCACGTCCGTCTATGCGTGTATGATCTCCTTGGGCGCGAACAGGTTGTCCTAGTTGACGATTTGAAATTGCCTGGCCGGTACGCGGTCTCCCTGACAGCAAGCAGCCTGTCGACTGGAGTCTATTTCTATCGTCTCAGCACGCCGGAGTTTTCGCAGGTGCGGAAGCTCGTTGTCGTGAAGTAACTCGGATTGACGTGAGGATCATCTTGATGCGAATGCAGTACATCGCTGTGTTGTTCATTCTGGCTTTTCTGGGATGTTCGAAGGACACTGCATCCACAGGTCCGATAGAACCGCCTCCTCCGGGGGATCCGCTTGTGCAGGCATGGAGAGATTTCGAAGAGAAGCGCTATGATTCGGCGATCCTCAATTTCACGGATGCGTATAATAAATCGACCGCGAACGCTGTTCGGGCTGAGGCCATCGGAGGTCGAGGGTGGGCATACGCGTACAAGCGCGACCTGGCCAGGTCCAAAAGCGATTTCATCTTTGCTCTCAACATCACGGGAATCACCGGTACCGTGCGGACCGACATATGGATCGGCTATGCGTTTGTTCTCTATGCGCTGAATGATTTCACCGGCACCATCTCATTCGCAGGCGCTACCCTGACGGAGAATCCCATATATACATTTGCTCACGATTCGCGTGTCACCACAAAACGAGTCCGTCTTCTGCTGGCGCAAAGTTACTACGCCGGAGGTCAGTTTGTTTCGGCTGCACATCAGATGGACCTCATTGATCCCTCGGGTGCACCCCATTCCGCCGATCCAGCAACACTCCTCGGAAAGATCCTTGCCGCGTTAAATTCTCTTTAGCTGCTCCCCGTGGGGCCGCCGTGTGTCCATGCGCACCACAAGATTTTCTGGTTGCAGCACCGGTCCACGTACGGAATCATTGATACTCGGGGCTTTGTTTGGTATATTAAAATGAAGGAGCGATTGAATGGAAGAAAAGGCACTGAACGCGCAAGGCTCGAAATCAAGCTGGATTCCGACGAATCCACTGTATGACCCGAGCAAACCGATGCAGATCGGCGGGCAGGCCGTCATCGAGGGCGTGATGATGCGCGCTCCGGGCTCAGTCGCGACGGCTGTGCGGC
>VGWB01000369.1 GCA_016873755.1 Ignavibacteria bacterium | reverse complement strand
CGAACTGGAGCACTTGCAGACGACTTGACCAAAGCTATGGCAGCCAGGCAATCGGCCTTATTGTAGTAGCTTTCTCCTGAATCCGCGAGGATTTTGTAATTTGCGGCATACAGTCTCTGGAGTTCACCCCGTTTAATGGACAAACAGTTAAGCCGGTATCTGATGTGATTGTTCAAAGGCCACTGGTGATTTGTAGCCGAGCGACGAGTGGCGGCGTACTCGGTTGTAGAACACTTCAAGATACTCGAAGATCCGTCGACGGGCTTCTTCTCGTGTCTGAAAGCGTTCGGAGAACACATGCCCTTTCTTGAGTGTCGCAAAGAACGATTCGGCGATCGCATTGTCGTAACAGTTACCCGTGCTGCTCATGCTCTGCCTCATACCAAACGCTGTCAGTATCTCACGCACGTTGCCGTCGATATATTGCTTTCCACGATCAGAATGGAAAATCAATCCAGGCGCAACAGCTCGTCGTCCCAACGCCATCTGCAACGCTTCCACGACCGATTCAGCTCGAAGGTGATCCGCAAGCGCATGCCCTACCATACGGCGCGACCACATATCTTCCACCGTCGTCAGATACAGCCAACCTTCATCGGTGTCGATGTAAGTAATGTCCGACAGCCATACCCGGTTCGGTCCGTCGGTGGTAAAGTCTTGCTGCAAGAGGTTCGCAGCGGCCTCGGCGTCCTTGCACGGTTTGGTCGTCCGTTTGAAGCGCCGATGGACCTTCGCTCGAAGCCCGATTTGACGCATCAAACGCTCTATACGCTTATGGTTGACCCAATGCCCTTCCTGCCGCAGCACCGCACAGATCGTCGGGCTGCCGTATTCTCCCCGACCTTCGTCATAGATCCGCTTGATCGATCGAATCAGATCTTCATTGCCTGCAGATCGGGCGCTGGGTTGCCTCGCACACCAGGCATAGAAGCCGCTGCGACTCACGTTCAACAACCAGCACATCCGCCCAATGTTGTGAAGACGTCGATGCTCCTGCACGAACCGATACCTCACTTGCCGTGCTTCGAGAAGAAGGCCAGGGCTTTTTTTAAAATCTCCCGGTCCTCTTTCGCCTGCTCCAGCTCTCGACGAAGACGTCGCAACTCCTCTTCATGCGGACTGAGGCGACCCTTACCAGGGAACGATGCTGAACCGTCTGCTGTCAATTTCCGTTTCCATCGATACAACATATTCGGCTCGATGCCGAGATCCCGCGCAACCTCGCTCACGCTCCGCTGGCCGTTCACGACCAGATCCACGGCATTGATCTTAAACTGTCGTTCATACACCTTACGTTTCTTGTCTGCAACCATGCCAGTCCTCCTTCTCCAGAAGATACTGGCTTTTCTCCCTGTCTACCAAATGGGGGAAGGTTCATACTTTGAAAGTAAACATAGACCATAGGAGTACTAGCCCGATGAAAACCGCTGGGCTTCCGTAGAAGACCGTCCATCCGATCCAGGCGAACAAGCCTGCAACGTACATTGGGTTCCGAGAGTATCTGTATGGGCCGGTCACTACCAGGTGTGGTGGTGTGAAGCCAATGCGTATTGCATCGCGGTAACTCTTGAAATGGAAAACGAGGCACCAGATGTACATTGCCAGCCCCATGACGACCGCGACGAGCCCCGTGAAGTTCCACGTTGCGGGTACTCCGCAACCCCAACCGTATCGAGGTCCAAGCATGGAAACAAT
>VGWB01000368.1 GCA_016873755.1 Ignavibacteria bacterium | reverse complement strand
CGACTACATCGAAGTCGTCAAGTGGCTGCGGACCAAGCCGTATGTAGACGCGACGAAGATCGGCATCACGGGCGGCAGCTACGGCGGCTACACGACCTGCATGGCGTTGACGTACGGTGCTGACTATTTCACGCATGGAATTGCAGGCTCGTCCGTGACTGACTGGAATCTGTATGACACACATTACACCGAGCGGTTCATGGACACCCCGGCTGAGAATCCGGAGGGTTACAAGAACGGCTTGGTAATGACGTACGCTGACCGATACAAAGGTCTGCTCCGCATCGTCCACGGCACCATGGATGATAACGTCCATATGCAGAACAGCATCCAGCTTGTTGACAAGCTCCAAGACCTTGGCAAGCATTTCGAGTTCATGGTCTATCCCGGAGGCCGACACGGTTGGGGAGGTGCCAAGGCTGTCCACAATCGTATTGAAGCAGCGCATTTCTGGTATAGAAACCTTCTGGAAAAACCGATGCCCGAGGAGGACTTTGCCAAGCTCTACCAACAGAGAGGGACGGGAAGGCCTCCGCGTTAGGATCCGCTATCCTCGGCCTTCACCAGGGCGCGGGAATCCAAAATTGCTCGTTCCCACGCTCCGCGTCTGCCATGTTCCGCTGTTGTCCGATAGTTGCACTATCGGACACGATTCAAGCAGGACTTGGAGTCCTGCGGAGTAGGAGTGCTGGAGTGGTGCTCCGGCGCGGATCTTCTTCGACAGCGCAACTGGCGAAGAACATTCAGTACACAGTCATTCCCGCAGCCTGTCCGCCATTCTTTTGCCGGAAGGCGGGGATCCAGATCCAAGCCAAATCTCCATCTATGACCAATGGACTCGCGTCTTGACATTCCTCAAATAGCGTCTCGCGCGTCGAGAATCATTGAGATCCTTGCGCGTGAGCACCCCTCGCGCAGCGGCCTTTTCCCGGAGCGACTCCATGCTGCTGCAGAGTTCATCGAGCGGGAGTTCCAGGCCCTGGGATACGCAGTGGAATCCCAACGGTACATCAGCGAGGGGTCGACGGTCAGAAACCTGATCGCCGAGCTGCCGGGAAAGGATCAATCGAAGCCGATCATCGTTCTCGGAGCGCATTACGACACCGTCCCGGGCACGCCAGGGGCAGATGATAATGCAAGCGGCGTGGCGGGACTTCTCGAGCTCGCCCGGCTCTTGAAGGATTCCTCACGCAGCAGGACCATCAAGTTCGTCGCATTCACTCACGAAGAGCCACCGTACTTCTACACCTCCCAGATGGGGAGCCGTCAATACGCAAAAGCGCTCAAGCGTCAGAAGCAGAAGATTTTGGTGATGTTTTCACTGGAAATGATCGGCTATGCCGGTGAGCATTTGAACCAGATGTATCCGTTTGTTCTTCTGCGGCAATTGATGGGATACCCGAAGAACGGCAGTTTCATTGGTCTTGTGGGAAATATCCGAACCATGCGACTAGTCAAGCTTGTTTGCACAACAATGCGCGAGAGTTGTTCCGTTGGAGTGGAAAGCCTCAGCGCCCCCGGATTTCTCCCGCCACTCTTTCTCTCGGATCATTCGTCATTCTGGCGCCGCGGCTATCCGGCGATCATGGTGACTGACACGGCTTTCCTGCGCAACCCGCATTATCACCTCCCCAGCGATACGGAAGGAACCATCAACTATTCGTTTCTCGCCGAGGTCGTACGGGGTTTGGTGTGCGCCGTTCAGAGCCTGGACCGGTTGAAATAGGAT
>VGWB01000367.1 GCA_016873755.1 Ignavibacteria bacterium | reverse complement strand
GCAATCCTGAACTGCTGCCGGCGCAGGAGAGACTCGCGCAAGCCTGTACTGGACGTTCACAACGGACAGGCCCATCTCAAGGTACGGGAGGATACCAAGGACACTCCCTTCTTTCGATCCCGCAACCCATCCTCCGCCGTGGATGTAGAGCACGGTCGGCGTCGGAGGGCCGGGATTTCTCCGTGCGTAGACATCGAGCTTGCATTCGAAGTTGTTGGCGACCGAGTAGGTAATGTTTGGTACCACCCGATACTCGTTGACTGCGTTATATGTCCAGGAGCCGAGATCACGGTTCTGTGCGTTTGCCGTGCCGACCAGGGACACTAGAAACGGGATAAAGACCAGGGTGACGATATGACGCGACATAGGCGAGGATCCTTTCGAGGGTGTCTTCGACCTGATATGTGTGTATCAAGAATCAGATTCGATTTAGTGTCGTGTCTCGGAAGAAGCTCAAATAAGTCAACAGGACATGCAGATATCCACGCGGATGCAAGGTCAAACTTTCACAGTAACAGCACACACCCCCCCTCCTCCCATCTCACCCACCGCTTTCCTCCGGACGCGAGGTGACGTGCAAAGCATCGATCGTGCGGCCCCACGAAACCTTCGCGTAACAAGTCCCCTCTGTGGGAAGGCTCCTGTGCAGAGGAGGGGGGATGTAGGGGTGTGTGTTTTGGCCTTTTTCCAGGATTTCACCAAAAGCTGAGCATTCTCTTTGTTCTGATGCAGGTTGCGACAGAACAAGCCCGCCCACAACACCTCTTCAAAGGGCATGCGGGACGCCATACGAACAGCAACAGCACGAAGTGCCTCAGAACTTCGTGCCGCCGCTTTCAAGATGCAGACCCTTTTTCTTCTCCAGCGATCAGAGCCTCCGATGCCTTCCTCACATCGTGCGCGAACCGCAGGGCGGGGAAGATGAATGCCGCAAGAGAGAGTGTGCCGACGAATGCCGTGAGCTCAATGAACATGTTCTGGACGTGAAAGAGCCAGTGTCCGAAGAGGAAGGAACCCGCGGTCAGTGCTATGAGCAGAGGGAACGCATAGCTCGGCTTCACGAAGCGGCAGATGATCCCAAAAAGAAGCAGGAACACTGCGGCAAGGACCAGGTGCAGCCAACTCGATTCGATGACGTACTCCTGCCTGAGCATATTCGTGAAAGCCATGGCGTACCACTGCGTGTACAACATCGACGGAATCCCTCCGAAGCCAGGATCACCCGAGGGAACAAGCAACACAGCCCTGTCCCTGAAATAGCCGGAGTACCTCCCAATCAACGGATAGTTGGAGGTGTCGGTTTTCGGAAGGGAATACTCCCACAAGCCCAATTCGCCCGTTTCGCGATTCTGATAGAGACTCACCGGGGCAACGAGGTCCCTGGAATATCGGTTTCTGCCTAGGTTCAGACATACCCATCCGTTGCGGCTGACCGGGATGCTGTACTCGCCGAACACGATCTTGTTGCCGACCTTTCGGAACGCCATGTCGTCTGGATAGCCCCGGTACTTCTTGATGAGCTCCAGCGTGATATCGGTGTCGAGTGTGCTCAGGCGAGGCAGAAGTCGGTGGATCGATCCCGTTCGTGCAAAATCAAGATCGAGCGAGTAGTGACCGGTAGGAATATCCTGCACCCCGAAAGTCATCATCGTTCCGTAGGGGATTCCAACGACGGCGATTCCGGTTTGCATCAGCCTTTTGGACTCGAACCACCCCATCAAGCGATAGTCCACCATGACAGCTTTTGCACCGGCTGCCTTGAG
>VGWB01000366.1 GCA_016873755.1 Ignavibacteria bacterium | reverse complement strand
GGCGCGGAGGAAGAAGAGCGGAGGATTCGGCTCGCACGAGATCTCGTGCGATGGTGAGTGTCGCCTGCCACCGAAGAAGGGGAAGAGGGAACGGCCGGAACAACAGAGGGATGTTCGCAATCAAGTAGCCGAGAAAAACGCCGACATCGAACCCATTTTCCAGTATTGCCCCGACGCAGAGGACTCTGTCATCACGCCCGTAGCAATCTCTTTTGGGGAACAAACACTCTGAGTTGAGCCACAGCTGCAAAGCGCAACCGATCAGGCGATGATGCCGCTCTCCCGTCCGCGTTGCATCAGATCACTCCAACGCCTTTTGTGTTTCTGGTACCTGGGGATATTTATGACGAACACCCAGATGATCGCAAGCACCCAGAAGAGCGCGCCCCATTGGACACCGCCGAGTGCAGTCAGGATTAATACCCACATCGGGCCATAAGGTAGGAGCATTCTTTTGAAGACCTCCTTGCCGCTGGGCCGGGCTAGCTCGTTGTATGAAGACCTGAATTCGGCAAGCTTCGATTGATCGATATTGGGGAAGTCGTCTTCGGCGCCCCGTTCGAGTTTCTCCCAGAAATCTTTCAACTGCTGTTTGGTCTTCGGTTCTGGTAATGCCATGATGGCCTCCATGAGTGTGATGTCAGCGAAACAACGGTATATCTCACAGACCGGAATCTCTTCCGCGCGGCATGAGAGGAAGGGATTCGCTCTAGCTCTATGGACGATCGGATGCATGTGCGCCATCAGCCCTCAGGGATCCAAAACCTCCTCAGAGGAGACTTCGTCAAATCGCCCGGGGCAGCTCAAAACTCAATGGAACCCTAGTCCTTCCAATCTTGAATCTCTTTGTGGATCTTGCTATCCGCCTTGAACTTTTTCGGCGGATACGTCCCCACATACAGTGTTAGGTCTAGAACATCTTTGGGAACAGCGACTATGAGCCTCAAAACGATCTTGATGGATGAGTCGTTTCCTGAGTTGCAGCCGACGAGAACGACCAACGACACAAACGCGAGCATTAGATGTGTAGTCATTTCTTTTCGGAAAGCTCGACTGAATTGAACCTACAGCAGCTTATGGTGGATCGGCGCACTTCCCGCCATTTCCACATATTCTCTGAGGTCATACGGTGCGCTCAGGGCTGTTTCTAAGTACGCAGTTGGTGCCGGGATGCATTCGAACTGGTCAAAGTCTGGTGCCTTGCTCCCTTTCCACCAATCCTTAAGTCGCTCAAATCCTCTGTCGTCCAGAGCTTCCGTGAGCACGCATACAAGCATGCTTTCTCCAAGAACGAGTCCAATTTCGCGCACAAAATCCGGTTTATTGCCCTTGCAGAAAGAGTCCTTCAGGCACGCAAAGCACGTTGCGGCCATTTCATGGTTGTCTGCCCGATACGGCCAGCTGAAAGCGTAGATTTCGTTCATGACTGCCTCGAAGGGAAAAGTTCGCAGGAATGTTGATGGGATAGCTCTGGGCACTGGCGGCTGTGAGATCCAACCTCCAGACAACCCACCGACGTCAGCTCTTGCCGGAAAAGGGTAACGGCCTTGACAGCAATCTAAAGCCGACTCATTCGTTATTTCACTATGATCTCTGCCAGATTGACTCTCTTTACGAGCCCCTCTACTCTGAAGTTGATTTGTTTCCCGTCCGTGGTAGTCACAGGTGAGGAAGAATCACGTGAAGATATGGACCTGAGGAGAATCGCATAATGGCATTCTTGAATGAATGGAGATATTCGTCGACGTGCAGTTTTCTACAGGATAGCG
>VGWB01000365.1 GCA_016873755.1 Ignavibacteria bacterium | reverse complement strand
GGTTGTGCCGTAGTTGTTCTCAATTTCAAGCACAGCTGAGCAGTTCTTCAGCTTTAAGGTGTTGCCTTGGCCGAGGAGCCGCAGCGGTCCTTTCATGTTCTCCAATGCGATGGAGCCGTACTTCATGTCTGTCACAACGGCGTTCGACCGCGGGACGTAGATTTCTCCAGAGATTTCCTTCCGAAGGTACGAGCCGGAAAAGATCGATCTCACAATGCCCCAGAAAGAATCTCTTCCCCTCCGCCACCGCTCTGACTCCCGAAAAGTGACGGCAAGAGTCTGGGGAGACTGCTCGTCGGTGATCGCGACGCTCTCGATGTACTTCCGCTCAAAATCATTGTCCGACGAAGAGATACTGACATCAACCTTGATATATACCTCATTCTTATCCCAGGACCGGAACGTAATCTCCGATCCTGTGAATCCGTTGATCTCGATGCGCTGAGACGGCTGGGTCGGGTAGCGTTTCTCGATTTCCCGGTGCTGCTCGGTATTCGCGCCGAACACGAGCAAGCTTGTTGCAGCGGCGACGGCGAGGATTCTCATAATCCGATTTCTCCTTGCTCAATCATTTGTTGAAGAATCAACAGTTTGGCGCCGTAGAACTGGCGCAGTCGTTCACGCGTAATGGGCGAGATATCGTTGCCGTTCGTCTGTTGCCGAAGCTCATGGATGGCGTCGTCAACGAGGCGAAGCTGCTCCGTTCTGGAAGACCGCTGTGCTGAGGCTTGCGGCGTCTGCGGCGCGTAGGCGGCGACCGCCGGAACGACGCGTTCGAATTCGTCAATCGCCGACCGGTAGGCACGGTCGATCTTGACGACAGGGGGCTGAGCCGTTTCAATAGCATTCCTGGCCACCTGAAATGCGCCAACCGAGGCCAGGTAGAGAAGAACAGCAGCCGCAAATCCGTATGCGAAGCTCCGCTTGTCCTCGATGAAGAAGAACAGGCCGCGGTGCGGAGCGATCTCCCGCTTAATCCCTTGCCAAATTCTCTTTTTGGACCTTCTGTTCGGCAGTTCGTCTGGGATGTAGTACTTCTGGGGTGTGATCATTTCGCTACCTCCTGTGTCCAGCGTTCCTTGAGGCATCTCTTCGCGCGGAAGAGGAACGTGCGTGATGTGCTTTCCCCGATGTTCAGCATGTCGGCAATCTCGGCGTGTGAGTACCCCTCGATCTCGTACAAGATGAACACTGCCCGCTTCGCCGCGTCGAGCTCCTGCATCCAGGCTCGCATGGTCTGATCCCACTCAAACTCCTTCGGGTCGAATTCTCCCGGAGGCTCCTCTCCGTGTTCTAGGGAGATGAACGGGACAATCTTCGCCCGACGGCGGTCCGTTTTCATTTCGTTCAGACCGATTTTGAAGAGCCAGGACGAAAACCGTGACCTTCCATCGAAATCCTCAAGGTGCTCGTACGCTTTGATGAATGCCCGCTGAACCCATTCCTCCACCTGGCTCACGTCCGCGGAGAACTGCCGCAGGAATCGGAACAGCGGATCCAGGTGGAGGTCATACAACGACCTGAACGCCTTCTGGTCACCCTCTTTTGACTTCGCAATCCAGAGAGCCTCTTGATCCATCTCGTTCCGGTTACCGGTTCATTCGTTGGACGTTTGGGTACGTGCAGACGCTACAAGGGTGTCGCAAAATTCTTTGGACTTTGGGAAAGACTTGGGGAAGCGCCGAAGGAAAAAGGAGAGCAGGTGATCCGTCTGGGGGGTGACTCGAATCACACCGCCGCGTCGCCGAGTGTGGTACATTGTGATCGACC
>VGWB01000364.1 GCA_016873755.1 Ignavibacteria bacterium | reverse complement strand
GAAATAGTCTCTTCTTCGTGGCCATTCGTGCAATTCGTGGATAGACAACTATGAGTACACAAATCAAATTCGGCACCGACGGCTGGCGGGGACTTATCGCGGCCGACTTCACCTTCGAGAATGTCTCGAAGGTCGCTCTCGCCACGGCGAACTACTTCAAGCGTCACAAGAAGATCAAGAACGGGATCGTGGTAGGATACGACTCCCGCTTTCTCTCCAAGGAATTCGCTGAAGCGACAGCGACGGTCCTGGCGAACAGGGGCATCAAGGTTATCATCTCCGAGAGGATGTCCTCCACGCCGATGGTCTCGCTCCTTACGAGAAAATTCAAGGCAGCCGGCGGCGTCATCATTACCGCGAGCCACAATCCGGCGAGGTACAACGGATTCAAGATCAAAGGAGATTTCGGCGGGCCCGCGCATCCGGAGATGATCGAGAAGGTCGAGAGAGAGCTCAAAAAGGTTAAAAATACAAAAATCAAAAGTAAGAAAGGGTTTGAGCAACTAGTGGAGAAGGGCGTCATCAAGAAGATGGATTTCACAGCAGCGTACGTTGAAGACCTGCGGACGAAAGCCAATGTTCCGCTGATCGAGTCCTCCTCCATCAGGATCGCCTACGACGCGATGTATGGATCCGGGCAGGGGGTCTTTGCTCAGCTCGTACCGGTTCGTGCGGAGATCCGGAATTCGTTCAACCCTTCGTTCGGCGGAGCTCATCCCGAGCCGCTCCCGCAGAACCTGAAGGAGCTTTCTTCCGTTGTCGTGTGGAAGGGATGCGATATCGGTATAGCCACGGATGGAGACGCGGACCGAGTCGGTGCCCTGGATGAGCGCGGCGATTTTGTCGATTCACACCGCATTTTTGCGGTGTTGCTCAAGTACTTCATCGAGGAGAAGAAGCTGACCGGTGAAATTGCGAAATCCCTTTCCGTCAGCCACATGATCAACAAGATGTGCGCGAAGTACGGACTGAAGCTGCACGAAACCCCTGTCGGGTTCAAATACCTCTGCCGGCTGATGACGGAGAGAGACATTCTCATTGGCGGCGAGGAAAGCGGCGGCCTCGGTGTGAAAGGGCATATTCCCGAACGCGATGGGATCTACGTTGGACTCTTGCTCTGTGAGATTATGGCGGCGCGCAAGCGCAAGCTCAGCGAGCTCGTTGAGGAGCTAATGATCGAGTTCGGGTGGCATCACTTCAATCGCATCGATGCGCAGATGACGGAGAAGGAAAAGCGGCGGATCCTCGCTGCCTACAAGAAGGGCGTGAAATCCCTCGCCGGACAGGCTGTGAGGAACGTCGAAACCACCGACGGGTACAAACTGTTTGTCGACAACGGATGGGTGCTTGTGCGTGCGTCCGGTACCGAACCGCTCATCCGGTTCTACGCAGAAGCCGATTCGGTGATTCGACTCGATGCCCTGATGAAAGCTGCGGTCAGTGTGTGAGCCATTCTGAAAGAGGAGGTACCAAGGAGACGATCAGATCGTGTGCAGGGCGAAGGGAAGAAGGTCTGCAGAGGATGACGAATGAACCTCCCTGGAAACAGCAGCGGAGGTTTTTTGTTAGCCGTGGTAGCTGCTGGGCTACCTCTCAGGATGCGGAAGTGACGATTGCCTTGATAATCAGTTCGTTAAAAGTATTGGCTATTTATGCTTTGAAAGGATGAATGTGAAATATCGACTGGAGTTACATTCAAATGTTGTGGAAATTCTTGCCCAGTGAGTTAATGGGGTAGAAAACAAAGCGGCGCATCCGTACCTTGGGGTGCATTTTCAGACTAA
>VGWB01000363.1 GCA_016873755.1 Ignavibacteria bacterium | reverse complement strand
TCGCGAACCTCTACAAGCCCAAGCTTGTTCTGCTGCCTATCGGTGGTTTGTATACGATGGGGCCTCGTGAGGCAGCATACGCCTGCGGCCTGATGAAGCCTCAGCAGATCATCGGCATGCATTACGGGACGTTCCCCGTTCTCACGGGCACACCGACCGAGCTGAAGAAGTATTTGCCCGCGCCGCTGAAGAAAAAAGTGATGGAGCTGCAGCCGGGAGAGACGGTGACAATTAGCTGAGATCGAGCCAACTGCGGGGAAGACTCATTTGTGCACGGGCGGGAGTCTCAACGTGTCCAAGGACCCGCAACAACGAGCATTGCCGTAGCTTAACTCGAAGTTTCTGCTTAATATATTCGTGGGAATTCGCTAGCTTCGTGCTGTCGTCGGTTACGAAACCCGAGTCGAACGAATGCACGGGAGACCCACATGTCCGCCCCCCAATCCTGCCAAGTTCCGCTGTTGATGATACTAGTTTCGACCGCCCTCCAAAGCCAGGATATTACGCGAAAGAGTGGAGATACGGCCGCGCATTGAACCGGCGCGTTCATTGCAGAGCAGTGCCGGTACGCGGATGACCATCGTGCTCACTTGGGATGCAGATGACGATGTGACCCTCTATGCCAGAGCTCCGTGCGGCCAGAGCGCAATCCTCTTGGAGAGCGCTCTGCGAACGAAGACCTATGTGATAGCGCAAGTGTACGCAGGTGCATATGCCTTCCGAGCGCTCTACTACGGTCTCACAGCTCCGGGGCAACCGCCGACGCCGTCAGCCAACATTACAGCCACGGTGACCGTCGAAGGCGAAACTACTGTTGTCTATCAGGGCACAGTTCCTCCAAGAATCAGCCCGCTCGCTCCGCCAAACCATTTTGACTTCAACTATTCGACGCCCTACGTCAGTGCAATCGGTGTGACCGCAGGCAGTATGTATGTGTACGACAGCCACGGCACTGGCTTTTCAGTATTTCCAACCTATGACTGCTCGTTCAATCGATGGTACCCTGAAGCGGAACCAGTGACGCTTACGATCGTCGCGGGGAGTGAGTTTGGCAAGTTCGCAATTGGGGACAGTCCTGAGCGCGTTACAGCAGTAACGCTTTTGGTGAATGAATTCACAGATGTGCGCTTCATACCATCTGGTCGACTGGGGACTTATCCGGTCGAGATAGAAGCTCGCGTGAACTCGATCGTTGCCAGAACGAAGATTATCGTGAGATACTGTTCGATTCTTCTGGGCGAAACGAAGTATTTCTATTGCGTCGAGGAAGAAGGATGGGAGGAGGAAATGAAACGTGCGATCATCGTCATTGCGATCTTGTTGCTGGCCGCGGGAACACGGCCAAGCGGGGCCCAGACTGTGTACGAACTGCCATTTGCCTCAACGGACAACGGCATCGAGTTGACCGTGGCGAATACCATAGGTTTGGCGCTTTCCGGCGTTACGGTCGAGGCGACCGGTCTGCCGGGCTGGCTCAAGTTTAAGGAGACAAGACAAAGCCTTCCGCTCCTGAAAGCCAATCAGGAGACACCTGTGGTCTTCACCTTCTCTGTGGACAGGTCCGCCCCCGTAAACACAGAACACGTTGTTGCCTTCAGGATCAGCGCGGAGGGCGGCCAAACGTGGTCGAAGCAGATTAAGGTGTCGGTTACCCCTCCTGAGAAATTCGAGTTGTTCCAGAACTATCCAAACCCGTTTAACCCTACCACAACGATCAACTATCAACTCTCCTTCACCGATGAGAGAGGTGTTCGCCGAGCGGCCCGGAAGACGATGATGCTTCTGAAGTAGAGTGCAACGATTGAGCCAAAGC
>VGWB01000362.1 GCA_016873755.1 Ignavibacteria bacterium | reverse complement strand
GCTGAGCGGCTTCTCAGCGTGCTTCACGCGGCGCGCGAGCTTCTGTTCCGAGATTTCCGCTGCCGGCCCGATGGCATCTTGCGGAGCATCGTTAAAGGACGACAGGCGGGCTACAGCACAGCCGGGACTACCTACACCATGGAGATGGCAGATCCGGAACAACTGGTTGTTGCAGACGAGGAGGATTTCCGCCGAGTCGTCGATACGCTGATCAAAGGTATCCAGGGTAAGGCCGGGGGAAGGACCTCCCTCATTGCCCGGACGGCCGGCGATCGCTGGCTTCTGGAGATCCATAACGACAAGCTCTTTGTGCCGTTGCCTCTTTGGCGGGAAGTGTTTATGGAGAAAGGACTTAGCGGGCATGAGGAGCTGTTAGTCGTGCCGGAAATTGTGGGGAAATACGATGGCGAAGTTTGCGTGAAGGAAAGCAACGAGGGGGCAGGTACAACGATTTTACTACGTTTGAGAATACAGCGGCAATAATACTTTTACCTTGTTCAACTTCTTGCTTAAATTTAAAAGCTAGGTCATTCCGGTACCCCAGGCGCCTGATATCACTCTCGTCACACAACGATGGATCAACGGCGAACCGTTCTTCTCCTTGATGACAACAAGGCCTTCCTCGAGGACTTTCAGTCTCTCATGGGGGAGTCCTTCAATGTCCTCTCGACGGATTCCGAGGCGGAAGCGGTCGAGATCCTTGGCAGTAAGAAGGTCGACGTGATGTTGCTCGATGTCATGCTGGGTGGGGGATTGAGCGGGATGGATGTTCTGCAGCGCGTGAAGGAGACGATGCCGGACTGCCCGGTCATCGTACTGACCGCGCATGCCTCGGTGGAGAGCGCGGTGGAGGCGATGAGGCTGGGTGCTCACCACTACATGCCGAAATCCCCGAAGATCGAAGAACTCAGAACAGTCATCGAGAAGGCGCTTGCTGAGCGTGAATTGAAGAGGGACTACGAGCTCCTCCGGGAAGAGGTCGAGCGTGTATCGGGAAGGATCGTGGGGGAGAGCCCGGTGATGAGAAGGGTCTTCGAGGCCATCCAGCGAGTGTCGATGACCGACGTGACGGTTCTGATTACCGGCGAGTCAGGGACCGGCAAAGAGCTCGTCGCACGCGAGATCCACACCGCGAGCAAGCGAAGCCAGCGTGTGTTTGTGACTGTCAACTGTGCCTCACTCGTTAAAGATCTGATCGAAAGCGAGCTGTTCGGACATCAAAAGGGATCGTTTACAGGAGCGAGCCAGACGAAACTGGGGAAGTTCGAGCTGGCAGACGGTGGCACGATCTTCCTGGATGAGATTGCGGAATTGGACGTTCACCTCCAGGTAAAGCTACTGCGCGCACTGCAGGAAAAAGAGATAGACCGGATCGGCGGCGCCAGCCCCATTCCCGTGAATGTCAGGGTCATCGCGGCAACCAATCGCGATCTCATAACCATGACAGATCGTGGAGAGTTCAGGCAGGATCTCTTCTATCGCTTGAATGTATACCCAATCCACATGCCCCCGCTGCGCGAGCACAAGGAGGATATTCCACTCCTTGTCGAGCACTTCCTTCGGCGTTTCGGCAAGGCGCTTGGGAAACCGGCGGTACGAGTTGAAACCCTCGCGCTCGATCTTCTGATGCAATATGATTGGCCGGGCAACATCCGGGAGCTGGAGAACGTATTGCAGCGGGCCATCCTTCTTTCTCCGAGTGCCTCAATAGATCCCGATCATCTTCCGAAGGAGATCGTTGAAGCAGAGACTCCCGTAGTGAGCGGTCAGTCGCTGCCGGAGATCGAAAAGGGCGCGCGCGATTCAGCGGCGCGGATCA
>VGWB01000361.1 GCA_016873755.1 Ignavibacteria bacterium | reverse complement strand
ACAGCTCCCATCAAGCGCCTGGAAATCCACACCAACATCAATTGCCTCTTGAAAAGCTTGCGTTCCACTGCACTTCCGCGCTGTCTTGGGGACGAAATGTAATCTTCAAGAGATAGCCATCCCGCTCAGTCTCGTCCACTGGCAGATCACCACAATCGAATTTCTCGAGCCGATAATCACTGGGCTCAGTCAAATAGAGAACGTACGGATCCCCGGCAACAGTCTTACTGATTCCTGTGAGGTTGGTTCCATCCCATCGCACGTCCACCAGATCGACACCACCGGCGGTGACGTGACGACTTGTGGCAATGAGTTGCGGATGCGCTTTCCGTTCGCGAATGCAGAACGCCTGCGCTTTAAACTTCGGATCGATTCTGCCCGGGCTGAATCCACTTGTGAAGCTGCCCAGCAATCTGCCGTTCCAGAACTCGAACACGTAGTAGTCACGCTTCGGATCGAGTCCGAGATCCGAGAAGCGTAGATCCGTGAAATCTCCGCCCGTCCGTCCCAGGACGCACCAGTATTCAAACGGGCGGTTGATCTCCAGCAGATAGAGGTGGCATTGCGGAGTGTAGCCCGCATCGAAGACGCGCGGCCCGGAACCGCTGACTTCAGTATCGACCCGATGCAATTGATCTGACCGCGACGGATCGACGTCGTACACTTGGCCGGGGAGTGTGAAAAGAACCGGCCCGGTTCGCCTGGCGGATTCGACCCCCGGCGTTCGATAAACAGCGGGCTTGTCGGTCAGCATGAACAGCGACCCGGTGAGTGATGTCACCATCGTGGAGCGATACGCATCTTCGTTGAGCTCGATATGGTCCGGGTCGTTGCGCCAGACAATATTGTTGAACGAATTATACTGGGCGAGGCCGGCGTAGGAAAAGCCGTCATCGCCGATCCGGCATCCATCGATGATTCCAACCAGCTCCGGCCGGATTCCCCAACATCCGAGCATGAAATGATCACGGCCGATCTCCCCCCGAACCGCCTTCGCGTACTCCCGATAGGCAGTAACGCGATCGACCTTCTTCTTTTCAAAATACTCACGGTTGGCGTTATACCCCTCGTAGCGCAGATGGCGGAGGCCATCGACCTTAAAGTACTCCCACCCCTGCCCGTGCAGACCCCGATAAAGAGGGCGCACGATATTGTTCAGTGCCTCAGGGTTCGAAGCGTCAAGCGCATACTCAATCCAATTCCCGCGAACGGGCTTGTTGCCGGCATCGCGCACAAACCACGTCAGACGCTCTTCGACGTAGTTCCTCTGATCGATACCGACTGCCGTCCAAATGCCCGGCTTGAGCCCCTTGCTCTTGATGTAGTCCGTGAGGAACTTCAATCCATGAGGGAATTTCTCGTTGGGATTCAGCCACAGCTCGGGAGCACCCCTCCCCTGTTGGTATCCGTCGTCGATCTGCAGATACTCGAAGCCGAACGGGCGAAGCGCGGCCGAGAAGACATCGGCCGTTTCCAAAATATCCTTCTCCGTAACCTTGCTGTAGAACGCGAACCAGGAGATCCAGCCGGCGACCGAATGCGGCCAGACCTTGTACGTCCATGGCTCGAAGAACTCAAGTCCCCGGTGTTTCTGGTAGAAACGGGGCCGGAACCGGAGCACAATCTCGTATCCCTCGATCTCCATGGCGAAAACCTTCTGCTTGCCCGCCGACTCCACCGGTAGCACAACGACGCTCGGGTTCCCATCGACGGATAAGACCCAGTCTTCACTTCGGTCGTAGACGGCGCGGTTCCTCAGGCTGCGGCTCATGCCGGAGCTGTGTCGAACCACCAGCGGGCCGCCACTGGGACGATCGGCTTCGCACGGGAAGGATTCCTCACTTCCATAAACCTTCGCCGAGATC
>VGWB01000360.1 GCA_016873755.1 Ignavibacteria bacterium | reverse complement strand
TCGAAATCAAGCTGGATTCCGACGAATCCACTGTATGACCCGAGCAAACCGATGCAGATCGGCGGGCAGGCCGTCATCGAGGGCGTGATGATGCGCGCTCCGGGCTCAGTCGCGACGGCTGTGCGGCGCGCGAATGGCGATATTGTCGTTCGCCAGGAATCCTTCATCTCGCTTACAGAGAAGTACAAGCTTCTGAAGCTGCCGATTCTCCGTGGCGCTGTCGGCCTCATCGATATGCTCTTCCTGGGCATCAAGACGCTGAACTATTCCGCGGAAATTGCCATGATCGACGTCGAGACCCAAGAATCGGCGAGGAAGGGAAATGGCCAAAGCAAGAAGAAATCCAAAGGGTCCACGACGGCCGCGATGGTGACAACCCTGGTCATCGCTCTTCTCCTCGGCATTGCGCTCTTCTTTGTTTTGCCAATCTTTGTGACCACGCGAGTGTTCGGCTTTGAGCAGGATGCTTTCGCGTTCAACCTGATTGCCGGTGCCATCCGCATAACGATCCTGCTCGGCTACCTCGGCGCAATTTCGGCTATGCGGGATATCAAGCGTCTTTTCCAGTTCCACGGTGCCGAGCACAAGTCGGTCTTTGCCTTCGAACTGAAAAGCGAGTTATTGCCCCCGGTTGTCCAGCAGCACAGCAGGTTTCACCCGCGTTGCGGAACGAGTTTCTTGCTGATCGTGATGATCGTTGCCATTCTCTCATTCAGCGTGCTCGATGCGTTTCTGCTGAGCTTCCTGGGCAAGCTGACCATGATGATCCGCCTCATGACGCATCTCCCGTTCATCCCGGTTGTCGGTGGCCTCTCCTATGAGGTCATAAGGTTCTCCGCGAAGCACAGCACCACGTGGTGGGGGAAGATCCTTATCGCCCCCGGGCTCTGGCTGCAGCGGATCACGACCCGTGAGCCTGACGAGTCTCAAGTCGAAGTTGCGATCATCGCCTTGCGATGCGCGCTGGGACTGGACGATGCGAGCCGCTACAAGCTAAAGGAGGAACCGGCGACAACGAGTCCGAGCGCCGTGGTGGCAGACTAAGGTCGATGACGAGGAGGAAGTGCGGCTATTCGCCCTGAAGAACGAGATTCTGTATGTTTGACAAGCTTGAAAAAATCGTTGAGAGGGTCCAGGAGCTTCATCGGTTGTTGTCCGATCCCGCCGTGGCTACGGACCAGAAGCGCTCCCGCGACCTTGGTAAGGAGCTGCGGGCACTCGAGCCGATCGTTGCCGCGTACCAGCGTTACAAGAAGGTGAGTAGCGATCTGAAGGGGAGTAGAGACCTCCTGGAATCGGTGAGCGATCCAGAGCTGAAAGAACTGGCACAGGAGGAGTACGAGACGCTCAAAGCGCAGCTTGTCGGGCTCGAGGAGGAGCTGAAGCTCTTGCTGGTTCCACAAGATCCGAACGATTCGAAGAACTTCATCATGGAGATTCGTGCCGGAACCGGCGGCGAGGAGGCAGCGCTGTTCGCCTCAGATCTCTACAGGATGTACATACGCTTCGCGGAGAGAAAAGGGTGGAAGGTTGAATTGATGGACTGGAACGAAACCGGCAAAGGAGGCTTCAAAGAGGTGGTCTTTTCCGTCTCCGGCGAGGGCGCGTATGGTTTGATGAAGTTTGAAAGCGGGGTGCATAGGGTTCAGCGGGTTCCCGAGACGGAGGCGCAAGGCCGGGTTCACACCTCGGCTGCATCCGTGGTCGTGCTCCCAGAAGTGGAGGAAGTGGAGATCGAAATCAACCCTGCCGATCTCCAGGTCGACACCTATCGATCTGGCGGCAAAGGTGGTCAGAACGTCAACAAGGTTGAGACGGCCGTTCGCATCACACACAAGCCGTCAGGAATCGTGGTGGCGTGCCAGCAGGAG
>VGWB01000359.1 GCA_016873755.1 Ignavibacteria bacterium | reverse complement strand
TTTCCTCCTGAAGTAGACGAGCATGCCGAAACCGATGAACGTCAATGGAATGAAGATGGTCGCAATGATGGTCAGGACCTTCATGACCTCGTTGAGCTTGTTGCTGACGCTCGAAAGATAGATATCGATCATCACGGAGAGCAGCTCTCGTTCATTTTCAAGAGCATCCAGCACTGCCAGCGTGTGGTCGCTGAGATCTCTCAGCTGGAGCCTTCGGCTTCCGTTTAACAGACAACGGATCTTCCGCCGAGATCGCCGCGCGCTCGCCTATCCAGCCCTCCGAGTAGTCGATGCACGAGATTTGGACGGTGCCGAGTCTCTTCTTGCCGACGTGCACCAGGGTTCCCGGAGCCATTCCGGCTTTGCTCGATCGAACACCGCTGAGTCAAACCATAGGCGATCACCTTGTCAGCGTTGGTACTCCTCTCTTGATAATCTGGAGTGTGTTTGCCACGGGGCGTTCCCCCGTCTTGTCTGAAGGGGAATTCACTATGACGCCGTTGACAACCATCGTCGTTGACCCCCCGCCATCGAGATTGACAGCATGCCAGCCCCCGATGGAGAGGAGAAAATCAGCCATTTCCTGAAAGCTCATGCCGATGCTCGTTTCCTGACGCCCGTCGACGGTGCAGAGTAACAGTTTCGTCGTGTCTTGATTGATGGCAACGAACGTGCGCGGGTGGCGAGCCCTAAGGAACGCCACGCTGATCTTCTCCTCGACGTTCGTGCTGTCCGAGACCGGCTGTCCGCCGCGCAGTATCATTCCACCCCCCCCGACGACGTTTGCAATGTGCCCAATATCAGGTTCAAAGCCGAGGTATGTCACGAGTGTGTCTCCCACCCGCACGTCCTCCCGCGCTCCCCCGACCGAAGCTCCTCCACCGATCCAGAGCACAGCCTCCTGAGATCCCAGAGTCCTTGATCCTTCGACACCCGATGATGCAACCAAGAGCCTGAGCGTGTCGCCGGCCCGCCAGCCACTTGACACCTTCTGGAGAAGGAATGTCGCCCCCGGGCCGATCCAGGGCGTTGCCGTGTCCGAGAAGGAGGTATGAAGGATGATCGAGTTATTCTTGTGGGCATCGTTAACGCCGGCGATATCGTAGTGCTTTCCCGTCGGCGTCCTGAGCCAACCGCGGAAGGTTAGCCGTTCCATAAATGGACGCCCTGCCACCGAGAACGCGAGGTGCGATCGCGGAGTCGCCAGACCCAGAGCGAACTCCCCGTTGACCACCTGATTCCCAACCGGCCATCCCGTTTTGAAGCTAAAGAAGTCGGCGTTGATCGCCCCGAGGACATGCTGTTCCCTGTCGTTCTCGCGCACCTGCTGGGACGTGCGCACCAATCCAACAGGCCTGAATGATTCGATCGCGTAGCCGGGATTTGAGAGATCAACCTCGAGCACATCCAACGTGTACGGCCCGGCCTTCGTGTAGGATGTATGGACTATCCCCGGTGCCACCGTCACCGATTGGATTGAGTCAGTTCGGACTTCGGCGGCCCCCAAGGAAGGCGGCAGGCCGAGGACGCCCAACGCGTAGGCGACGAGCGAGTAGATCATCCCTGCCCTTCGTGGAGGTATCATACGATTTCGATGATCTTCTGTTTGCCCCGTGTTCCTGAGACGATCGCGATGTGCCGCTTCGGCTTCCGGAAATGCTCAGCGAGGACCTCGATCACCTTCCGGTTTGCTCGACCTTCCCTCGGAGGTTCCGAAACATGGACGATGAGAGTGCCGTCATCGTTCGCTTCGACAGCGTTCTTGCGAGCGTTCGGTTTGACGATGATGCGAAGCCTCATGAACGTCCTCTCCTCTGGCCCCCCAAGAAACACAAACCGCACCGTGTGGCAGGTGCGGTGATGGACGAAGTGTAGAGATATTCCCC
>VGWB01000358.1 GCA_016873755.1 Ignavibacteria bacterium | reverse complement strand
TGGGGTGAGATCGAAGCACGTCGTCGGGTCGTAGGTCCAGTCGGTAGGATTTAAGGTGCGGGATCGCAAGGTCACGGGGCATTGCCTCCCGAGGTGAAACGCGTGCTGGGGTCACAACCGCCGATGAATGCCCCACCTTCAGGGCTGCACCGGAGTGAATGCGAGAACCCAAATGTGCACAGGTCGCACTACCGTCCAGTCCCAGGGATTCCTTTGACCAGCTGTCTCACGACGGTGTGAAGGTGAACGACCATCTCTTGTCGAAACTCGCAGTCCTGCGGGTTGAGGGCAGAAACGTCTCGGGACCTCCCACAGATATAGGTTCTTCTGCTTTCCTACGTGAGCTGGCGCATCATAAGTCCCATGAAGCCAAGAACATACGCGCCAGCCGATAATCAGACTTATCCAGCTCACACGTGCTTCCTTCATAAGGCGGATGCGCGACGTTTCTTCCTTCTGAACCTCATCCAGCGCAGCCCTTTGCGTAGTCTCGAAACACTCGGTAGCTCAGTCTTGCCTTCAAAGATCACTTCTGCGGGCCCCCGCAGGCTCACGTTCACGATCTCATCCCCTTCCACCTCGAAGTTGACCCACAGCGGAACGTGGCTCTGTGGCACGATCTTAACGGGCGGCTCCAACCCCCAAAGTTCGTGTGCAATCACCGCAGCAGCAATGGAGCCCGTACCACATGCTAATGTTTCATTTTCGACGCCGCGCTCATACGTTCGTATTTTCAAAGACTTACGCCTCTTCAATTCAATGAAATTCACGTTCGTGCCGCCTGACGTGAAGAAACGGTGAGATCGTAGTTTGCGCCCCAAGCCCACGACATCGAGATCCTCGAGTCGTCTTTTCCGCACCTTGAGATCCCGAACCGCGACCACGGCATGCGGAGCTCCTGTATCCACAAAGTTAACGACCTGACGTTTGCCTTCCAGCGAAATTGCAACGTTGGTGAGCAGCTCTCGGGGATTCTTCATCCAAAGAGTAACCTCCTCCCGGCCAACGTGCACACGGTATATGTATTTGAGCGCCTCGAATGAGTGACGGGGCGGTGCGAGCCCGTGCCGGACAGCGAATGCGGCGATGCATCGCCCCCCATTGCCGCACATGCCGCCATAGCTGCCGTCGGCATTGTAATACATCATTCGGTAGTGCGCTTTGCGACTTTTCTCCACCAACAGCAGCCCGTCAGCCCCTATTCCCCACCGCCTGTCACAGAGCTTTCTTGCTATCTCCGGACCGTTAGCGATGATTCCAGAGCGGTTGTCGATAACCACAAAGTCATTGCCAGCGCCGCTCATCTTCGTAAATGAAATCTTCATACGTAGGTCCCGGTGCAATAAGAAAGCGGTGGGTTGGTTCTAGCGGTCAAAGGTACCACAAAAAACACAATTTCCAAAGCCCGTCTCGCTCACTGAAGGCCGATATCGGAGGCGTGATGCTTGATAATCTTCGCGTTGACCAGAAAGATCACATCCTCCGCAATATTCGTGGCGTGATCGGCAAGCCGCTCGACGTGACGAGAGACAATCATCATGTGTGAAGCAGGCTCAATATTTTCAGGAGATTCCTTCATTTTCTTGATCATCAGATTGAACGTCTCACGATCATAGTTGTCGATAGTGTCATCGGCTCGAAGGATTGCCTTTGCCAGGCCTGGATCGTTGTTGACGAACGAATCAATCGCGTTCTTGACCATTTCTCGAGCTGCGGTAGCCATCGCAACAAGGGCCGTCGTCTTGACGAACTCATCATATGGCGCGAGCGGCTCAACTCGTTCTGCCAGATTCACCGCGATATCTCCAATGCGCTCGAGCTCATTGTTGATCTTCAGAGCGGCCATGAGCAGCCTGAGGTCGATCGCCACCGGTTGCGTGAGAGCGAAAATGCGCATGCATTGCTGGTCGATGCTGTTGTCGAACTCGTCAACTTTGGTGTCGCGGTCCATAACGAGACGGGCCAGCGACACATCCGACG
>VGWB01000357.1 GCA_016873755.1 Ignavibacteria bacterium | reverse complement strand
CTATGCCGCGAACGTCCCCGGTATGCGTCCGGGAAGTACGAGCGGACGATGTTGTCCCCATAGTAGTTGATGAACTGGCGGCTGAGCGGCTCGTTGCGGATATCTTTGTAGTATGCCGTAACGTTGAACAGGAAATCGTCCAGGAAGACCTGCTCATACCCGAATTCGTACGATACGGTTCGTCCCATGGCCAGATCCGGCGTGGGGAGCAGAGTGGCTGCCAGATCCACGGTGAGATTGTACATAAAGGAAACAGCCGGGCGCTGGTAGAAATGTCCGTAATTAAAATAGAGCTTGCTGTTATCGGTGATCGGAAACGAGACACCAAGGCGCGGCGAGACATGCACCTGAACCTTGTTATTCGTACGGGGCCATCCCGGCGGATCATCCAGCATGTCCCTGAAAAGAAGCCACCGGTCATAAGCTCCCCAGGCGCCATCGAGATTCTGATAAATGTCGTTATATAGTTTTCTGTAGTTATCGTCCGGTGGAATGCCGACCGCGAATCCTTTCTTCATCGGATTCAGATAGTCCAGCCGGACACCCGCGTTCAGGATCATCCCCTCGAATTCAAGTTTGTCCTGTACGTACAGACCTATCTCCAGGGGTGTCTCCGTGAAGTATTGCCACAGGTCGGGCGTGAAGGACATCTGCGCTTGCAGCCAGGTACCGGTATACACGAACAGTTTCTGAAAACGCGCGGAGAAACCAGCCTCAACCTGATGATGCCGTCCAAGTTGTGCTGTGAGATCGCCCTTGAGTTGCGCGACAAAGGAATACGACGAATCGACACGCTGCAATCCGCCGTAGAGCCGGAACATGTTGAGGGCATCGCTCCCGGGGTTGGTGGAGGCGTTCGGACTGCCGCCGACCGGCACGTTCAGGTATCGTATCGGCTGCCCGTTCGTGCCGATCAGTGTGAACCATGAATCGGCTCGGGAGGTGTCGAGGGAGAACGGATTCAATTGCTGATCGGTATAGCCGACCTGCAAATCCAACGTATAGAACGCGCTTGCACCAAGCGTGTGGGTGATTTTGGCACCGCCCACCACATAGCGCTGGTCGTAGTACTGCAACCGGCTCTTGTTGAACATCTGCCAGAGGTTGTCGGCGGCAAGCAGCCGTGCCTGCTGACGGACGGAGGTTTGGGTGCTGTTCAGGAAGTTGAAGCTGGAGGATGCGTCGACCAGAGCGCCACCGTAGCTGGTCGTCTGACCGCCGCTCACAGTCTCAAGCTTCGCATAGAGCCCGTTAACCGAGAGCCGGAGCTCGTTGCTGAGGGTTGAGGTCAGTTTCAGTTGCGTGTTCCAGTCCTTGTAGCTGTTGCGGGGACCGAGCGGAAATGCCAACTGGGAGTCCTCGTACTTGAAGCCGAACAGGAACGTCGTTCGCCGTGCGTAGAGGCCGAGGAGCGGAATGTCGGCTCCCGGTACGGGCCCGGTGATGCTCCCCTCCATGTATATGTCCGGCCTGCCCGCGAAATCGTACTGCGGATGCTGGCGCTTCCAGAGTTCCAGCTTCTGCAGGGAATCGAGCCGCCTGTCCTGTGTGAATCGATAGGCCCAGCCGCGAAAGTTCCGGAACTCGATTGGGACAGTGGTGTCTCCCGGGGTGACACCACTCATCGCGTACTCGCCTGCGAAGATGCGATAGATCCATGACTCACTGCTCCAGGGATTGGTGCCGAAGAATTTCTGCTGCGCAGGTGCCATATCGACTTTCAGGGCAAGCGTGTACCTGTCCCGGCTACCGTCCTTCGTGACGACGTTCAGCAAGCCGGAGCGGATGCCGCCATACTTTGCCTGAAATCCTCCGGTAAGAATCTGAATTTCTTCAACAGTCGTGGAGTTCAGGGCAAGGTAGGAGTTCTCCGAACGGGGATCCTGCAGCGAGATTCCGTCGAGGCGGACATCGGTCTCGCGGATCGCGCCGCCGCGAACGCTCAATCCGTTCCCCTCCGCCGAGCTGACGAGCTCGACGCCTTTCACGCGATTGACGAACTCGTCGAGCCG
>VGWB01000356.1 GCA_016873755.1 Ignavibacteria bacterium | reverse complement strand
ATTTAGTCTCATGTTCACGCCAGGTGAGATCAGATGTCAGAGATCAGACGTCAGCGGTTGCTGATCTCTGTCTTCTGACTTCTGACCTCCGATTTCTGACCTCTCGTTTCTGTCTTCCGACTTCTGACTTCCGATCCCGCCAAGAGGCGGCGGTTCCGCCTCCCAGAATCCCACCTAAGGGCGCAATCCAAAGAGCGGGAGACACAGAAAACGTGCTTCTGACTTCTGTCTTCTGATTTCTGACATCTAACCTATGTCCAGTCCACACGATGTGACCTACCGAGCCTCGATCTCCTGAACGATTTGCTCGATGAGCGGCTTGATGGAAGGAATCCTTTCCTTCACAACCAGCCATACCGCTTCCCGATCAACGCCAAAATATCAGCCAAAGGCTTGAGCCAGAGGTCGTCAGACTCCGACGGACTCTGTCGAGCTCATCCGCCTCAGGCGGAGATGCGCCCCTGGCGCAGAAGTGAATTACCTTGTCGCGCATCCCGGCCATCTCCTTCCACGGAACAGCTGGATATTTGCTGCGAATGCTGTCGGGGACATTCTTGGCAGCTTCCCCAATGATCTCGATGGCCCGCACAACTGCATTGAACGTCTTCTTGTCGGCCGCGAACTGCTGGTACGACTGCCCCAGAACGAACTGCTCAGCATCCCGCATGTTCTCAAGAATGTCCGTCAAGTAGATCGCGATGTTGCGCTTCATAAGCTTACCGCTTCCTCCAGAATCGCTTCCCGCAATTCCTCGCGTACAGTGCGTTTCGGAACAACGTCCACTCTCATCCCCAGGATTTCACTGAGGTAGATCTCTGCCCCAACAAGCTCAAGCAAACTGATGGGCCGAAGAATCTCCGCCAGCAAGTCAAGATCACTCTGCTTCCCTTGCTCGCCGCGCACGTACGAGCCGAAGATCCCCACAATCGTGACCCCATACTTCTCCGCGAGAAGGTCGCTGTTTTGCGCAACGATGGTCCTGATCTCGTTTAACGTTTTCATAGTTCATCCTATGATCAACACGTTGAGTACCTGTTCTCCTGCCCGCCCGGACGACCGTGCGGTCGAACGGGCCCGCCAGAACGACCCTGTCGGGCTGGCATCGTCAGCCTGCCCCGCCCTCGTAAATTACGGAGACTTCGAGTTTTGCCGACAGAAACAGTGGAATCCCTTACCTTTGTTCCCCTTTGCTTCAGCCTTTCTTCAATAGTTCGCGGAGATACATTCGGTCCAATTCATCCTTTTCTCTTCCGGTCTGCTTGAGTTTCCAAAGGAGTGACGGGGTCGCGAAGGGAATCGAAACACCGTTAATTATTACGTACTCAACGTCGTCTTTCGCAGAGGCAAAATCAATCCCGCATGCCCTCCCCATAAGATCGACCACAAATTCGTCCGCAATCTTCACAACAGTGTAGCGATGAATATCGTCGGGACCAAGATCCTTGACAGCTTGATCTGGGAGACTCATAAGAGCCTTCCGAACTCTGGCCTGATTCTCCTTCGACACATCAATGAGCAAATCAATGTCTGCTGTTGCGCGAACAAATCCTGCCTGAATCATCGCCATCCCCCCGATCACAATGTACTTCGCTTCCTCGGCATTCAGTGCGGTGCAAAGGCTGACAAGATCATCTACGGTCGGAGGTCTTGATTCGAGCTTCGAGCCATCATTTTCATCGACCATCGGAAACTCTCCTCAAAACTCTTGAAGCGATGAATGCCTTTCGGCACGAAGGGCTTGTCACCCCGAAGTTTCAGCACCAATCGGAGAAATCCCTCAGCGGCGCGGAGATCAGACTTTTCGCTGGTTCGCCGGCCGTATGTTTTCTCAATTGAATTCATCTGGTCTTGTTGTTTAAGCCGCTACGTCAATAGTAAATTTGGTTAACGAATGTATTCAAATGTCCTTTTTCCAGCAACAGAGCCGCTCGTGAAACCGAAACGCTTTGTTTCGGGGCTGGCCCCCTTGCCCCAAAACCCCCTCTTATCGGGGGCCTGTCCGGAAACCCACCAGCTTATCATGCAA
>VGWB01000355.1 GCA_016873755.1 Ignavibacteria bacterium | reverse complement strand
AATATGAAATCCCTCAGCCGCTCCCTGCTTGCCGCTGCAGCTGTCTTCGCGCTCTCCTTTTCATACTCACAGACCAGTCAGTTCCGCTTCGCATGGTTGAGTGATACACACGTCGGTGGCTCCACGGGTGCCGCAGATTTGAGCGCGTCCGTCCGAGACATTAATTCAATGGACGATATTGCCTTTGTGGTCCTCTCCGGTGATATCACCGAAATGGGCTCGAATGCTCAGCTTGAACTGGCAAAAGCCATCCTCGACAGTCTGAACAAGCCATATTACATCGTTCCCGGTAATCACGATACGAAGTGGTCAGAATCCGGCTGCACGAAGTTCCCCCGGCTCTGGGGAAATGACAAGTTCGTCTTTGAGTACGGTGGCTATCGGTTTATCGGCCTCCACCAGGGGCCCATTATGAAAATGGGGGATGGGCATCTCTCGCCCGAGGACTTACGATGGCTCGATGGCATCCTGGAACGCCTTCCGGACAAGCATCAGCCGCTGTTCATCGTAACACATTATCCCCTCGATCCGGGAATCGACAACTGGTACCAACTCACCGAAAGGATCAAACGCTACAACACCAAGGCAGTTTTGGTCGGACATGGACACCGGAACCGGGTGATGAATTTCGAAGGAGTTCCAGGCGTCATGGGGCGATCCAACCTCCGTGCCCGGCAACTCATCGGCGGTTACACGATATGCGCCGTTCGACGGGACACGGTGAATTTCTCCGAGCGAGTCCCGGGAGTTGAGACAAAACCCCCGTGGTATCAGGTTTCACTGGAAAAGAAGAACTACGCCGCCGATACAACGAGCTATTCCAGACCTGATTTCTCCGTCAACATTGAATACCCGGGCGTCAAGGTACAGTGGCGAGCACATACGGAGTATACCATCGCGTCCACTCCCGCCATTTGGAAGGATTACGCCATCATAGGAAACAGTAGCGGCACGGTCTCGGCTTTTTCGTTGAGTGACGGCTCAAGGCAGTGGCACTACGTGACCGGATCAACCGTGTATTCAACTCCTGATGTGTCAGATGGAATTCTAGTCATTGGATCGTCAGACAGCCACCTGTACTGCCTCAAAGCGGAAACCGGAAGACCCATCTGGAAGCTGGCAACCGGTGCTCCGGTCGTTGCGGCACCAAAGATCGAAGACGGAGTTGTCTATGTCGGTGCAAGTGACGGTGTCTTTCGCGCGATCGACTTGAAAACTGGGAAGACAAGGTGGACATTCAACGAGGTTGGCGGGTTTGTCGAGACAAGGCCTTTGATTTATCGGGGAAAAGTGATTTTCGGAGCCTGGGACACGTATCTCTACGCGCTCAACGTCACCGATGGCTCGCTTGCGTGGAAGTGGAGCAATGGAAATCCCGGCGTGCTCTTTTCCCCTGCAGCGTGCTGGCCTGTTGCTTCAGAAGGGAAGATCTTCATCGCCGCGCCGGATCGCTATCTCACGGCAATCGATGCAGAAACGGGCAGCACGGTCTGGCGATCGAACCGCTACCAGGTGCGGGAGACCGTCGGGATCTCCAACGACGGCAGCCGTATTTATGCGCGCTGCATGACCGACACTGTTATCGCCTTCTCACCCTCTTCCTCTTCGCTCTCTGTCCTCTGGGCCAGCCCTTGCGGATACGGGTACGACATTGACCCATCGATGCCGATTGAGAAGGACGGCGTTGTTTTCTTCGGAACGAAGAATGGCCTTGTGATCGCACTGGATGGAAAGACGGGGAGGGTTCTCTGGAAGCACCGTGTCGGTGAGACGATCGTCCACACACCTGTTCCTCTCGAAGCCAACCGCGTGCTCGTTAGCGATCTTGACGGACAGCTGATGTCAATTCAAGCACGTTAGTGAGGTGCATAGCCAATCAACAAACAGAATTCTTGGAGAACGAAAATGACCGACCTGCGTTACCCAATTGGAAAATTCCAACCGAAGGCTGAACTTCAGGATGATGAGCGGCAAGTTCTCATCCACCAAATGGCTGAGGCGCCAGCACGACTGTGTGAGGCGGTCAAGGGATTAACAGAGGAGCAACTCGATACACCATATCGACCTGAGGGATTGACGGTTCGGC
>VGWB01000354.1 GCA_016873755.1 Ignavibacteria bacterium | reverse complement strand
AAGAAGTGTTCTGAGAATATCCCGTTTGTCTCCCAAGGATGAATTGCTTCGTCAGTAACGAAGAGGGATTCTTGCGCAGGAAGGTTTGGGGTGGATTTTGGCATCTTCCGTTCTTTGCCCTGCGACAATGTAGCGAATTCATACGAGCTTCTCAATTGGCCACTGAAGTTAGTCTGTAATGACAGAATCGGTACGGCTATCCTTCAGGCCGTTGAGGTCGTCTACAAACCCAGAAGGTGCTCAGCGATGGGCGCCTTTTATATCGAGGCGTGTACCGGAATTCTACGTTCAAGATACCTGGTCTCGTGGCGCAAGAGTTCCCCCTTTTCCTCGTGTAATCCTTGTCGAGTGCGAACGCTGTGAAGATACCCGGCCTGTTGATTAGGCTGCCAAAAATACATACTTTGAGCCGGTGGTACCGATCTCCTTTTGCAGAATGTGCTGGACCCTCTTTCTCGGCCCGCCCGCTGGCAATGAAGTCAAGATCATCGTTTTCCTGATTGCTCTGTTCTCGGCGGTTTGGATATTCGTTGTCCTCTTCCGGACCATCCGGCGCAGGCTCATCGAAGGTGCACTCATGAAGGAAACGATAAACGAATACCGGTCCCTCATCGCGCAAGCGGTGCCGCGTCTACTTGCGATTTCGGATGAACAAGGCGGTTCACGCCCCACGGCAGACAAATGGTCCAAGAAAGAAATCCTCGGCCATCTCATTGACTCCGCCACCAATAATCACCAGCGCTACGTGCGTGCGCAGCTCAGCGGAGAGATCAAGCTCCCCGGTTACGATCAGGACGCGTGGGTGAAAACCCAAGGATACCAGACTCGCTCCTGGGAGGAGCTTGTCCAACTCTGGAAAGCATTCAACCTCCACCTACTTCACGTAATGGAGGCAATACCCGTGGAGAAACTGAAGAGCATGTGCTTCATCGGGGACGATCCGCCTGTTACATTGGAGTTTCTCGTTCAAGACTACGTCAGGCATGTCAAGCACCACCTGGACCAAATTTTCACATAAGAGAAATCCCTCTGCCGACGAACAGCCTGATGAAACCCCGAATTCTTCTCTGCCTGATTCTGATCCCTATCCTTCTCGTCGGTCAGCCGAAGGAAGAACTCCGCGCGGTTTGGCTCACCAACGTTGACAGCAATGTCCTGTTTTCCGACAAGAGCATAGCTGAAGCGATGGATTATCTCGCGTCGATCGGTATCAACCTCGTATTTCCCGTGGTGTGGAACAAGGGTTACACCTTGTATCCGAGCGACGTGATGAACCAGCTCTTCGGTGTCCCCATCGTTCCCGCTTTCGCCGGTCGTGATCCTCTGCAGCGCGTGGTCATCGAAGCCCACCGCAACGGCATGGAGGTTATTCCCTGGTTTGAATTCGGCTTCTCGTCATCGTACTCCCTCAACGGAGGACACCTCATCGGGAAGTTTCCCCGGTGGGCATCAAAGATGCGCGTTTACAACGGTACATCGGGTACCTACGACACGGTGCTGACCGTGAAGAACGGCTTCGATTGGATGGCCGGTACAAATCCGGAGGTTCAGGATTTCCTGATCTCCCTCGTGACCGAGGTGATCGACAAGTACGATGTCGACGGCGTACAGGGGGATGACCGCCTACCGGCAATGCCCATCGAAGGAGGGTACGATGCCACGACGATTGCTCTTTACCGTTCGGAACACGGCGGTGGGAACCCGCCACCGGATGTAACCAACCCGTCATGGGCGCGCTGGCGCGCCGATAAGCTGAATCAGTTCTTCAGACGTCTACGGGATTCGGTTAAGACACGCGGGTCCTACCTTATCCTGTCTTCGACGCCGAGCCCATATCCTTGGGGGTACGACAACTATCTGCAGGATTCAAAAACGTGGATGAACGAAGGAATTGTCGATCATCTCATTCCTCAGCTCTACCGCTACAACTATAACGACTACGTCTACGAACTGAACCGGGCGTTGGGCTACATCCCGCCGAACAAGCGGCCGCTCTTCTTCGCAGGCATTCTGGCAAGAGTCGGGAGCTACCATATCCGACCGGGTCTGTTAGACTCTTGCATTCGAGCCAATCGCGACCGGAATGTTAACGGTGAGTCTTTCTTCTTTTATG
>VGWB01000353.1 GCA_016873755.1 Ignavibacteria bacterium | reverse complement strand
GTCCGACTTATTAAGTGATGTTACGCAGCGATGGCTGTCGCACCGCAACTTGTAATCAGTCGTGTGAAGACCACACACCCCTGCATCCCCTCTCCCCCACACGCGAAGCCGTCGCTACAGAGGGGACAGATTGCGCCCAGATATGTGGGATCGTACAGTCCACGCTTCATACGTCTCCTCTCGAGCGTTGGGCAGCGGGATGAGAGAGGGTCGTCAGACTCCGACAGCCGTCCCGATCAAATCGGGACGGCTGTCAAGGAGCAGAGGGGTGTGTTATCTAACAAATAATCCAACATTCTTGCCCCTTACGTAACATCACTTATTAAGACAATTTCCGACACGCGAGACTAGCTCTAGAGATCCGGTCGGGAACCCTGCTACAGATCCGCGCGCGATGTCAAGCATGCTGGCCTGCCACCCAGCCTGAGGACCATGTCCACTGAAAATTGTACCCACCGAGCCGTCCGGCTACATAAACATCTCTCTGTTCCCGCAGGCGTGATCGGCCAGTTCTGGAGCTGATGGGCAACCAGTTCGATCTCCTTTCTGGAATATTGATACATCGGCTTTGAGCCTCCGATGCGTGCGCACCACTGCTGCGCGTAGCGCCGCGGCAGGTGCTGGTCAAGCACCGTGACAAGCTCTCTCTTGCTGGGATGCTGTGCCAACAGCACTCTTGTTGCATCAACCTCAGGCAAGACATTCAGGCTGATCGTTGTGCCCTCCGTCCAGTACGAGGAGATCTGCAGGATCGCTGGCCCACTCATACCCCGATGTGTGAAGAGAATGTTCTCACGAAACGTAACCTTCCTGCAGCTGACGACTCCATCGATCGACACACCGGCCAGGGATCCAAAGAACCTATTGTCCGTTTGGTGGAACGTCAGAGGAACAAGCCCGGGCCTCAGCTTGGTGACCTTGAGGTCGAATTGCCGTGCGATCTCGAACGCGAAATTCGTCGCCCCCAGTTGCGGAATTGAGAGACCTCCCGTCGCAATTACGAGCGAGCTGGAACGAAAATCGCCGAGATCCGTTGACACCTGGAAATTTGCTCCTTTTTTGATCTCTTTCACCCGGCACTTCGAGCGAATTAGAACTCCGGCTGGATCACACTCCGATCTGAGCATGTCGATGATCTGCTGCGAACTGCCATTGCAGAAGAGTTGACCGAGCGTCTTCTCGTGGTGAGCAATCCTGTGCTTCTCGACCAGCGCGATGAAATCGTTGGGCGTGTATCGTGTAAGGGCTGACTTGCAGAAGTGTGGATTACCCGAGAGGTAACTCGAGGGGTCGATGTTGATGTTCGTGAAGTTACACCGCCCTCCGCCGGAGATGCGGATCTTCTCGCCAATCTGCTCATTGCGTTCAAGCAGAAGCACCGATCGTCCACGCTTGCCAGCTTCAGCCGCGCACATGAGCCCGGCCGCACCAGCACCGATGATGATGACGTCGTAGGTCATGCTTTCTTTCTACTCCAGGTTCCTTGCCCTGCCACCGACCCGCTGCTCGTCCTGTGCTGTTGTCGATGCGAAATCGGGACTCGCGAGGCCACACAAGAAGCACATTTTCTTGTAGGACAGGCATTCTTGCCTGTCCACGGTTGGCGAGAAAGGACAAACAGGAATGTTTGTCCCACCCTGTTTTCTTCTTTTTGTACACCTCAGACGACTGAGCTTTCCTCTTCACGGTTGACAACAACTGCTAATAACCCCTTCCTTCAAAGAGGAGTTAGGGGGTCGTCGATGCGTGAGTCGTCTGCGTCGATTCGAGTGACGACTCCCTTGATCTTGGTGTAATGCCCCTTCTTCTCTTAGGAGAGGGCTGGGCCCGCCCGCCATGCAGTTTGGCGGGGTGAGGTCTCATCATCGTGTAATCACCAAGTTGCTTGCTGCCGATGGAGACCCTACCGTACCTCTTCTGGCGGCGGGGCTTTCAAAACAAAATATCGGCGAAAATCTCATTGGCGTCAATTCGCGAATCGATCGCTCTCTGTGATAGCCACAGTTGCGCGGTATTCAAGTAATCCCTAACATTCCGGCGTTCCCATGCCCAACTCCATTACACTAGTCAATCACGCCACGGTCTTGATCCGGTTGGGCGACATCGTAGTCCTGACCGATCC
>VGWB01000352.1 GCA_016873755.1 Ignavibacteria bacterium | reverse complement strand
CATTCCACTTGACTCTGAAAGCGAGCAGACATAACTTACAACCCCACCCACACCTGGTATCACCTGATACTATCGAAGCAAAACCAGTTTCCTCGTCTCCACAAATGAACCCGCCCTCATGCGACAGAAGTACACTCCGCTGGGAGCTCCGGTTGCATCCCACTGCATCGTGTGTTTCCCAGCAGGAAGTCTTTCTGACGCGAGCGTTGCGACTTCTTGCCCTAACGCTGTGTAAACTTTCAGCTCAACATGCGTTTCCCGAGGCAATCCGAACTCAATCGTTGTCGTTGGGTTGAACGGGTTAGGGAAGCTCTGATGCAAAGCGAACTCGACCGGCGACTCATCCGAGACTTTCACCGAAGTCGGAGCTTCGCCGCCTCCATCAAACGTTTTGAGGATGAGCCCGCTTCTCCCCACCGTCCAGGCTCCCAGTGGATTGGAGGAACTGATTGCGTACAGGTCGTCGATGATTCCGCTTGACTGTTGCATCCATTTCTCGCCGCCGTCTGTTGTGTGCAGGATCGTCCCCTGCTCGCCGACAACCCAGCCCTTCTGTCCATCGCTGAACCTCACAGCATTCAGGTTGGCGGTCGTGCCGCTCACCTGGGGTCGCCATGTCGTCCCGCCATCCGTTGTTCGGCAGATCTCCCCATAGTCGGGGACAAGCCAACCGCGTGCCTCGTCGACGAAATGGACGCCGGGATACGATCCTTTTCGCATTTCGTACTGGCTCGTTGAGCCGTCACGCGTTATCTCCCAGTAGTACTTCAGAGGAGAATGGTTCAAGACAATGAGCTGTGTTTGATGTTCACGCTGGAGATGTTCCGCGTCGAGCTTCTTGAAGAAGCCAGTGGTAGCACACCCGCTTGCTGCGGTGGCGAAGGCAAAGAGAAGAATCACGTGAAGATATGGACCTGAGGAGAATCGCATAATGGCATTCTTGAATGAATGGAGATATTCGTCGACGTGCAGTTTTCTACAGGATAGCGGAAGCGAAAACGGAAAAACTCATGGCTCCTACTGGTCAACCAGTACCGTGTTGAACATCCAACTGGAACCACTCGCCATGCTCAAGAAAATGTTACCTGATCCGCCCGAGCTCTTGGTGCATTTCACAACGAACGTGCCCTGGCCGGCAGCCGTGATGTTGTAGGGTTCGTTCATCGTGTACGACGTCGTACCTCCCCAGTTGAGCGAGATCTTTGCAGTCTGATACGTGGTCAGCTTGTACGTACCGGCGCAGTAGTAGGTGCCGTTTTTCGAATTGGAGACGGTGGCTCCTTCTGGCCCAACGATACACGACACGGTGATGACATCGTTGCCCGGTACACCGTACCCCGCCTCGTAATGATCGACCTGTTTCGTGAACCTGACTGTGTATCCCTGGCCTCCCCCACAGTTCTCGATGCTCGCGCCGGGGCCGGTGGAAGATTCTTTCTTGCAGCCGGGGCAGAATACGGCAACTGTAGCCACAAGAAGAGACAGGACCACGAGTGATCGCATATTGTTTCCTTTCTTGTTATCTGACGCAGAGGTTCTTAGGCTGCTCACTGCTTCGTCAACGTGGTGCTCATACCGTGCAACGTCGGATAAGCTACCTCCATCGTTCCTGTGATGGACTTCTTATCGGAGCTCATCTGGAGGGACCAGGAAGCGGCTGCGACGGTGAGGTACGATCCTGAGACGAACGAGAAGGAGCCACTCCCGGCGACCTTGCCGGTGTTGTCGATGGACCAGGTGCAGCTTACGCCGCTGCCGGTCACTTTACACTGGGTGTCGACCGTCAGATTAAGGGAGAGCGTATTAGAAGAATTCTTCGCCTCACCCTTCCACGTTCCCTGGAGATCAGACATGCTATACGTGGGCGTGCTGGATTCCGTCGGCGAGCTCTCGTCTTTCTTGCAGCTGGCCAACAATGTCATGCAAACGGCGACGATCAACAATATCTTCAGTTTCATAGGTCTACCCTTCCGATTTGTGAGGATCGTGAAAAGAACACAGTATCTAAGTAGGTGCCCATTGAACTGGCGACCAGTCTCACTGTAGCAGGATCATAGATTTTGTCTCGACATGTCCATCGGCAGCCAGACGATAGAAATAGAGCCCGCTCGGCATCGCCGAAGAGTTCCATTGCACTGAATGAACACCGGGTGCAAGATCGGCATTAAC
>VGWB01000351.1 GCA_016873755.1 Ignavibacteria bacterium | reverse complement strand
GCGGGCCATCCTTCTTTCTCCGAGTGCCTCAATAGATCCCGATCATCTTCCGAAGGAGATCGTTGAAGCAGAGACTCCCGTAGTGAGCGGTCAGTCGCTGCCGGAGATCGAAAAGGGCGCGCGCGACTCAGCGGCGCGGATCATAATCTATCGGACTCTTGAGCGCAACAATTGGAGCGTCAAGGAGAGTGCGAGGTTGCTTGGGGTCCCGGAGAAAACATTGTACGACAAATGCTCGCGTCTGGGGATCAAGCTGCGGGGCTCCCGATCGAGCACCGATTCCGCGAACGGAGATCTCAATTCTGAGAATTCTTGAGCGTTGTCCTGGATCTGTCTCGCTTTCGTACGAACGGGTACAAGGACTGTGCCGGAAATTGGAAAGAGCGGGATTCCTTCGAAAACGAGTTCGATTCGCGTTCTGAATGATTCAGAACGTCAATGTCGAGCTTTCCGAGCCAGTCGGAATTCAATTCGAGAATAGCTGATCGAGCTGCATTTTTCCCCTAATTTTCGAGAAATCAGCATCTTATTGGAAGGTGGTACCATTTTTGAGGACATATTTCGTGCGTCTTGGTGTGGTTCCGGCCGGAACCGATCGATCTGTTTTGTACATCTTACCTTCTGAATGAACATCTTTCTCGACCTCATAGGATCCGTTTTTGTTCGTGGCTCAATGGTCGCCGTGATGTTGACGCTTACGGTGACCATGAATGACGCCCTCTACCAAAGGACCCAGCACGCCAACACCAAGGAGCACGTGCGAGTTATCGCTGATGTTGCGTATCAAGACCTGACGCAGGCAGGTTATAACCATACGGGGGACCACGTCTTCTGCTATTTGTATGCGCAGGACGTACGATTTCACGGTGATGTCGATGATAACGGAACATCTGACAGAGTTCGTTACTATGCAGTACTGCATGGCGCTACGGGCTACTGGACACTGTATCGAGAAGTCCAATACCAAGCGACAATCACGCTTGCAAAGAAACTAAAGAGCGTCCAGTTCCAGTACTATGACTCCAAGGGCAAGATCACCGCAGATCCTCTGAAGGTTGCCGCGGTACGAATGACGTTCACCGAGGATGTGGAGGGAGTAACCGAAGGGTTCACGACTGCAACCAAGGATTTCAAAATTTATCCGTCAAATCTATAACCAACGCAAGGTAATGCTATGGGGAGCTCAAAGGTAGTCCTGGTGGGAGCCACTTCGTTGATCGTAGGGATCTACTCCTTGTCGATCAAGAAAGTGGAGACCGACTACGTGAAAGCTGCCGTCCAGAGGGCTGACGTTGTCCAGATAGACAGAATGACCGAAGCCGCAATGCGACTGGTGCTTGGGCAGATCGCGAACACCAGCACGCGGAGCCGGACAGTGAGAAACGTGAGCGCACTGGGCGGATCCTTCGACTACACGATCAAGCGGCAGGGCAAGCGCGCGGCGCAGGTGACTCTGGCTGTCAGAACCGGCACCGTGGAAAGAACGGTGAAGGCACTGGTGAACTACACGACCGAGCCCAGGAAGAACAGCATGAAGACACCCCGCAGGGGGAATTGGGTAGTGTCCAAGTACTTCGCTGATAAAGCAAAAGGCCGAGCTGTGGGTCTTCAGTAAGAGGAGTCGCCAAGCCGTGGTTACAGTCCGAGCCAATGAGTATCGCGTCTGTCCAAGTTGCGGTAATTTTTCACCAGCACAGGAACAGCAGCACTATTGCGTTTGGTGCGGAACCAAGCTGGTCGGGGAATGCCAGCAGTGCGCAAAACCGATCCTGTACCCACACGGGCGGTTCTGCTATCATTGCGGCAACCGGTATGGATTCGCAAGGGTGCATAACGGATTAGAGCAACGCCTGTTGACAACATCGGATTCGGCTATCAGGGTGTGGGTTAGGCAGGAGGGGCGTAGGCTTGAGTCTAAGTTTCCCTTCAACGACCCGCTTGTGCGTCGAAAAGCGTAGTTTGTTTGAGATGATTACTAGCCCACCTCTATCACATCCCTGTAGCGCACATCCGAGCAACCCTGCCCCCGGTCATTGATTCGATGCCGAGCGGCGCGTCATTGAAGAAAGTTCCATCACCAACGTGCGACAGTCTTGTGGGTAACGGCATAGAAAATCAAAACCGCTACCGGCTTTGCCCGAAATGCGGTAATTTCTCGCATATTCAAGAGGGGCAGTACTATTGCATTCTGTGTG
>VGWB01000350.1 GCA_016873755.1 Ignavibacteria bacterium | reverse complement strand
AAGAGACTCGTCGGCAGAGGGGGAAAGGGGGGTGAGTCGGGCAGTTCTTCGTGGAGTCTGATTGTTCTTCGGCAGGTGAACTGCCAAAGCGAATCCAGACGGACAGTTCAACTGTCGGACAACTTTGGGGGCGGGCAGGTTTGACATGCCTTGTCGAATGTGCCTGTGCGGTTCAAATCTCCTTCACCAAATCCCATACCTCAGGCTCACCGACCATTCGAGCTTGCTCTCATCCGTGATCCCGAGGGCCTCATCACTGAGGTTCCTCGAGCGGGCGCGCACGTCGAGGAAACCTTCCCGCACCAGTTGGTATTGCCCGTAGAAACCATATGATTGCTCCTCACGAACCGGGCTGTAGAGAAAGGGCTGGGATGGCAACCGATACTGGTAGGCGATGTCCTTCAATCCACCCTTGCGGTAGCGCTCCATCGTCGCGCCGAACACGAGCGAACGCATCGGACGATAGCTGAGCTCGAGATAAAGATCATCTGCGTTCTGGCCTATCCAGTGCCCCAGGTCGTAGCCGTTGTTCGTGAACGTCGCAGCGGGATACTTGTGCGTGTAGGTCCAGGGATTCATTCGCGTGTACTCGACAAGGAGCTCCAGGTTCTTGATCAGCAGGTCGTAGGTCTGTATCCCGGCAGTGATGCCCAACTGGTTCCGAGCCTTCAACGGATCGAGGATGTCGTCGATATTCAGTTCGTCGATGAAAAGGGAGAAGTACACGTTGGTTTTTGGGATCAAATTCAGATCAAGATTACCGAACCACTGGACGTTGTCCTTGTCCTGGTTGTAGTGCTCGGCGGATTTGAAAAACATGATGGGGATGAGATAGATCAGCAGCGGGCCGCGGTCGCTGTATACCACTGATTCGCCAAGCGAAACATCGACGCCGTGAACCGGCGTGATCTCGATCATGTGCGCGGCCATGTACTTCAGCCGATCGACCGGCCGAAAGAAGTCCACCAAAGAAGAAGAGTTCGCGAAGTAGGAACGGTTGGGGTCGATGATGGTCGAATTAAGCTCGGCATGGAAATAGATAAAATCCATCCACTTCGTCACAGGAACACGCATTTTGATCTGCGGAAATGAAGGGGATTTGTTTGAGAACGCGAGCTGCCCTCGCCTCCCAAGCCCCCAGTTGTTTTGCATCTTCTCCAGTGAGAATTGAAAGGCACCGATATGAAATGTGAATTGAGCCTCGGTCGTGTTGTACTCGATTGCGTCGTCGGTCTGCTTCGTGAGCACGATGCCCGGTTCGGAGGTGTGCAGCTTCGCCACGTTGATCGCCTTCCCCACTTCTCGATAATCGACGAAGTTGAAGTAATAGCCGACGTTGTTGAAGGCGTAGCCGTAGAACCGTGCGCCCTGACCGCGCAGCCGCGCATAGTCTTTTTCGACCGTCGTCTGGGCAAGGCGGCCGATGAGGTCGAAATTCAGGATCCCCCCGGGGAAATCCGTCGTAAAGAGATGCCAGCGGATCTCGGTGGGCTCCGGATCGCCTGCCAGGGAGGAGAGCTCGTATCGGAACTCGCCCTTCAGGAACTCGTATTCGTCCCGCTCGACCTCCGTCATCCTACCGGTGACGCCGTCAAGATCGCGAAGGTGCGACGCGATTACCCGCCGTGAGAGCGGACGAGCTGCATCGCGGTACTCTTTGAGCAATCCCCGCGTCTCCATCCGACGCAGAAATGGATACGCTTCATGGGAGGAGGGAAGGTAGATCGTCTGTCCCAGAAGCATAGGGGAAACGACGGTGCAGATGATTGAGATGAACACCAGGCGCGTTGTCAGTGACATATGGGCAATCCTTTAACAATGATTCACCCTGAGCGGAGCTCCTACGCTTTATCCCCGCGCGGAGTCGAGGGGTGCTCTAAGATGCCAGCTCCGTACATCCTTCGACTGCGTCCCGCTTGCAGAGCAAGCGGGCCTCCGCTCAGGATGTATCCTGGCTTTGTTAGCAAGGCAACACAAAAACTGTATTCACCCTGAGCGGAGCTCCTACGCTCTATCCCCGCGCGGAGTCGAGGGGTGTTCTAAGATGCCAGCTCCGCACATCCTTCGACTGCGTCCCGCTTGCAAAGCAAGCGGGCCTCCGCTCAGGATGTATCCTGGCTTTGTTAGCAAGGCAACACAAAAACTGTATTCACCCTGAGCGGAGCTCCTACGCTCTATCCCCGCGCGGAGTCGAAGGGGGTTCCC
>VGWB01000349.1 GCA_016873755.1 Ignavibacteria bacterium | reverse complement strand
AAGGTTAACCTGCAGGATCAACTCATGCATCGCCTTTTTTTTCGGCACTCCACCGGAGAAGTCATATCGACTGTTATCAACGTTATACTGAAGTCTGATTCGAGAGAATTCCGTGGGATTGAATTCTATCATCGCAGAGATGCGGGTCAGGCTCTCCGCTCCGCTGAGGCCGAATTGCTTCATCACCGCCTCGTCGGTTTGAACCAGGTCGTAACGGAGTCCCAACCTCCACCTCAGGTCCGCCTTCATCACTGCCTGTGCGTACAATCCTGAAAGACGCTCCATGCTTCCAGGTCGCGTTACGGGCTCTCCGATCTCGTTGAGATAGAGCGTGCCGTGCGCGTCGCGCCAAAGGTACTCGCCTTGCACGGATACGGACCGGATCGGATCGAGCGGATACTTCACCGTCACGTCGCAGCCGTAGAGCGCCGTGTTACCTGAAAATGCCCGACCGTACTGATCCCCCGACGAAAACCCGTCATCGCGCCGCGTCATCCCACGGGCTACCGACAGTCCCGCCAGTACAGACGCGTCCTCCACATCGACCGACGATTTGATGTAGCCGACGAGGAGGCCGGGACCATCGATGCCACTCACGGAGGCAGCGAGTTGAGGAACTTGAAAACCCTTCAACCCGAAGCTCGCGGCATTGCGACCCTCAAGAATCTCCGCGCCGAGGAGCAGGTACGCCTCAAGCGGCGCTACCCACGTCACTCTTCCACCGATCTCCGAGAGCCCTTCTTCGCCGAACAGAGCACCGCAGACAAGCGGTTGATCGGCGAAATCCCAGTAGTGGCTGTGCTGATCATTGATCCTGCCGAAGCTGGACAGGAACTTCCCGACTTTCAACTGCAGGCCAAGAGGGAGTTTCCTCGTCAGCCCGTACGCCTCCTCGAGGCCGAAATGGTGTTCAGCAACGTGACACACGGCAAAGAGATCGAAGTAGGGATCGACAACCGAGAAGAACGTGATCTCTCCGTAGTTGAGGTTGAATCCCTTTTTTGCATGCAGCGGCTCTGTCCAGCGAGCCACCCCGGGAATCATGACATTCTGGAACTCTTCGTTCGAGAGATTGCGACGGACAAACGAACAGTCAAGAATAAGTGAGATGTCAGGAACGAATTTCGCTTGACTGAACGGTGATCCTCGTTTTTCCTGTGCGGTTGCATCCCCTTGCTGATCTTGACCAAGAGCCAAGAAGGCTGCCAGCAAGAAGATCTGCCAGAGATGCATCTTCATGGATAAGCCCTCGTCAATACATGGAAAGAAGGGAAGAACGCACCCGTCACTTTGAAGACGCGTTCTGCCGACAAAATGCTGGTTGAGATCGTTCAGACAGCGGGAGGTGGTGCGTGGGCGTAGACGGGGTGGAAGCGAAACAGATCCTGTGTGGCGGAAACGAACGGTGGTACTAAGCTGACGGGAGTGAGCGCGTGAACCAGACGGTCGGTTGTGACCTCAGGTTTCGTCGAGTAGCCAGACTCATGGAACCTGCAGATGGGACAGGTACCTCGGGTCGTGCAGTCTTTGTGAATGTGCGACGACGAGAATAGCAGTGCCCCTAGTAGAACGACTGCTGCACTTAAGACTGCAACGATCGTTGTTTTGGAATTTCGCAGCGCGTCGAGCATCAATTGGATATTAGTCTTTTTAATCCTCTTTGTCAACGGCGTATCCAGGAACGCAAGCTCTTGCTTGCTGCGGAAACAGCGGGCTATAAGGAAACGGTGAGACGAAGGCCGCGTCGAAAGTCACTCGGATGCAAACCAACCTTCGACGGTCTGTTGCAATTGTCTCCAACCATCTTTGTGTGTGAACTCGTTCGTGCGCGGATCGTATACGTAATCCTGTTCCCACGCCTTGACATGGCGTTTGATCTGGCGCAGCGATTCCACGATGTACTCAACTTCTTCATCGGTTGTCGTTGGGTGGAGTGAGAGCCGCACCCAGCCGGGCATGGTCGAAAGGTCCCCCTCGTCAATCTTATCGGTGATTCGTTTCGACGTGTACTTGTCAACGTGGAGCAAGTAGTGTCCGTATGTGCCTGCGCACGAACACCCTCCGCGCGCTTGAATGCCGAACCGATCGTTCAACAACTTCACGACGAGATTGTAATGGATGTCCTCGAAGTAGAACGAGATGATGCTGAGGCGATCCTCAATGTTGTCAGCCATGATCGTCAGACCGGGGATATCGCGCAATCCTCCAAACGTCTTCACATTCAGTTGTTGCTCC
>VGWB01000348.1 GCA_016873755.1 Ignavibacteria bacterium | reverse complement strand
TCTCATAATCGCTCCGGCTTTGTGTCCACACTAGATAGAGCACAGATCCGGGATGATACTCCCAACGGAGCACGGCATTTCCCCGCAGCGACGAGAACCTGAAATCGGGATTGGAGATGTTGAATTTTGGCGCAGGTCCTGCACCATCCGGATCGACATCATATGACTCAACGTTTCCCTCCCCGTTGCGGACTTCAGTGAGTGTCGATCCATCTTTCCCGTACTCGAGGAAGTTGTAGGTCTTTGGCTGTCGCAATTCCTTGAAGTCGTGATAATCTCCAGCGGCCAGCAGAGGTTGCAGAAAGAGCTGTAGACTGAGCTGCGGCGTGAACGTCCAGTTTACACGGATGCTGGCAGCGAGGTTTGTCTGATTGAGCACGGCGAAGATGTATCGTCTCCCATAGGTCTGTGTGGCCAGAGGGTCATCGACCGCGGTTACCCACATCGCCCTCGTCCGATCCCGGTAGAAACTCGGGGAGAAGCTCACATTCAGCGAAGGCGCCGGTTTCCATTCGACGCCGACTTCTGCCATGATCTCCGGCTCATTCGTGCGATGATAGAGCATCGCATCTGCAGAAAACACCCATTGCTTCCGGCTGTCGGTTGAAAATCCCAGGCCAAATTGTCGGCCTGGTAAAGCAAGCATCAAGGGACCGCCGCGTGTCCGCCGGTTGTTGACGGTCTGCGGATTGTAGGCGTAATTCCAGAACATGCTCCAGAAGTTGTGGAATTCGAGATTGCCACTCTGCCAGACGCCTCGCCAATTGACGTTCCCCCCGAAATCGAAGTTCTGGAAGAACGCAGCGGTCAAGCTCGCTCTGCGAAAGAGCTTTCCGGGTTCTGTCCACCGATAGCCTCCGGCAACGTGCATGTTGACCACATCGGTGCGCCACGAGAAGCCGAGATCGTTGACGTCAAATCCCGGTGAAACCACTCCAAAGGCAGCGTTCGCCATCACTGCACCCTTTTGCTTCACGAGGAAAAGCCGACCGGCGTATCCCCCGAGCGATGTGGCAGCACTGTCGATCTGCACGTGGCCGGCATCAGGACGCTGGAAGTAGTGCTGGGAATTCTGTTGAACCCCGACCATTCTCTCCTTGCTCCCCCAAACCTGCGAGAACCCGCCCCATCCTGTAAGAACCCATGTTCGGTTTGTGTCGAGAGATACCCAGCCATCCAGGCCGGCAAACAACGAGTTGTTGTTCATCTCCGACCGCAAGCGCTCATCCTTGAAAAACCTCGACGCATACGTTGACATCACACCCAGCCCTTGGTGGCCTTTGTTGAACTCCTGCTGAACGCGGGCGACGCCGTAATACGTGAGTGGCTCCACCTCAGCGCGAGACCGAGAGCCGTTCAGAGAGACGTCTGCCATCTCTCTTGCCGTGAGCGCGTGGACCGTCCCGACATTCACGCTGCTGTTCACCTTACCGGTCACCTTTGCTGCAGAAAGAATGGTCGTGCCAATCGGCACGTCGGCATAATCGCTTCCGGGAAGACTTCCCGTCGGTGCGCGACCGATTCGGCGGCTGTAGAAGATCGTCGGCTCACTCCAGTTGAAGCTCCAGTTGGTACTTGACCCGCCGCGTCCGAAGCGAAACGTGTTGGCCCCTTCGATGAAGAACGGCCGCTTTTCTGGATAGTAAGTTTCGACATCACTCAGATTCACGACCGCCGGATCTACCTCCACCTGGCCGAAATCGGGATTGATCGTCGCATCCAGCGTCAAATTCGTGCCGAGTGCGACCTTCAGGTCGCCTCCCAACCCGGGGAGGTAGCGAGAACCGTCGCGGAACGGATTCCCCGCTTCTGCCTGCGTGTATTCCGCACGGGTGTTCACATACGGCAGGAATTCAACTTGGGCCGGTGGCACAACATTATCCATTCCTACGAGGTCGACAAATCGTGACACGAATCCGCTCTGCCCGCGCGGCGTGTAGACCACGTACGACTCCTCATTCTTCCGCCCGATCATCCTTCCAAAGTTCACTCCCCACCGGTACTGTTCCTGCTGATGAAAACGAAGCTGCGAAAACGGGATGCGCATTTCCGCGGTCCACCCGTGACCGTTAATGTAGACCTTTCCTTCCCACACGCCGTCCCACGAATCATCGTCCGAGTCGTCGTTGTAGAGAACACCGTCAAGCAGCGTCCCCGCTGCGCTGATGCCGAAGTAGAATCCGCTTCGCCGATCGTAGTAGGGATCGACCCAGAACACGAACCAGTCCGCCGGGATGAAG
>VGWB01000347.1 GCA_016873755.1 Ignavibacteria bacterium | reverse complement strand
CATCAGAAATCATCCGGTCAACGCGTTGATTGATGCGATCATAGAGCTCTTTCCGCTCATATTCCAAACCGAACTGGATTGTCGTGAATTTGGCCTCCCCTGCTTGCTGCGCCTGGACTTCCGAAAGAGGTCTCCCGGTCAGATAGAAGACTTCCAGAGCTCGAACGACGCGGCGTGCATTCGGTTGAGTCATCTTCGCAGCAGCCGCTGGATCGACTTTCTTCAGCGTCGCCAAAAGGCTCGCCAGGTCTTCCGCCTCTAGTCGCTCCATAAGCTGATTCCGTATCTCCGCGTCTCTGCCAGGACCTTCGAAGAGACCATCAATGACGGCCTTCACGTACAGTCCGGACCCGCCGACCAGAATTGGCATTTTCCCGCGTTTTATGATTTTCCCGATGACCGACCGTGCATACTGTCCATACTGACCCGCGCTGTAACCCTCATCCGGTTCCAGCATATCGACGAAATGGTGTTTCACCTTCCTTCGGTCAGCCGGAGTCGGCTTCGCCGTGCCGATATTCAGGTGCCTGTAGATTTGCCGGGAGTCGGCGGAGACGATCTCGCCGTTGAGCAGTCCCGCGAGGCGTAGCGAAATGGATGTCTTTCCAGATGCGGTGGGACCAACAAGTGCAAGAATTCGCGGACGTTTCAAGGGAAGCTAGTCAGTGCGTGGTTCTACCCGCTGGCGTATTCGTGAGGAGCATCTCGTCATTTCATTCCACTATTCCACTACTCAACTACCCCCTACTTCGCTAGAAGTCATCTCAAAAAGGGAAAGTCATTCCGTCGGATTTCAAGACGGAATCCAGAACAAAGCTCTGTCTGGATGCCCGCTTATCCGCCACGAAACGGCGGGATGCAAGAAGCGTAGAATCCGCGGGCATGACAAGGTGTTTTTGAGATAGGTTCTGGTCTGTCCCTCCATCCCTCCCTCCTTCACTTTGCGCTCCAGCCCTTCTTGCCGATGAGCGGTACGAACTTGAAGCCGCGGACTTCCTTCAAATCGAGCTGGTTACCACGCTTTGTCACTACGCGGAGGTTTTGAACGTCCAGATCTCCCACAGGGATGACGAGTCGGCCGCCATCGGCAAGTTGTTTGAGGAGCGGCTCGGGAACTTCAGGGGCTGCTGCGGTCACAATGATTCCGTCATACGGTGCAAACTCTGACCACCCGATTGTCCCGTCGCCTGCCTTGGACGCAATGCGATAGCCGAGCTTCTCCAGGAGCTTTCGCGCTTCAAGAAGAAGCTCGACATGCCGCTCGATCGTGAAGACTTTGCAGCCCATCTCAGCGAGGATCGCGGCCTGATAGCCGGAACCAGTGCCCACCTCCAGCACTTTTTCACCCGGTTTCGGCGCGAGCTCCTGTGTCATACAGGCGACGGTGTACGGCTGTGAGATCGTCTGCGATTTTCCGATGGGAAGTGCCGTATCGTCGTACGCGCGGTTAAGGAAGGCGTTAGTGACGAAAAGATGGCGCTCGATCTTCGACATTGCTTGCAGCAGTCGTTCATCGGTGATGCCGCGATCTTTGAGCAGCTCGATCATGTCCCGCCGTTCTTCTTCAAACCGGCCCATCAGTAGTCCTTGAGCAGAACCTGAAGAAAGCGTTTCACGGTTGTCCAATGAGTCATGTGACTGCGCTCGCGCCCGTAGACGGTCGCCACCGGAACGAATTCAATGGAGAATCCTTTCAGCGCCGCTTTCACGACCAGCTCCGTTTCCGCTTCGTACCCGTCGGTGTCAAGGTGTATGGCCTCTAGTACTTCCCGTCCCAACAACCGATATCCTGATTGGCTATCCTTGATCGCTCTGCCTGTCCTTGCCGAAACGAGCCCGGAGGTGATAGCGTTTGAGAGGACCCGATGGAACGGCATCGACGTGCCAATCCTCATCCGCTGTCCGATGATAATATTGCCACTCCCTTTGCTTCTTGCTTCCAAGAACTTCGGCAGCTCCTCGGGAGTGTGCTGAAGGTCCGCGTCAATGGTGATCACCGAATCGAAGGTGTTGTTCGAACAAAAGCGTTCGAATCCGGTGCGAAGTGCTGCACCTTTGCCTTTGTTCACCTCGTGGCGCAAGACTCCCACTCCGGCACGATGTGCCACATCTGCGGTCCCATCCGCCGATCCATCGTCGACAACAAGGATTGCAGTAGGATCGACAAAACGACTGAGACGACACAGGAGCTCAGGAAGTGTATCTGCCGCGTTGAATGCGGGTATGATGATTAAGCACTTCCGCATGCTCTCATTCGGTTTTCATGGCATCCGCAAC
>VGWB01000346.1 GCA_016873755.1 Ignavibacteria bacterium | reverse complement strand
TACTGTTGGCCACAGGCGCAACAGGGTGCAGGTTTCGGATATTCCGTCTTCTCGCATCCAGATACATTCGGTAACTGGTGAAATTCCACTTTCGTTCGACAAAAAGAGCTTCCATGTATGTTGCGAAGCCCTCGTGTATCCAAGCGTCGCTCCAGTCCTTTGCCGTCACCAAGTTACCCCACCACTCATGGGCCAGCTCGTGAAGGTGGATGTAGTCGAAACCGTAACCAGTCAGGCGGAAGTTGTTGCCGTAGGCGATGATCGTTTGATGTTCCATTCCCCAATACGGCGCATCAGCGATGGCGTACTTATCTGCTCTGAATGGAAACGGTCCGCAGACTTCTTCAAGGAATCGCAAGTCCTTCAGGAACGTCTCAACGTACTTCTTGGCGCTATCTACGTTATGGGGGAGAAACCAGTATTCGGATGGTATGAGCTCTCCGGTCACGCTGCGGTATTCGACGGGGATCCGCTGGAGAGGCCCGAGATAGAACGTAACGTTGTAGTTGTTGATGGGATTGGAAACATACCAGCGGAACGTCTTGGTGCTTCCTTGATCCGTAACTCCGAGCAGCTTCCCGTTTGAGACGCAGGTAAGCGATGCGGGTACCGTGAAGTGCAGATCAACAGAATCAGGCTCGTCCGAGGGATGATCTTTGCAGGGCCACCAGACATCACCTCCCTCCTCTTCACAGGCGACTCCTGCCCAGACTGCACCCATCGGCGCCGGCGTTCTTTTCCAGACAAACCCGTCGTCCCATGGCGGATTCTTCGAGACCTTCGGTGTGCCGTGGTAGTAGACTTCAAGAGCGATGAGATCCCAGCTCTGAGCAAGCGATGGCAGCGAAATCCAAATTCTCCCTTCCGACCGGCTGAACTGCAAGCTATTTCCAAATTGGTTCTCGCCCCTCCAGACGACAGATTCGACGGTGAACAGTGAATTCAGGTCGAGAACAAACGTGCTCAACGTGTCGGTCGCCACAGCACGAACAAGATTGCTGCCACTGATTGACTTTGACGTCGTGTCGAAAGTAATGCTCAGCCTGTAGAAGGAGACGTCATAGGCAGCTTGTTCTCGGATAAGTGGTCCACCAGAGTCCAACACCTTCGAAGTGCGTGCAGAGGGCCTGGGTTGGGCGTACACCTCGGAGGAGAGAAAGGTTAGCACGCAGAGTGCTTGGCGGAAGAAGTTTCGTGGGATCCTCATAGCTTCAAGTTTCGTCTCAAGGGAAACAATTCGTGCGACTCGACGTTGAACGTTATCGATATCTTGAAAGAGAAGCAACGAACTTGACGCAAGCTTTGACTTCTTTTCTGGCACCAACCATCCCCGGCCCCCTCCCGGGAGGAGAGGGATCGCCTCACGAGTATCAGAGGAGAGATCTGAGGCTGTCCAAGATGTAGGGCGAGAAGCTTTCTCGTCCACGCCCGAGTTGCGAAAACTACCTGAATTGCTCAATCCCTGGCTTAACAGAGCTCTTCAGCCGTGCTTTTTGGATAACCTCGCGAGTTCCGATGTCAGTCGGAACGAGCAGGGGGACGGAGGGAGTGGTACGCCGGTTGTGCTCGTTCCCATGGACGCTTTGCTGGCCTCACCCCAGCCCTCTCATAGGAGGAGAGGGGGCGCTACACGAGCATCAGGAGAGAAACATGAGGCTGTCCCAAATGTAGGTCGGGACGCTGTCCCGACCAGGTTGGGTTTCCGAAAATCTCTCGTTTACGATACTTCGGTGGAGCTGATTCTCTTCTAGAAATTTTTTTTGGCCAGCCTCGCCAGTGCCGTGCTTAGACTCGAATCACAGAGGGACGAGCAGGGGGTCGGGACTCGAGAAGAGAGTGAGCATCGCACTGCGGGCAGTCGGTAGTCTGACTTGAGATTCCGAACAGAGACATTTCGGAATGACGGGGTGGCGTGTGCGCGTCACCAACCCCCAGTCGTCCCGACACGCTTTAGGTCGGGACCTTATCATTGGTTTCGCTCGCACATAAACGCGACAGGAAATCAACAGGCCCGGTGGGGTCTCAATCAGCGCAAAGCAACTTGCTTCGCACCAGGCGGACTGAATCTCTTGTATGAGAAACGGCCTTCAGGGATTGGAGCGGCGAGGACCTCGTCTAAAGAAAGGGAGCCTACTCTACCCGACCGTCCTTGTTTGGCCGGTGGGACGCGTAGACGCTCCAGCGGCGATCATCCAGGAGCGAGAGTTCCTTCCTCACCTGTTCGACCTGTCCAACATCGATCTCCCGGAAAAGAAGAGAATGCTGCGGATCTTCCGATCCTTCCACGAGTCTTCCCCAG
>VGWB01000345.1 GCA_016873755.1 Ignavibacteria bacterium | reverse complement strand
AAGCGCTCGTCTCGGCAGACAACTCCTTCGGCTTCAAGCTGTTCACTGCCGTCAACAAAGACGAAACCGGCAAGAACGTTTTCGTCTCGCCCCTCAGCGTCTCCATGGCTCTCGGCATGACGCTCAACGGCGCGAACGGCGCAACCAGAGATTCGATGGCACGAACCCTCGAGTTCGCGGGACTGAGCCAGAGCGACATCAACACTTCCTACAAGAGCCTGATTACGCTCCTCACCGGACTCGATCCGAACGTGACGTTTCAGATAGCGAATTCTATCTGGTATCGACCCGAGCTGAATGTCGAGCAGTCGTTCAAAGACGTGAACAGGGAGTATTTCAACGCCGAGATCACGAGTTTGGACTTCGGAGACCCGGCCGCCCCGGGGATCATCAATGGTTGGGTCGACAGAAACACCAACGGCAGGATCAAGGAGATCGTGGAGCCCCCTATCCCCCGCGACGCGATGATGTACTTGATCAATGCGATCTATTTCAAAGGGGCCTGGACGTACCGATTCGACCAGAAGCTCACTCGTGACGACTTCTTCGAGCTTCCCGACGGAACGAAGAAACCGTGCAGAATGATGGTTCAGAAAGGGACGTTCCCGTACTTCGAGAACGACGAGCTTCAGGCGATCGATCTTTCCTACGGCGACGTCGGATTCAGCATGACCGTTCTGCTGCCGAAACCCGGAACGAAAATCGACGAGTTCGTCGCAAAGATGACGCAGCAGCGTTGGAACGGTTGGACGAGCGGATTCCACAAGACCGAGATCGACCTGTTTCTGCCGAAGTTCAAGCTCGAATACGGAAAGAAGCTGAACGATGTCCTCAAGGCGATGGGCATGGCGATTGCGTTCTCACCGGGGGAGGCAGACTTCACCAACATCGATCGCGCGGGAGGCTTGTTCATCAGCCAGGTGAAGCACAAGACGTTTGTGCAGGTCGATGAAGAAGGCACGGAGGCCGCGGCCGTCACATCGGTGGAGATCAGCCGTGTCAGCATGAATCCAACGATGCGCATCGATCGACCGTTCGTGTTCGTGATACGCGAAAACCACTCCGGTACGATCCTGTTCATCGGCAAAATCGTCGAGCCGAGGCTGTAGCAGTTCATAGAGAGACCTCACCTAGAGGCTGACCAGTAAGTCATTCTGAGTCCCGACGCCTTTTGTCGGGACGAAGAATCTGACACGTGATGGCAGATTCTTCTGAGCCAGAGGCTCATGAGCCTCCGGCTCAAGTCGCTTCCCTGCCTACCGGCAGGCAGGGCTCCTTCAGAATGACGTTCTGCTTCTTTTTGGTCGCCCTCGACGGTTTTTGAGACCGTCGTCCTGACAGACTTCAGGTCAGGACCTAAACATCTGTCGGACACGTCCCCCTCGTACGAGACCTGGCGGTCCGAGAGAGGACTATGAAACTCCGGTTGAGTCTGTCCGTTAGACTACATGGAAAATCTGAATGCGACAGACTCGGAAGAGTCTGCTTGATTCTGCGGGATTATCCGGATCGGCGGGGCCGGGAAAAGAAGTCCCCACGATCACGCTGCGCAGTGAACAGACAAGGAGGTTCCCCTGCCTGACAGTATTCTCTTAAGCGTATTCGGCGTTCTCTCCGTCATCGCCCTCGTTGTCGCCGGCGTCTGTCTGTATTTCGCCGTCAAGAATGCGAAGACGCCCGAGGGTGAGCTCAGGATGGCGCTCTGGTCCTTCGGGGCGCTCGCTGGACTCGTCTTCGCCGGCATGTGCTGGGCGTACTTCCTCATTCCCATCATCATCAATCACCTTTTCAGAAGCTAGCGCTCTCTCCAGGAGGAAAACCCTCCCGAGGGAATCCTGCCCGACTGTCGTTCCCCTATTTCGGGATCCCGTACAGCGGGACAGGCGGGCGGGTCCGCTCCCAAGGTTCAAGAGTTCAGGAGCGCAGCTCCTTCGCAACGCAAAAGCCACCTGCTCCGAGGGAGCTCCGCTCCCGAGGCTCAAGAGTTCACGAGCCAAACTCCTTCACAACAGAAGAGAGAGCTGTTCCGAGGGAGCTCCGCTCCCGAGGATCAAGAGTTCAGGAGCAGAGCTCCTTCACAACAGATAACACGCTGTTCCGAGGGAGCTACGCTCCCGAGTTCCAGCACAGACGCGAACCAGTAGCATCCGTATAAATGGGGGGGGACTTGAAATGCGAAAGGGTTTACGTTACGATAGAGGTGAGAACCAACATCGTAGGAGGTAAACCCTATGCAGCATACCGGATGCAGTGAGAAGCTACGGAAGTATGGAGAGGAAGTCAAACGGTTCGAGCAAGCCTTGG
>VGWB01000344.1 GCA_016873755.1 Ignavibacteria bacterium | reverse complement strand
TCCATTACGCGCTGCACGAGATCGAGCACGGCCTTCCATTCCTTGCTTTGACCGATGATGCCTTCAAAGAGCCGAGTGGACTCGACTCCGGCCCGGAGGCGCTCGTTCTCGGCCCGCAACCGCTCGCAACGCTGAGCATTGTCCAGCGCGATCGCCGCGAGGTCACCAAACACCGTCAGAAACCGCAAAGTCTCGTCGTTGAACTTACCCCGCGAGCGCGTGCTGTCAAGATACACGGCACCACGGACCAGGTTATGCACCCGCAACGGAATGCAGATGATCGAGAGGATGTTCTGCGCAAGAATGCTCTTCGATGCTTCAAATCGTTCATCGGCGGGAGCATCCACTGTGAGGACGGATGCTCCTTCGGCAAGTACACGCTTGATCACTGAAGACGACGCCGCGAACTCGGATGGATGTTGATCACTTGCGAAGTTCTTTGACGCCACGACACTGAATCCAGCCTTCTGTTCCTCATCAACAAGAATCAGAACCCCCCGCTCGGCCTCAAGGTGCTTCATCGCGATTTCCAGCACACTCTCCAGAAGGTGCCGCGGCTCAAGGATCAAGCTGATCGTTTGCGTCACCTCATACAGAGCACTGAAGTTGTCTTTGATGCGCTCATCCATTGCATCTACTCGGTCACGAGAAACGAGGCTTCTTTGGATCGCGAGAGATTTCCGAACTCATCCACCACGGAGATCGTCCAGAAAAAGAGTCCTGCCGACAATCGATCTGGATATCGGTACTGGGTCACTGCAGCGGAGAGATTGGAGATGGACCAGATCAGACTGGGGAGCCCCAGGTCCAACCGGAAGAGCTCAAGCTTATAGGTGTAGGAGAACGGGAGGGACGGTCGGACCCAAATGAACTCTGGAGAAGCGGTCGCTGTATCGAGAGCCGTCGGAAAAATCGGCACCGGGGCATCCTGGATTATGCGCGTGATCTGAAATCCCTTCCCCATTGTTGTCCCACCGGGCTTGTCCCGAGCGACCACACTGAACGTCTTGCCGACCAGCCACTCGAGATTCCCCTGGGGAAGGGCGCTGGCATTCACGGTGACCTGATATGCCTGAGATTCTATCACATACGTCATCGCGAACCGTGCTGTGTCCACCTGCAGCGTCACCGCAGCCAGATCGCCAGGTCCATCGGGATCTGTGACCAGTCCGCTCACAAGTGCGGAGTAGACCGGTCCGGGCCACCATTGATCGATCTTGCGCGTCACGACCTTACAGCTCGACACGACGGGCAGCGCATCGAGGTGCACGTCGACATTCACGGTGCGGCCCGCCGAGACGCTCGCTTCGACCGTGTCGCTCAAGTATCCTGCTCCTGAGACGATTATCGAAACGTTGCCTGACGGGATTCCGGCAACGGAAAACGCGCCTCCGGCCTTCGTCCATGCGGCAATGCCGTAGGGTCCGACCTGGACAAGAGCACCCGGGATACCGATATAGGGCTCGTAGAATGACGTCACTCTTCCGGCCACCTCTCCGCTGTTCGTGAAGGCTGGTGAGTCTGGGTCGAGTGGATTGTCGTGAGGCGCATCGGGAACGCAGCTCTTTATCATCAGGGCTGCGAATATGAGAGACACGACCCGATATGTTGGATGTCGCTGCATCAACTAGACGCAAGATGCGCCATCAGTGTATGATCAGTTGTGAGGAAAATCAAGCGACCGTTGACCAGACGGCACGTCATCATTTTTCTCCTGTCTCACTCTCTCGCGCCGTGCGCAGCCCCGATGGAATGACCTTCCCTCCTTGAGATGATTTCTAGTGCCGCTCCCAGAAAATGATATTGTGTTTTCGAAATCGTCCCGCGTTTTGGGAGCAGGCACTACTGCTTTTTTGAATGGACCTGACTTCCAAACACAAGACATCTTTTCAAAAGTGGCACTAGAAATTCACTTTGAGAGTAACCACGGAAGACTTCTTCGTGTTCACACGAACTACGTTCTTCTCAGCCGTCAGCTCCTTTCCTTCATCCTCCAGGAAATTCGAGAGCAAGGCTCTCTTCACCGGCCGCGGCAGCGTCAGAATTGCCTGAGACTCTTCGCCCCGCGCGTCATACCATTGGATGATCCACGCATCAGAATCCTCAGCCTTCTTGATCGACGTGAGCACAAGGTTTGATGGCTGGAGCTGTACAAATGAGTTCTTCTCGGGCAGAGCACCTTTGTGGGCATCGGTCATCACGCCGATGAGCGGATAGTTGAATTCATAGCCTCGCCTCACCGTTCCGGCGGTCCGCCAGGTTCCGCTGTGCGGATAAAGCGAATACTCCATTGAATGCTTGCCCCGGTCGGCGGTTGGATCCGG
>VGWB01000343.1 GCA_016873755.1 Ignavibacteria bacterium | reverse complement strand
TTCGTTGAGCCTCGCTTTCTCGCCGTCACAATCCGGCCGGTCACAATATCCTCCAGCACACCCTCGAGGATCTCGCTCCACTCGGGACGCTGGAGTGCCGCGGTCGGATCAGATTCCAACTGGTACACGACATCTCGGAGCGAATTGAACGTCCAGCCGGCGAATCGAGGACTCGTTGAGCGCACGATAACGTACTCATCCAGCAGCCGTTTGGCTTGAAAAATGAGGCTATTATCTGCGTTCTGCTTCACGTTGACAGTGACTCGGCTTTTTAGTACACTGGCGCGGGGGCGGAATGACAATTAACAATATTTTCGAAGGGAGGCAAGTATGGCGAAGGCTCAACGTGTGAAGTTCTTCAAGATCAACCTGGAGAACAAGCCCGGGGCTCTCCTGAAGATCTTGAGTGAACTCAAGGCCAAAAACATGGGTTTGTCGGGACTCTGGGGATTCGCAACCCGCTCCGAGCAGGCGGAGCTGTATGTTGTGCCGAAGAATCCTGAAAAGGTACGCAGTCTGTGGACCTCCTCCGGTCTGCTGGTTGAAGAAGGGACGGGATTCTGGCTTAAGGGCACCGACCGGACCGGCGCTCTGGTCGCACATCTGGCATCGCTCGCCGATGCCGGAGTCAACATCGACGCGATCGACGCCGTCGCAGTCAGTGGAAAGTTCGGATCGTTCATCTGGGTGGCGCCCGCCGACATCGAAAAGGCTGCCAAAGCCCTCGGGGCGAAATAGTGGGCAGTAAGATGACCGTCATCTAATAACGACAGATCGAGGTAGATGACGGTCATCTACGAGTGTCATCGCTGCTTCTTCCTCCACAGCTTATTGAGCCTCTCGAGGATCTCTTTTTCCCTCCCGATCTCCGTCGGCCTATAGTAGATCTTTTCCTTGAGGTTATCCGGCAGGTACTGCTGCTCGACGAAGTGTTCGTCGTACTGATGGCTGTACTTGTAGTCCTTCCCGTAGTTCAACTCTTTCATCAGCCGCGTAGGCGCGTTTCGGATGTGCAGGGGGACAGGGAGGTTCGGGAGAGTCCGCACGTCCTCCAATGCCTGCTCGATCGCCATGTACGCGGCGTTGCTCTTGGGGGCCGCTGCAAGGTAGGTTGCCGTCTGCGCGAGAATGATGCGAGCCTCCGGCATGCCGACGTAGTCGATGGCCGTGAAGCATGATGTTGCCAGGGGGAGCGCCATCGGATCGGCATTACCCACATCCTCCGATGCGAGGATCACCATCCGCCTGGCAATGAACTTCGGGTCTTCGCCCCCATCCAGCATTCGTGCCATCCAGTAGACGGCGGCGTCCGGATCGCTTCCGCGCATGCTCTTGATGAATGCCGAGATCGTATCGTAGTGTTGATCGCCCGTTTTGTCGTACAGCGTGTACTTGCGCTGAAAGGCCTCCTCAACCTTCTGCTTGGTGATGACAACGGACCCGTCTTTCTCCGGCTTCGTCAGATGGAGCGCCGTCTCCAGTCCGTTCAACAGCTTGCGCGCATCGCCGCCTGACAGCATCATCAGGTAGTCTCGATCCTCGACGCTGATCTTGCGTTTCGAGAGAAGCTTGTCGGTTGTCAGGGCGCGGGTGAGGATGCTCCCCAGATCCTGGGCTGAGAGCGAGTCCATCACGTAGACGCGGCACCGCGAGAGAAGCGGGGAGATCACCTCGAACGACGGATTCTCCGTCGTCGCTCCAATCAGCACAACCACCCCTTCCTCCACGCTGTGCAGGAGGGCGTCCTGCTGCGCCTTGTTGAACCGGTGGATTTCATCGATGAAGAGGATTGTGCGCTTCTTGAAGTGCTTCAGGTTCCGTTCCCCCTTCGCGATCACATCGCGCACTTCCTTCACGCCGGATGATACGGCGTTCAGCTGGAAGAAGTCTGCCTTGACATGGTTGGCGATCAGGCGGGCAAGCGTCGTTTTTCCCACACCGGGAGGTCCCCAGAGAATCATCGAGACCAGCTCCCCGCGTTCGATCATCACTCGAAGCGGCTTTCCGGCCCCGAGCAGATGTTCCTGCCCAATGAACTCGTCGACGATCTTAGGACGAATTCGTTCGGCAAGAGGAACAGCGGAAGTGAACTGTCTGGACTGAGGCTCGTCTACCGAAAAGAGATCTGACATGAGAATTTCGGAATGTGGATTGAGAAATGATGAAGATCGCCCGAAACGAAAAAACCAACATTAGCTGTTCGGTGCCAATGTTGGTTACCCTCAACCGCTTTCTGCTTACTCCCTACTGCCTTCTGCCTACTGTCTTCTCCTTGCTCCCTACTCCCTGCATTTTCATCGCTAGTCTTTCTTCACCTTATACACCGTCTCCCCTGGCCGTGCC
>VGWB01000342.1 GCA_016873755.1 Ignavibacteria bacterium | reverse complement strand
GGGGAAGTCCTCATCTTTGGCAAAAATCTTCTCGTGTGCCCATTGCTCGGTGTTGCCGTGGCCGGTGTAATTCAGAATGAGTGTCCCACTGTTGATGGCGTCGACGATCGCCTGATTCGCCGTGGGCTTTCGCCTTCCCGTCGACCCGCTCACGGTCGGATACTGCACGATGTAAATCTTGTCCTTCCTGAAACTCGCGGGCGTATTCAATTGAGCCAGCTCCTCCGATTGAGAGGTGTGGACGGATAGGTCATCCGATGTCGAGGTCAAACCGTCATCTGCAGCAAACGTGATCCTGTTTCTCCACGAATCGAAAGGCGCGGTGGTTTCATATGCGATGATCTTATCAATGACATCCTTCGCCTCTTTGGTCGAGCGCACTGGCAGGCGCCCGATAGCGAGAGAAATTCGCTTGACGCCCGGTTCAAGCATCACAAAGTAATCGTCGCTGGCCAGCGTCTCGATCTGATCAAGTGACTCGACCGTCTCATATGGGAGGATCCAGTTCCGAGCAGTGGATTTGATATTTTTGTAGTCGAAGTTGCCCGCGCCGAAAAGGAGCACGTACTGGGGCGCGGTTATCCAATTCGTCTTCGCATACTTGAGGAAATCCCTGATCGCCATCGGATCAGGCATGCCGCTGGAGAACTCGTTGAAGATGTGCTCGCTGCTTACGACAAGAGTCTTCAGCTGATCACGCTGCTCACGGTGTGCCTTTAGACGGTCTGCTTCTGCGAGGAAATCCGGGGGAGAGATGATGATGTAGCGGGCACCGGCCGAGATTCCGTGTAGATTCGAATTGGTGATACGTTTTGCATTTGCCGGCGTCTTGAAGCCTTTGGGTCCAACGACAGCGAACTCCCGCACGGAATCGGCGCTCTGTGCAACCTGAAACCGGCAGAGAGAAGCATCCGCGGGATCAAACGTCACGTTGGTAACCTGCTTCACGCTGCCGTGCGCCGTAACGTCGAACACGAAGACATCCCGGGACGAGAGTTTTGAGAGTGAGTATTCGATTGTCGCCGTCGTATCAGGGGATGTAAAGAGCAGGAAGTCGTCACTGGCTTCAAACCTTTGCCTGAACAGGATCTCGTACCAATCGAGCCATCCTTTCGCTGCGCTGTTGCGGGTTCCGAACGTGATGCGAAGGACGCTCCGATCGTTTGGAATGTCGCCCGTCCGATCAAAAACCTTGACCGGCGTCCTGTACGCCAGCTCCTGATAAGCCAGCGGGCCGAGATTGGTCACCTCCATTTTGATTGCATCACCGAAATACTGGTTGTTCTCCTGGACGCGAAACGTATCAATTGTCTCTGACCGGCTGAGGAAAACGAAGCGGTAGGTCATGGGTTTTGAGCTTACGACCCCGGGCATACTAGTCGTGAATACGTTCACATTTTTGGTGATGTCGAACGATTCCCCAATCCACTCGCGGCCCGAATTGGCGAGGTTTTCGAGCTCATTCTCAACAAAGGCTCTCCCCTGGAAATCGGGAGGCCGAAAGGCATTAGGGGTATTCACCGACGGCAGGGGGCTCATGTCCTTTCCCTGACCTGTGCCGCCAAATGTGAAGAAGTAGATGCTCGTTTCAGTGTAGTGGTTGATGTAGTGATGATATGTCTTTTCCGTCGGATTGTATTTCCATCCGCGTGTGGACTTCCCATAGAAGAGAACGAAATCGTCGGGATCGAACACTCCATTTGCATTCTTGTCGACAACCAGCCGCGGGACCTCCTCCAGTCCATTCGGTCGGGGGTCCGACAGCTTCTCCGGTAGCTCCTCTCCCCCGTTGCCGAAGATCCGTATCGATCGAATGTTGCCAACGGAACCGAGCGGAATGCTCGCTTTCGTGAAGAACTCCTGGTGGAGCCTGTAGATGCCGCTTTCCTTGACCTCCATCTTGTACCACTCTCCCTGCGCCAGAGGGGAATCTGAAACTGCCCGCCGAGCCTGACGTGCGGTCGCGGCTAGTAAGGAAGAGGGGAATTCGTTCTTCAGAAAAATCGATCCCGGAAGGCCTGTGGCACCCCCTGCAAATTCAATTCGCACTACGATCCGGCCGTACACTCGGGCAATGCTTCGGCCGACCGAAACCTGCAGAGGATACAGCTTCAGCGTGCCCAGAATGAGTCCCCTGGATTCCCCAACATCGTCCAGCTCCGCGATCTCAGATGGAGCGAATTCCGAGGACATGAATTTGTTCTTTGGAGCAGTATACACCGGAAGGAGACCGAACTCCTTTTCGGTTTTGAATGTCGGGTGCGTTGCCGCGCGCACGCCAGAGCGATCTGAATAGTCAGCAGCGACAATCTGAAGCGTGAACTGACGCGCAGGAAGATGAATCAACACCGCTCGGTACGGGAGGATCGGTGAACCCTGCTCGCCTGGTTGAATGAGCGAGTTCTGGAAACCGAACCGGACATAGTCCTTCCCGTCATCCGCAACCGCGGTCCCCTTCGAAAAGACGGGCACA
>VGWB01000341.1 GCA_016873755.1 Ignavibacteria bacterium | reverse complement strand
TGCACCATTGAAATAGTTACGACCAAATCCCGTTCCAGCGACGCAATGCATGTCGGATCGTGAGAGTTGAAGTTTGGAGAGAAGCGCGCCAAACGTGACCGACGCATTCTCCGAGGGGGCCGCCCCCGATTCCGCGATCGCTGAGCTGACGATTTTGCTCCCGTCATACAGCACGATTTCGATCGTCGATGAGCCGATATCGATCCCGCAGGTCAGCATATCATGCGGCATTCCTTGAGTTGAGCAATTCACGAAATGACTCGATGCGGACTTTCAACTGCTCGAGATCCTCGTAGGAGTAGTCTGTCACTATTTTGAGCGATGGGATTCCAAGACCGGCAAGCATATCTTCAATGACCTTGGCCTCCACGTTGTACCCATGACAGAAGGAAAGGATGTTCTGAACAACTCCATCGATCGCATACTCTTCAATAATCTTCTTCACGTGTTCGATACGCTCCGTGTTCGGGGAGAAACAAGAGCAATCGATCTTGAAGTACCGATCCGCGATGGCGTCGATCATTCCTTCGAGATCGTCGGGAGCCTCATCCACGAGGTCTCTGAAGTAGCGAATACCCGTACACGTCTCGTCAGCCACGATCTGCAAGCCGGAGGATTCGACGGCGTAATGGACTTTCCAGTTGCCCATCGGTGATGGGGTCCCTGCGATGAGCACCCTCGGCCCCTCCATTGCATATGCCGAAACGCCGTCTTCGACGCGTCGATGAAGTTCTTCGATCAACCGTTCACACCCGTCCATGAAGGCGTTGAGATCCTGGTTCAGTGCCACCTGGGAGACGAGCAAAGCATCGAGCCCTGAGATGGGCGGATTTGGCAGCTTCCGGAACGTGTTGATATCCTGAAGCACTTGCCGCTTCCTGTTCAGAAGTCTGATCGACGCCTTGAGTCTTTCCGGGATTACCCGAACACCCGAGAGCCGCTCGACGTACTCCTTGAATGCCCGGACTTCAGCCCGCCAGAGATCCCTATCCCTCTCATTCTTCTTTTGCGGGACTTCCATGACCTCGAACTTCAGAAGGTCCCACGCCTTTTTCTTCGCGTCGCACGTCGTCTCGCCAACGACACCGTCCTTGAGTTTCTTGTACGGACATGTATTGCTGAATGCCATCCCGAAGGTGGAGCGGATCAACGGGCAGATTTCCCTCGGGAACATCTTGTCTGCATAGTCGACCGACCAGTGCGAACCGCCGCACAACGGAATGGGCAGCACCTCGGCAGCGAGGGCAATCTCGTCGGGCACGTAGATGCAGAATGTCCCTATCGACTTTCCGCCTCGTTTTCGGTACCCATAGACCTCCGCCACCCGCTCGCCATGTGAGGCGTGAAACGACTCGTCAAAATACCGCATTGCAGCCGGTCTGTTCGCGCACGAGGCATAGCTCATGGTGTGGTGACGAGTGTTGTACTCCATGAGCTGGTCGTGCAACGCAAGATCGACACCGATTTCCTTAAGCAGATCATTGTATGTGTGTTCCATAGAACCTCCGTCCCATTCCTGGCTATGAAACGACTATTACAGCCTTGGTTGTTTCAGGAGGCGAACATCACCGTCCCGCTCGGTGAAGCCAACGCTGTCAAGATACACCAACAGAGGAACTGCATACTTCCGCGTGATTCCCAGATGCTGTCTGATTTCGCTGAGCGTCGCCTGGCGTTGTTTGGCGAACAGTTCCGTGACCGACCGTTTCGCCTGCTCAATTGCATTCCTATGAATGACGATCCCTTCTTCGAGCCGCACCAATTCTCCTCCATCAATCATGAGCTGAAGGATCTGTTCGCCCTCTTTTCCCGTGCCTACGAGAACATCTTCGACACCCGGAGGCATCAACGGGGCAGCGAGAAATCGTCGCTCGATGTTCTCCTTCAGCCGTATCTGGTCAGAGGAGAGTTGCACGCGGAAATCGGCACGGCTCGCCCGATCGGACACTACGCTCACAACGCCTTCACGCCCGAGAGTATCGCAGAGCGCATCGAAGAGCCGTTTGTCAATCGCAGGTTTGATACGTGAATGCAGCTCGCTAAGCGGCATCCCCGTGCGCAACGGATGATCGCGATGAAACCGGTCCAAAACCTCCTTCACCCTGTTTCTCAGCATGACGAGGTTGGCGGAGGCGTACCAATACACTTGATGATAGCAGATTGCCTGGTTTTCCTTCTCCAGCGACTGGAGGTGCTGCAGGCAAACGTCGGTCGGAAGACTGGCCGCTCTGGAAAGCTCGTTGACCGATACCAACGAACTGTCAAGCTTCATGAGCTGTTCAAGTACCTGCTGCTGCGGGTCCCCTTCAGCAATCTGTCGTAGGCGTTGCTGCACCTCTTCCTGAAATCGTTTGTGCTTCACAGGATGTGGATCGAGAATGGATCCGCCACCGATCGTCTGAAGAGGAGAATATGTCCGCACAACGAACCGGTCTCCAGCATCGGCAACCACCGGCTTTTCGAAGTGGATCTGGACCAGCCCCTCCTCTCCAGGGCGAAGCAATTCCCTATCGAGCA
>VGWB01000340.1 GCA_016873755.1 Ignavibacteria bacterium | reverse complement strand
TTACGATCTCCGCCTTGAGACGTTCCCCGACGGCGGAGAGATTGCCTCGGTGAGCTTCTTTTATAAGGATTTCACGAATGCGATCGAGCAGGTCGTCGTGCCGGGTAACTCGCTCGGGGCCGAGCGCACGTTCGCGAATGCAAAAGCGGGAACAAACTACGGGGTTGAATTTGAACTCCGCAAATCGCTCGGATTCCTGCACGAGGGACTATCGAATTTCTCGATCACTGCGAACTATACGCGCATCAAGTCTGACGTCGATATCTCTGGTTCAGCGCTCGCTTATGCAAGGAGCAATCGACCTCTCCAGGGGCAATCTCCGTACAGCATCAATGCCGGTTTGAATTACATAAATGTGAGCACCGGCACCAGCGTGAGCATTCTCTTCAACCGGATCGGCGCTCGCATCGTCGAGGTCGCAACCATCTATGACGAAGACGTCGTCGAGTTGCCTCGGGACATCGTCGACTTCACGATAGCACAGACGGTCTTCCGCAACTTCGAGTTGAAAGCGTCCGCGAAGGACATCCTCGCCAAAAAACAGATCTTCGCGCAAGGTGACAAGATCGCACGGTCGAATTCGAAATCATCGACATTCTCCCTGGGGCTGTCAATGAAGCTATGACGGATCAGTCCCTGCCGTAACTCCCTGCAGCACTAACCGGAGCTGCAGGAAATCAACCAACTCGTTTCATCATTTATCCTAGGAGGTATAATGATCAGTAAGGTACGCCCGTTTCTGCTCGCGGTTTTGCTCACTCCGTCGTTCATGTTTGCACAGATCGCCGCAGACTCCGTCCTGCAGGGTGACATCTCTTCGTCGGTGACACTCTCGGCCTCAAAAATCTATATGTTGAAGGGATTTGTTGTGATCAAGTCTCCAGCCACGCTTTCCATCGAAAGCGGGACTCTCATTGTCGGTGAGAAATCAACGAAGGGAACACTGATCATCGACAGAGGTGGGAAGATCTTTGCCAATGGGTCTGCTTCGCGTCCCATCGTTTTCACGAGTGCTCAGCCTTCTGGTTTACGAGCAGCTGGCGATTGGGGTGGGATCATCATCGCCGGCCGTGCCAGCGTCAATCTACCCGGCGGTGAAGGCACTATCGAGGGAGGCGTCACCGACGCAAGCGGCAACGCCATCAAATACGGTGGTGCAACCTCACCCAACGACGACGATTCCTCAGGCGTCCTACGCTATGTCCGCATCGAGTATCCCGGCATCGCCTTCCAGCCCAACAACGAGATCAACGGACTAACGCTGGGCGGCGTTGGACGCAAGACCCTCGTCGAGTATGTGCAGGTCAGCTATAGCGGTGACGATGCCTTCGAGTTCTTCGGTGGCACTGTCAACGCAAAACACCTTGTTTCACTCGGGGCGCTGGACGATGACATCGACACCGACAACGGGTTTCGCGGGAAGCTGCAGTTCCTCTTCGTTCTGCGTGATCCATTGGTTGCCGACATCAGCGGCAGTCACGCGATGGAAGCGGACAATGATGCAGGTGGTACATTCGCTGCACCCCGTTCTCTGCCTATTGTCTCCAACGCGACTTTCGTTGGACCGATGGCGGACACCTCGGCGACCGGCTGGAACCCGAACTTCCGGCGCGGCGGGCACTGGAGGCGGTCAACCTTCTATGGTCTCTACAACTCCATCGTGATGGGTTGGCCTGATGCGCTGCTCTTCGACGGGAACAATGTGGCAAATGCGGCAATGGGTGACACGGTTCAGCTGCGGAACACGATCTTCGCTGGAAACAAGGGCGGCTTCAAGACTGCCAGCATCACGACAGGGTTTAATCCGACGGCATGGGCAACAACGGCGAGCTTCGGAAATACGGTGCTCGCACAGCCGGCGGACGCACAGCTGACCGATCCCTTCTTTCTGCTGAATCCCGACCCGATGCCGAAGTCAGGCTCCCCTGCCCTCTCGGGTGCGAGCTTTGCCAACTCCCGGCTGGATACGTTCTTTACTCAAACGACGTACCGTGGTGCCTTCGGCTCCACACGCTGGGATCTCCCCTGGGCGAACTACAACCCACAGGGATTTGTCACCGGCGTCAAGGATGTTGACGTCGCATCCGTTCCATCGGACTTTGTTCTGCATCAGAACTATCCAAATCCATTCAATCCGACCACGATCATCAACTACTCGTTGCCTCGTTCAGCCGACGTGACGCTCAAGGTTTACGATATGCTTGGCCGGGAGATCAGTACGCTCGTCGACGAATATCAAGGAGCCGGAACACACAAGGTAACGTTCGATGCTCGTAACCTTTCCAGCGGCATGTACCTCTACCGCTTCTCCACTGGCGGTAGCCACGAGGTTCGCAAGATGATGTTGATGAAGTGATCCTCCTCACACCAGCGGTGACAGCAGGAGCAAAGCTCCTTTCGTCGGGGGGCTTGCTCCTTCCCCACGGTGACTTCAGCGATTGCAGGCTGAAGGAAGCGGACCGCGTACAAGGATCTCTTTCAACCACAAGCAAATGCAGCCACCTCTCCCCGCACCCGTTCA
>VGWB01000339.1 GCA_016873755.1 Ignavibacteria bacterium | reverse complement strand
AGTGGCGATCGGCTTCTCCATTCTGACTCCTGACTTCTGAATTCTTCCTCAATACCAAGCATGATCAAATCAGTCGTCTTCGATCTCGACAACACGCTTGTGGACTTCATGGCCATGAAGAGCCAGGCGATTGAAGCTGCCATTCGCGCGATGCAGGATGCCGGGCTGCGACTGCCGACCGAAGAGATCCGTCGCCGGATCGACGCGATCTATGCCGAGCAGGGGATCGAGTTTCAGAATGTTTTCGATCAACTTCTCTTCGATGAGTTCAGCAAAGTGGACCACAAGATTCTGGCGTCCGGCATTATCGCCTATCGCCGAGCGCGCGAGGCAGCCCTTGTTCTTTATCCGCATGTCTATCTCACGCTTGTCGAACTGCTGAAGATGAATCTGAAGCTTGCGGTCGTTTCCGACGCGCCTGGGCGGGAAGCATGGCTTCGACTCTGTTACCTCAACCTTCACCACATCTTCGACGCCGTGGTGACTTTTGATGATACACACATGCGCAAACCCAATGCGGAGCCGTTCGTGGAGGCGCTTAAGCAGCTCAAGGTGCGGCCCGAAGAGACACTGATGGTGGGTGATTGGGCTGAGCGCGACGTTGTCGGTGCGGCGCAAGTGGGGATGAAGACGGTCTTCGCACGCTACGGTGATACGTTTGGCACCGTTCACTCGCATGCGGACTACGAGATAGACGACGTCACGCAGATCATTGATATTGTTCGGCAAGAAAACAAAGGATCAGGCTGACCATGGGAGCGATTCAGGGTATTGGTGTCGACGTTGTTGACGTGAAGCGAATGAAGATGGCACTCGATGCGTGGGGACCCCCGCTGATCAAGAAAATGTTCACTGATACTGAAGTTGCGTACTGCAATTCGGCCAAGAAGCCCCACGAGCACTTTGCGGCCCGGTTCGCAGCCAAGGAAGCGGTGAGCAAAGCGATGGAAACCGGTTGGAGCGGGAAGTTCCGCTGGCGAGACGTTGAAGTGGTCAATGAGCCTTCCGGTGCCCCGAAGATCATCCTCCACGATTTTGTTGCGGGTCAGCTGTCACAATGCCGCGTCCATCTCTCGCTCTCACACACCGAGAATACCGTTGTCGCCTTTGTCATCATTGAGAAGCTTGAATAGTTGTTCCGGCGACCCTTGCCATGCCCAACCGGTCAATTGCAAGTCTATCCAATTTTCTCTACTTTGTTCGAAGATAACTCGGTCACTCCTTTCACTGCTTCGTCTCGACCCATGAAACACATCGGCATCAAGAAGCTCTACTACTCGATCAGCGAGGTCAGCACGATCACGGGACTCGAGCAGTATGTGCTCCGGTACTGGGAATCGGAGTTTCCTCAGCTCAAGCCGGCGAAGAACCGCGCTGGCAACAGAATCTATACGAACAAAGACATCAAGCTCATCCTGTATATCAAGAAACTGCTGAGAGATGAGCGGTACACTATCGAGGGCGCGAAAAGGGTCCTTGAAGAGTACGTGCCGGAGTCCGATGGCGCCGAGCAATTGGAGCTTCTGACTGTTCCTCCAAAGAAGAAGATACAGGATGAGGAGATCCGCGCGGATATGATGGAGGTGAAGAACTTTCTCGAAGAGCTGGCGGAGAAGTTCAAGTGAAAAGAGGGCTGAAGGGCTTTCGCTGCTAACGCCGCTTTCGTTTCCGGGGTTTGGAATTCCAAACCCATTTTTGTCTCAGTGACACTGACTCGGAATGGAAAGCCCTTCTGCAAAAGACTTCTTTCGAGCAGCGTAAACCGCATACGTTCTTGTCAGGTGCCAACCGCGTTGGGTCAAAGTCTCTGCACATTGCACCGGAGCGGAAAACTGTTTATTTTGGAGAAGAGGTCGACTCATCACTCGGAACGTAGCGCAGCCCGGTAGCGCACTTGCTTGGGGTGCAAGGGGTCGCGGGTTCAAATCCCGCCGTTCCGACAAGGGGTCGCGGGTTCTCCCAAAATGGCCTGCGAGTTGAGCGAAGCGAAACGAGCAGTTGCCATTTTGAGGATCCGCCGGAGTCCCGAAGGGACGAAGGCGGAAAATCCCGCCGTTCCGACTTCCAATTCGACTGAACTTAACGTTGTTGAATTGAGTTCACTATCGAATTGAGAAGCCCGACGTTTTTCGTCGGGAACTGCAAAGAGGGGTTCCAGTCCAGAAAGCGGACGGGGTTCACAAGTCACCACCCGCTCACTCGCTTTGCTCGTTCGTGGGGTGATTTGGAACAAATCTGCGTTCAGACGGAACATGTTCAGACGCCCGTTCCGGCAACGGGTGGAGTGCAGTAACGAAGAGGCAATGGAGATCAAAACCCGGAAGAAAATAATTCTTGTGGGGGACAAAGTCCTGGTAGCGCCCGATTCGGACTCGGACCGGACTGCGCACGGCCTGTACCTCCCGCCCGGCGTCAAGGAGAAGGAGAAAGTCCAGAGCGGCATCGTTGTGAACGTCGGTCCGGGCTACGCCGTGCCCAATCCGCAATACCTCGACCAGGAACAATGGTCGACCACACCGAAGGAGCCTGTCAA
>VGWB01000338.1 GCA_016873755.1 Ignavibacteria bacterium | reverse complement strand
AACCGTCTCTCGTCCAGGCTTCGCTCAAGTACTTGTTCTCGATGGAGATGTTCAAGAGAAAACGTTGACCAATCTACCACTGGAGACAGAGACTATCGATGATTTCTTGTCACCGATTTGTGCCGACGATTCTTCTTCTCACCATTTCCTTCCACCTTGTTCTTGCACAGGTCCCCCCCAAGCGTGAATTTCGCGGCGCGTGGATAGCGACGGTCACGAATCTTGATTGGCCGTCTCAAGCTCTGAAAAATCCCTTTGAAGGAAAAAATCAGAGGGATGCACTGATCGCTCTGCTCGACCAGCTCATCGTTGCTGGAATCAACGCCGTTGTCTTTCAGGTTCGACCCGAGTGCGACGCTCTGTACAAATCCCCTTATGAACCGTGGTCCCATTGGCTCACCGGCACCCAGGGCACGGCTCCGTCCGACGGCTATGACCCGCTGGAATTTGCCATTCAGGAGGCCCACAGGCGAGGGATGGAACTGCACGCCTGGTTCAATCCGTATCGGGCACACTACAACTTTGGGAGCTATCCGAACTCCTCCACGCATGTTATTAATCAGCACCCTGACTGGGTACTTACTGCCATTAGCAGCACTCGGACTCTCAAGATCCTGGATCCAGGACTCCCACAGGTTCGGGACCATGTCGCTAAGGTTATTGGGGATGTTGTTCGCCGATACGACATCGATGGCGTGCACATGGATGACTATTTCTACCCATATCCTGAGTACAACCTCACGAACCAAGACGCGGCGACGTTTGCTTCGCACTCTCGTGGGTTCACGGACGTGAAGGAGTGGAGGCGGGACAACGTCAATCTCTTGATTCGACAGATCTATGACAGCGTTCAGGCGACAAAACCCTATGTAAAATTCGGCATGAGTCCGTTTGGGATTTGGAGGCCTGACCCGTATGTTCCCGGGATATTCGGCTTGGATGCATACAACACGATCTATTGTGATGCACTTGCATGGATCAGAGGACGCTACATCGACTACATCACCCCGCAACTCTACTGGCCTTTCGGCGGCGGAACTGATTACGGCAGACTCCAACCGTGGTGGGCAGATTCCGCATCCGCATACGGCAGGCACCTGTACACGGGGAACATCACGACTGTGGGGGCGAGCGAGATCGGGCGGCAGATCGATTTCAACCGGGGGAATCCAAAGGTCAAGGGGAGCATCATCTTCCGGGCGAACCTGATTGCCACGAACAGTGGGGGAGTCCGCGAATTGCTCACCGTTGGTCAGTATCGAACGCCGGCACTCGCACCAGTCTTGAGTTGGAAGGACACGGTCAAGCCGAACGCACCATCGAACCTTCGCGCGGTCCAAAGCGCAACAGCCAACCTGTATGATCTTCGCTGGGACAAACCGGGTGCGGCTGCCGATGGCGACACGGCCTTTCGATATGTCGTGTATCGGTTCACCAAATCATCCTATCAACCGTCCGACCTGGAGAACTCCAGAAACCTTCTCGCTCTCTCCGGCCAGAATAGCGTAACTCTGCCTTCACGAATCGACACGACCGATGTTCAGTACTATTTCGAGGTATCTGCGCTTGACCGAAACAATAACGAGAGCCAGCCGGGTGGAACGCTCATCACGCTTGGCACACCGCCGGCGATACCGCTGCTTGCCTATCCTCTCGATGCCGAACAGAATTTTCCCAAAGGGGAAGGTCTGAAGTGGCTTAAGGATCCCACGGCCCTCCGATACAAGCTTCAAGTTGCCCGGGCTTCCGATTTCTTATCAATGTCTCTCGTCGGCACTTTTGAAACGCCCGATACGGCTGTGACTGTGAGCGGCTTGGCTGCGCAAGGCACCTACTATTGGCGCGTCGTCGCGGGTAACCAGGGGGGCGTAGGATCATACACGGCTCCAAGAAGCTTCAAGGCGGGCTGGCCACTCCCGCCGATTCTTCTTGCTCCGCCAATTGCAAACAATGTGTCGCGGATGCCCACGTTTTCGTGGACAAGCAGCGGAGTGACCTCCTTCCGACTTCTTGTTACTGACAACACGTTGCCGCCCAGAACTGTTCTCGATGTAGTATCACTGAGCGATACGTTTTACGTAGTGACTCAGCCGCTCGAGGCTTTCAAGATCTACCTCTGGAAGGTGATGGCATTCAACGCCTACGGGTCAAGTGAATGGTCAACCGAGGGGAGATTTAGAACTGAATCCGCAACGCTTGCAGAGCGCGAGGGGACACTCCCCAATGAATTTAGCCTGAGCCAGAACTACCCGAACCCGTTCAACTCGACGACGACGATTCGGTTTTCGATGGCAGAGCGACGAATGGCGAACCTCAGGGTTTATGACGTGCTAGGGAGGGAGGTTCGTGTGCTTTTGGATGGCATGCTGGAGGCCGGCGTTTACACCATTCCGTTCAACGCGCACGATCTGCCGAGCGGTGTGTACTTCTATCGCCTAGTGGCAGAGGAGTTCGTTGAGGTGAAGAAGCTGCAGCTTCTACGATAGTATCAGGTGATACCAGGTGTAGGTGGGGTTGTAAGTTATGTCTGCTCGCTTTCAGAGTCAAGTGGAATGAGATCGAGGTACTGCTTGACCACGGATGTTTTAAGCCGAACGATACG
>VGWB01000337.1 GCA_016873755.1 Ignavibacteria bacterium | reverse complement strand
CTCATCGTGTCGGGACGATGTCGCTGAAAGATTTCTCATTTTTTGCTTGACATTGTCAGGGCAAACCTGTAGCTTTTCGCCGGCTCCGGCGAACAGAATATCACTTCGCATTTTTTCTGCCGCAGGTCTGCTATGACATCCCTCCCCTCCCGCACATCGCTCGAGCAACTCACTTGTTTCTTGCTTCTCGTTCCCGGCTTTCTCTACTCTCAGGTCATTATCAGAGAGAAGGTGGAGATCCGCCCAAAACTGACGCCAAAGTTCTCGATGACATCAGATAGCCTTCCAAAGCCGGTCTCGTATTTCGACCCGCCATCCCTTGTTCTGCAAGATGGGTTGCCAACGGTCACGCTCACCAGCAGACTTGAGGTCAGGGGCGAAATAGATCAGGAGCCAGTATCTTTGTTGCCTAACGAGCACGTAGTGATAGCGTTTATGCAGGGGTCTCAAGAATATGCGATACGTTCAATCGGACGAGACCCGGGCGGCTCGGGAGGCAGTCCGTACTCCCGGGACACGCCATTCGCCGGAGAATGGGGTAAAGGAGGAAGGGTCGACTGTCGTATGTATGGATTCAACTCCAACGTGTGGATAGAAGCCCAGCGGGAGATCAACCTGCTTCCACCAGACTCATCACTTCAGGATCCGGTAGCAACCTTTTCCTATCGGGCTGAGTTCTACCGGCATCAAGCACCATCGCTGTGGATCACCGGGAGAGCCATGGCTGCGGCAGCAATCTTGCCAAAGGCGAGATTGACGAGGTGGGAAGTACGATCGGACAAGATCCGTTTGTCAAACGATGAAAGGGCCTACATCGAGTTCACAAGCTTCGACGGCACGGGGGCGCTGTATTGGCCGATTCGCATACCGGGAGCGGTTGCACCGGTGACAGTAAAGGTCAGAGCCAAAGGACCATATGCGTATCTGGAGGGAGCGAATGAACAAGGAGAACTGACGGTCCAGTTGCTGGATTGGTCCGGAGGCTACAGCCCGATGAATCAGGTTGAGTTGGTGTTTGATCCGAGACGGGGGAAGGTGCCGGATAACAGGGACACGGCGACGGTTCTTTTAAGTGGAGGGGGAAAGAGCGACAGCGTGCAGGTGGAGCTGGTGTATGACCCGCTGGATCACCTCACGGTCGAGCTGGAGAGGGAGGAAGTGACGTATGGAGAAGGAACGGCGGTGACGGTGATCGCGAAGGATGTGAACGACCAGGAGGCAGAGATCGACACGACGCGGCGGGTGGTGATCAGCGTTGTGCCGGGCGGGGGAGGCGGAGGTGCTGCCAAGCTGACGCAGAAGATTCAGCCAGACGGGTCGACAAGCTCAGTCAACCTGAAACTCCAAGGACGGACAACGACACAAGAATCAGGGAGTCGGCCGAAAGGCGGAAGCTTTGTTGTGGAGGGAGCGGACACGATACCGGATCAGGTGACAGTGCCATATGGCATTGCGAGGGGAGGAAAAGTGAAGTATGTTGCGAACGGGCAGGTGCCGTATGGTGCGGGCCCGGAACCGGTGACGATACGGGCCGAAGCCGTGGATGAGATCTGGAAGTTTGGAGAGGTTGGAGTGATGATAAAAGGCGAGGACGTTTGCCCGATTGTCGAGTTTGCCAAGAGACGGATCGCCCCGGGCGATACGGTCAGGGTGCCGATCAAGGGGAAGAAGGCGGACGGGACACTTGTGGAGTATCGGTCGGAGCGAGAGTTCGACATCTCGATCTCTAAGGGGGCAGAGTTTGGCGTCTTACGGTACGTAAACTGGGATGAGACGGGATCATCGTTTGAGCGGGCAACGCAGCCATTTGAGTTCATTGCGGTCGATAGTCTGACGGTGGACTCAGCGGTCGTGCAGATCACGGGCTATCCCTCTCCCAGCGATGGCGGTGAAGAGGAGATCCCTGCTAGCGTGAGTGGCGGAGGTGACAGAGCTCGTCAAGGTGTGAGTCTCAAGAAAGGGAGCGACGAGAAGGAGGTGGCAAGCGCGGCGGTTGCCCGCCTGCTTTCAGCGAACGAGTGTGAGACGGCGGTTGATACCCTGGTCATCAAGGCAACACGACTTGATCATTTTGAGGTTCGATCAGAGCAGGACACCGTGGCTTTCACCGAGGCTACACGGCTGTTTGTGCGGGCGAAGGATGTGAACGATCAAGACGTTGAGCTTGACGGGAATCAGCTCTTGATGTTCAGCATCGACAGCACTCAGTATGGGAGTTTTATCGCTGCAGATGGTGATACTGTGCCATCGCCCTTGGCCAACGTTTCTTACGGCAACGCTAAGAATGGGACGATTCAGTTTGCGGCAGTCAAGAGAAGCCCACATTCCACAGTTGCGTGTCTGCTTCGCGTCGAGCTTCAGGCCGATCCAAGCAAGAAGGGAGATACGACGATTGTGGTCGTCGAACAAACGCTCAGAATCGTGATGAATGAGCCTTACGAAGCGAGGCCATCTATACCGACAGAAGACAATGATGCAAATATGGCCAGACTTCGAAGAAAGCCCTTTGAAGTGAGAATGACTCGAGCCGGCAAGGCCGTCGCGAATCATCCTTTCCGATTAAGAACTGACTACGTGAGGGAGTCAGGCGGACATGATCATACGAACACACGCAATACGGTTCGAGCAGATAACAATG
>VGWB01000336.1 GCA_016873755.1 Ignavibacteria bacterium | reverse complement strand
GCGGAACATCCGCGAGTGCCTTAAGAGCGTCAGCTGGGCGAGTGAAGTGGTGCTTGTCGACGGGGGCAGCATAGACAAGACGGTGGACATCGCCAGGTCCATGGGTGCCAAAGTGTATCTCAGGCCGTGGGAGGGCTATGGAGCCGCGAAGAATTTTGCCCTATCCCAATGCACAGGTGCCTGGGTGCTATGGCTGGATGCAGATGAGCGCGCAACTGATAGTTTAGCTGGTGAGATACAGTCCATTGTCGGAAAAGAGGTTGGCGGTTTCAGCGGATATGAAGTGGCAAGGAGAGCATACTTCCTCAACCGCTGGATAAGACATTGTGGATGGTACCCCGGTTACGTGCTGAGGTTGTTCAAACGTGAAGCGGGGCGTTTCACCGAAGATCGTGTCCACGAGCGCCTTGAGGTCAAAGGCAAGGTTGGACGTCTGCGATCCGATCTGTTGCACTATACTGACCCAAACTTGCAGCACTACTTTGAGAAATTCAATAGGTACACATCACTGGGTGCAGAGGAACTGGTCGAAAAGGGGAAGCACTTTGGAATTGCGAAGTTGATCTTTCGACCGATCTGGGTGTTTGTGAGGATGTACTTGATCCGGAGAGGATTCCTCGACGGCATCCCGGGATTTATTCTCTGTGTGCTCTCTGCGGGTTACGTCTTCACGAAGTACGCGAAACTGTGGGAACTTTCTCGCTACGGAAAAAGGAGTAACGCTTGATGGGAAAAAGTGAAAAGGATACCGCGCTCTTCATGGGCCTCGTGTTGATGTTTCACAACGCTGCCATGCAGCATATGGGGAAGGTCAAGAATCCTCTGACTGACAGTGTTGAGCGGGACTTGGAACAAGCCCAATTCGCTATTGACACGCTTGACATGGTGGAGATGAAGACGAAGGGAAATCTGACGGACGAGGAGAGTCGCCTCCTTACGAATGTCCTGCGGGATCTGAAGCTCAACTTTGTGGACGAGAAGGCAAAGGGTCAAGGCTCTGAATCCGGGCCTACGGACACATCTACCAAAGACGAAAAGAAGACTTGATTATGAGATTCGGTATTGCTGGCAATCTTCAGAAGGAGGGCGTCCCTCGTGTATTCGAGGCGCTTGCGCAGCGGTTCGAGCAGGAGGGAGTGGAGTTCATCGTGGAGCGGTCCCTTGCCGAACTGGTACGACAGACCACCCGCAAGAGGATGAAAGGGATCAGGGCGGTTACTGAGGCGAAGCTCCCTCGCTCTTGCGAGATGATCATCTCTCTGGGCGGCGATGGAACGATATTGCGGATTGCCAGGATGGTCGCCTCGAGCGGCACGCCCATCCTGGGCATCAACTTGGGCAAGCTCGGCTTTCTCGCTGAAGTGTCGGTGGAGGATCTTGATTCCTGCCTGACGGAGATCTTGAGAGGTGATTACTTTATCGTAGAAAGGATGATGCTCCAGGGATCAACCTCAAGATCGGCAAGGTCTTATCTCGCTCTCAATGATATCGTGGTTGATAAGTACGGGACGTCCCGTGTGCTCGATTTCCAGACATTTGTCAACGCCGAGTTTCTGGCAACGTTTACGGCCGATGGAATTATCCTCTGCACACCGACCGGATCGACGGCTTACGCTTTGGCAAACGGGGGACCGATCGTCACTCCGCACAACCGGTCGATAACCATTAGCCCAATCTGTCCGCACTCCCTCACAGCTCGTCCGGTCATAGTCCCCGATGATTCTGTCGTACGCATCAAGATCCCAGCGACGCCCCACAGGGTTCACCTCACCGCCGACGGGCAGGACGAGCTCATCCTGAAGCCCCCGGTCGAAATCAGGGTGAAGAAAGCGCCGCATACGGCCAACCTGGTGAAGCGCCGCAATACAAGCTACTACGATTTGCTGCGAAAAAAACTGAACTGGGGACGGGATATCCGGATCGAAGGTGCGCACTAGGACAGCCAGGTCCGCTTGAGGCGGATCCCCTTTAGTTATTCGACGCACCCTCATCAATCCATTTTTTGACGCCGCTGATCTGGTTGGCATTCAGCGGCTCGCGATCAAGAGGCATTTGCCGCGGGAACCGTCCATCGATGCGCTGAGCCAGGAGGCTGTTGCTGCCTTCGCCGGAAACCACAAGCCGCGGCTGGTGGTTCATCAGCTTGTTGTATGCCGGTGTTGAGAGATCGAGACCGGCAGCCGGATTGCCGCCCGCGTGACATCCGATGAACGAACATCTCTGTTGAAACAGCGGCTCGACGTGCCGCGTGAAGCTCACGTTCTCTTGTGGGAACACAATCGGATTCACTGAGGGATCGGCGATTTCGTCTTTGCAGGATGAAACAAAGAGAACGGCTCCACCCAACGCAACCAACAGGAAGCTAAGTCGTCTCATCTGTCATCGTGATGAAGAATTCCGAAGGAAATGTACCGAAAAGAGGCTGGCTCCGCAAGGAGTTTGTCGTTGACTTTCCCGCGCTCTTTGGGTATATTTGTTGGACATCGCTGGGCCGTTAGCTCAGTTTGGGAGAGCGCCACAATGGCATTGTGGAGGTCACCGGTTCGACCCCGGTACGGTCCACAGAATGTTTTACGTTTACATACTGAGGAGCCGGAGGACCGGGAGGTTCTACGTAGGGCATACGGATGATGTGGCCCAGCGTCTTGTGGAGCACAAT
>VGWB01000335.1 GCA_016873755.1 Ignavibacteria bacterium | reverse complement strand
CGACGTTGGCATCCCAAGTGCAGTGGCTGATAACATCTTGTCGTGCTTGGCGTCCCAACTTGGCCCGTAAGTCCTCGTCGTGCGCCAGCTTCAGGATGAGCTCTGCAAGTTGCCGACTATCGCCAGGGGTCATCTGGAGACCGTTGATCCCGTCTCTAATGACTTCGCCAATCTGCTCCAAACGGCTTGCAATGATGGCCTTCCCCATTGCCATGTACTCGAAGAGCTTCATAGGTGAGCCGAAGAACTTCGTGCCGTCCTCGAATCCAAGATGCGGTGAAACAAGGATATCACAAGCAGCTAGATACCTTGGTGCGTCCCTGGGGGGCACAAGCCCTGTGAAGACAAACATGGTCTGCACGCCAAGGTCCTCAACCCGCTTCTCCAAGGTTGAACGGAAGCTCCCCTCTCCGACGAATAAGAATCGCAGGGTGCTGTCAGCTCGAATCGAGAGGATCGCAGCTTCGAACAGTGTCTCTACACCGTGCCAACGGGCAAACGTGCCAATGAAACCAACAACGGTACAGTGCAATAAGCCGTACCGGTCCCGAATTGGCGTGCCGTCAATATCGGGATGAAATACATCGGGGTCAACTCCGTTGGGATTCAACACGCATCGGGCGCGGTCAAACTCGTATGGACCCAGTTGCTCCAGCACCCCCCTGGAGATCACGGCGATGCGATCGGCGAGCGCCAGTGCGAGAGCTTCGCAGCGTGTTGCCAGACTGCTGAAAACAAGTCGACTCCAGTGTCGCTTCACCCATACTTCAGAGGCGTTCACTTCAAGAACGAGCGGCAGTTGCGTTCTTCTTGCTATCACTCCGACCGCGAACGAGAGAGCGGCATGTCGCTGATAGATGAAATGCGGACGCACGTTACGAATGATTGTCGGTAACCTGCGCATTAGCTGCAGATTGAATCCGAGAAGTTGAAACTCGTCAAATATCCCAAGGAACTCAAAGGGCTTGATACAGATCTGCTGTACATCAGACGGAAGAGCCTCCAGCTGTTGATCCGCTAGGTACACGACCTCCAGACCAGCTCGTCGAAAAGCGTTTACCATCCCTGCAATGTGTGTGGCAGATCCGCCTGCCTGCACCGAGCCGGCAAGATCGCATCGGATGAACAAGATTCTGTGCAGGTTCTCGGTTGTTGTCTGATGGTGGATTCTCGCCGGCCGGGGAGCCAGTCTATAGAAAAAAAGCAAGCCGTATGTCCAGAGAACGCAGCCCAGGCCGACCACGAGCGCCGCGACAAGTAAGGGCAAGATACGGAACACCAGGTTGGTGCGTGCAACGATTGCAAAATCGTCTTCCTTAATACGGACCAACCGGTAGCAGGCGCGGCTCAGAGCAACCATCAGCTCCACAGTAGTGCGGTTGCGCCGTACAGCGGAATTCCCAATTGACGCGATGATCAAATCGACCGGGACCTGCCGTATACGAGCAATGATGCGTGCAGGTGAGAGGCCAGCAAGATCTTCTTTTCGGATTATGTGTTGTGTTGCACGGGGGAACTCGCGCGTTGCGAGCGCGAGTATTGCCTCATCTTCAAAAGGAAGGAGGAGAACTGTGCGGACGGAGAGAGGATCGCAAATTCGTTTCAGCTCGGCGAGATGCATGGAGTTGGTTCACTTCGTCGCATGGATGACCATATAGAATCCAAACCGTGATGCGAGGAGGCGCTGGTTCATCCAGTTGAAAAGTGCTGGAAGGTGTCGACGGATAGGATCACAGAATTGGATTCGAAGGCTATGGAAGCTTCTGAACATTGATTGCACCTCAACCCGTGTGTAGGCTTTCCCGAGCGGGTTCATGGTTCCGTCGTAGCGCCGCACCCACTCTTCAACGGTAGAAGGAGCGGAAGGGGCGCGATCAGCTTCTTGCCTTAAGCGTTTGCTGCTGAACGCGCGTGCGATGGTATACAGTGGTGTCCCGACGATAGTGTAGAGCGATCGGCGGTGGTACAGCATGATAACGCACTCGCCACCTGGTTTCAGGACGCGGTAGACCTCATCGATAGCGCGTTGCGTGTTCGGAGTGTGATGGAGGACGCCGAAGGAATACACGAAGTCGAACTTGTTGTCGTCGAAGGGAAGGTTCTCAGCGTCGGCCACGCGTGCATCAACTGTGAGCCCGTGAAGATGAAAGAGCTTTTTGACAAGCTCAACGCTCGATGGTGCAAGATCGACCGCGGTGACGCGTGCGCCCCCGCGCGCGAACTGGAGTAGATCAGTCCCAAGCCCGCAGCCGATTTCGAGGAGATCCCTCCCAGCATACCGGTCGAAGCCGATGATCGAGTGCATAAAGGGCTGCATCCTGTAACGGAATCCCTCAACCTCCTGGAAAAAAGCCCTCGATCCCCATTCGAGGTCCGTAAATTGGGTGCCGCATGGATGAGCGTTCCAATACTCACGTACCTGCTCTTTCAGCATCCCGCTGTTCGGTTCATCAGTCAAAGGGGCTTCCCTTCAATCCAGTGTTCGTACCAGAGGGCAAGGTTCAATAGGGCCCAGAGCGGCATTCCCTCGTCCCGTTTCCCGCTCCGGTGACTCTGAATCAGAGTGTCGATGAACTCCGTTCTGAAGAGGTTGCGTTGCATCAATCGAGTGTTCCGAATCCGGGATTCCGCAAAGCTGAACCATTCCGAGCGCAACCATTCGTTCACAGGGGCGGCGAA
>VGWB01000334.1 GCA_016873755.1 Ignavibacteria bacterium | reverse complement strand
CATCAGACAATAGAGCAACTCGTAGAAATATTCCCGCGAGGGAACGTTGGCAAACTCAAGCAGCCGCTGCTTGATCGCATCCTGCTTCACGGCATAGATGTCTAGCAGAGACCTTATGTGACCGCTGCTCGTGCTGTCTTTTCTCTTCTTCATTTCTCGGGAAGTGATACTCGTACCCCGGACTTGAATTTTCTCAGTTGAACGAGGCCGTCACGCTCCAGGTTGTCCAGAAGTTCTGTAAACCATCGCCTGTCGCGATGCTGATAGTCTTGCTTGACTGACTTGGCGAGCAAACTGCTGCTGATCGACCCTCGCCCATTGAGATTTCGCAGCACTTCCACGATGCGTCCCCGAAAGATCCGATTGGGTGTTCCACCTCGGCCCCGTTCAGGCCTCGTGGGTTTCCTCTTGTCGTGTCGCACAGTGTGAGCGCTGGGGCATAGCGTTTGGAGGGGACACAGTCCGCATCTCGGTGAACGACCAGTGCAGAGGGTCGCGCCCAGATCCATCAAGGCCTGATTCCACTCGTACGCACGATTCTTAGGAAGGATTCGCCCGGCGAGTTCCCACGTCTCCGCACCGCCGGGTTTTGTGCTTCCTGGGCTTCTGCGACCACCGTTCGTTGGAAAGAGTCGATGAAGAACTCGCGCGATATTGGTGTCGACAACCGGGACCTGTTTCCCGAACGCAAAACAGGCGACTGCGTGAGCCGTGTACGGACCGATTCCGGGAAGCTCCCTGAGCTGTTCTACTCGCTCCGGCAATCTCCCATCAAAGTGCTGCTCGATAATCCGTGCAAGCTGTTGAAGTCGGAGGACCCGGTTATTATATCCCATTCCGCGCCAGGCGCGGATAGCGTCGGAGCTCTTCGCCCGGGCAAGCTTGCGAAGAGTGGGAAAACGCTTCAGAAAAACAGGGAATTTCTGCATGACTCTGCTGACCTGCGTTTGCTGAAGCATAACTTCCGAGACGAGGATTTCATATGGATCGGCTTCTCCCCGCCATGGGAGCACGCGGCCGTTCTTCCGATACCAACGGACCAGGGAGGTGGGGATTTGGGATTGACGACTTTCGATTGTCGATCGCCGATTGATGGTTTTCGATGGAGAATTGGAGATTGTGGGATTGCGAACTTGGCCAGACAATGTCAAATATCCGGATTCGATGCGATAAGCTCTGAATCCTTATCGTGTCAGTTTGGATAGAAACTGCTTGTTCCCTTCAAGAATGTCAAGCGATCTCAATTCATCCCAGTTGACCCAGCGGATCTCCTCGAAGGTGTTATTGGTTGGCTCTCCTGTGAATTGAGACACAAAACAGTATTCCACCTCGAACACGCCCCCGTCCTCGTAGTAGGCATGGTGAGTTTCGACTCGTTCAACCCGCTGTATTTCGATGGAAAGCTCTTCGCGCAGTTCCCGCTTGAGGCAATCAAGAGCGCTCTCGTCCGGCTCAAGCTTGCCGCCAGGGAATTCCCACTTCAGGCCGTAGCGTGAGCCTTTCTTCCGCTGGCAAAGGAGAACTTTGCCATCCTTCTGAAGGAGGGCAACGGCAACACGAGTCATACGGGCCAGAATATACTGAACGATCCATGCAAATCCAACCACGGCGAGACAAGTTCGCGGTTGCTTCGCTGGTGAATAGTTCTAAATTTGGACGGGAGAAACGAGGAGGTTCTATGCGCGATGTTGGTTCTCACCTCTATCGTAACGTAAACCCTTTCGCATTTCAAGTCCCCCCCCCATTTATACGGATGCTACTCGAGACAAGTTCGCGGTTGCTTCGCTGGTGAATAGTTCTAAATTTGGACGGGAGAAACGAGGAGGTTCTATGCGCGTCGCCATCGCTGTTGGCTTGCTCTGCTTCTTTGCTCCGTCAACACTTGTTAGCCAAACCGCAAATCACGTTGTCATCAGTGAATTCGCAACAAGAGGGGCAACAGCCACGGATGAATTTGTGGAACTTTACAACCCAACAGAATCTGAAATTGATCTTTCAGGATGGAAACTCCAGTACAAGTCTCAGACTGGCACCGGTTGGTTTGATCGTGCCACGATACCGTCAGGAAAGACTATTGCCGCGAAAGGGTTCTTCTTGATCTCACCATCGGGATATACAGGTACCACACAGGCGGACTATTCCGCCTCCGAGTGGAGTCAAGGGATCGCCGACAACGGTCACGTACGGATCGTGAATTCGTCTGCACAAGAGATCGACAAGGTGGGATACGGGTCAGGGGTCGTTGATCCAGAGACAGCTGGTGCGCCCAACCACGGCACCAGCTCCAATGCAAATAGTGTGGAAAGAAAAGCGCGAGGTTCGTCGACAGCCGATTCACTAGCTGTCGGCGGAAACCACGAGATGCTGGGCAACGGATACGACAGCGATAATAACGCGAACGACTTCGTCGTTCAGAACAAAGGAAGGAACCCCCAGAACAGCGCCAGCCCAAGGGAGCCGGCAGGATCAATCTTGGCTGGTATTGGTTCGGCCGTCATGAGTCCGTCGGTCATCAAGGCAGACACGGGAATAGCGCTGAGCTTCATCATCCGCGGCACCACGCAGGGGACGATCACACGCGTCAAGATTCCCCAGCAGTGGCCGTTTGATTGGTCGAAGGCTAGTGTACAGGTTCTCGCTTCCGGTGGGGGGAACGGGACGGTGGTGTGGGGAACCGACACGCTGATTGTCGACAATA
>VGWB01000333.1 GCA_016873755.1 Ignavibacteria bacterium | reverse complement strand
TAGTTTGTTCCCGCTTTTGCATTCGCGAACGTGCGCTCGGCCCCGAGCGAGTTACCCGGCACGACGACCTGCTCGATCGCATTCGTGAAATCCTTATAAAAGAAGCTCACCGAGGCAATCTCTCCGGCGTCGGGGAACGTCTCAAGGCGGAGATCGTAATTGCGGATCAGTGAATGCTTCAAATGCGGATTCCCGTACACCGTTGTTCCGGTCGAGAAGTCGTAGTACGCGAAGGGTGCAAGTTCGCGGAATTCCGGACGATTAACAGTCTGGCTGAAGGCAATCCGGAGATTCGTGACCTCATTCAGGAAGTACGTGAGGTTCACGGAGGGAAGGAGATTCGTCGTCACAAGATCAGAGTTGATCGGCAACGTCCCGGCAAAGTTCATAGAATGAAGCTGCTGCCTTGAGCGCTCAACGCGCACACCTCCGATGAATCGAAGCTTCTGGCCGAAGACCGAGAAAGGCTCGTCCAACATGAGATATCCGGCGCTCAGGTTTTGGCGCGCATCGTAACGGTTCGTCCCACTGCTGTATTCGGAGATTTTGAAGCCACGAGGTCCGATGTTCTCCGGAGCGAAGATAGTGTTGATGTCAAGATAATACAGCTGCAGATCTGTTCGCGTTGTTGCGATGAAACCGAGCAAACGCGAGTCGAAGTCGCGGTCCTTCCGTTCAAACAGTGCGCCAACTTTGACCTTGAGAAGAGAAAAGGGAACTGTGAAATCCGCTCCGACGCTTCGCGATCTGTCGTAGAGCTCAGAATAGAACCGTCCGCCGTTTTGCGGATCGGGCTGTACGTTGATCAGAATTCGGTACGGATCGCTGGAACCCTGATCTCGGACGTAGGATGTCCTCCGGTAGTCGGGCTCTTCTCGAACGGCCTCAGAGAACGCCGCCCGCCACTCGAGCTGTACACCGCCGAGGCCCTGGAAGAAGTGCTCACCTGTCAACTGACCTGAATACACCGACCGGGACACGAACCGGAGCAGGGTTGATTTCGTGTCGAACGCGCGGAGGTAATCAGTCCCCTGTAGCAGGACGACGTCATCGTCTGCGCTGCGATTATACACATTACTGATGGTCAACTTGTGTTGATCGGATAGCTTGTAGCTGAAGTTGAGCAATCCTCCCCAGAGGACGGAAAAGGTGTTTTGTCTGCCTTTGAACTCGAATTTGGGACCTGCGAGCTCATAATCATTTCGCTCGATGTCGGAAACGGAAAACCCGTTGCGGTACGAAAAGGAGGCGACGAAGCCGAAATTGTTTCCCAACAGAGTCGCACCATCACCGATGGACAGCGAATAGCTGCCGTTGAAGGGTGCGGTCTTGGATTTCGTGCCCCAAACGTTCTTCAACAGACGCCCGTATTGCTGCAACTCGGACTCAGAGTATTGCTGGGCATTCAAATCAGAGGGAAAACCGTCAGGGATCTGTCGCGTCCCATCGTCAAGGGCCAGCACATCGGATGAGCCGCCATCATATGTGCTGAAGCTTTTGCCTGTGGCGCTGGAATTAAAGGATGGTGCAATGCTCAATCTCACAGTCAGGCTGGGAGGAAAATCAATTGTCTTCATATCCACGAGGCCGCCCGAGAGGTCTCCCGGCACATCAGGGGTGAAGGTCTTCGAGACAACTACGTTGTCGATGAGGTTGGATGGAAAAAGATCGAACGCGAAGGCTTTCTTGTCAGGCTCACTGCTTGCCAGGGCGGTGCCGTTGAGGCGGGCAGCGCTGTATCGCTCGCTCGTTCCACGGACGTAGACGAATCGATTGTCCACGATTGACATTCCGGTTACGCGTTTAAGCCCGTCCACAGACGTCGCATCAGGTGCACGCTTGATTTGCTCTGCGCTAATCCCGTCACTGACGGATGCTGCTTCTCTCTGCCTCGTGAGCAAGGCACCTTCGTGTGATGTGACCGCTTTGGCCTGAACCTCCACGACATCAAACTGGATGGCTTCCGGAACGAGAACGATACTCAGTTTAACCGTTTGACCAGGCCGAACGTCGAGGTCTGCTATCCGTTTCTTCCCATAGCCGAGCGCCGATGTCAGAATGGCGTATCGACCTGGGTCGACATCCCCAATGACGAATTTCCCCTCAATATCGGATGCTGCACCTCGAGTTGTACGTTCGATCATAACATTCGCGCCAATGACTGCTTCCCCGGTCTCTGAATCGATAACTGTACCGACGATGCGACCTGAAGGGTTCAATTGACCAACCGCCTCAGAACCATGCAGTGCAAGAAGAATTCCTGTCAGAAGAATGACCAGCGCAGACTTCCTCCGTGTGTTGTGCTCGTTATGCATTGAACGAATCCTTGGAATATGAGGGATTTGCCTGACGGACTGCACAAAATTTAGAATCTCCTGTTACGTGTATATTAGTTCTGTGTTAGCAGTAGGTTAAAATTAGGAATGGTCGGGAGCTGTCTAATTCTGGTAACTTTCGTCTCGGAGGGATATCCGCGCATCATTACGGGTCTGGGCTGAACTGTCGTCGGGTTCTCCGATAATCCTTGACAAGTTCTGCTTGGACCCAGGAGAGCCCTCGGCAATCGCTCCAGGCAAGTAGCTCTTTGCTGCTATGCTAGTGTAGTGCGTCATTAATACCTTGGGATATTCAAGGGCGGGACAACGTCCCGACCCCCATTCAACATATGATTGATCGAACCCTGAAGGGGTGAGATATCATCGTTCCGCAGTGATTGCGTTATGATTGTCCTTCTGGGTACGTAACCCTT
>VGWB01000332.1 GCA_016873755.1 Ignavibacteria bacterium | reverse complement strand
CAGTGACGAAACGTTCGAGCGACATTTCGCGCCGAAGTACAAGAAGTACTTCGAAATGGTTCATAGCTACGGGGCCCGTACGATGATGCACATGTGCGGCACCGTGGAGGCCTTCTTGCCGCGCCTGATTGAAATCGGACTTGACGTTCAGGACGTCGTGCAACCCACCACGCCTGAAATGGACATCGGCTATCTGAAGCTGCACTATGGTGATCGCTTGCGATTCTGTGGATCGGTCTGTGTCCAGACCACCTTGGCTTGGGGGTCCGTGGCCGACGTGGAGCGTGAGGTGCGTCGGAGACTCGAACTCTTCCCGAAGGGAGGACTGTTCCTCGGCCCCTCACATGCCATTCAGGTCGGCTCACCGCTCGAGAACATCCTGGCTCTCTATCGGACGGCTGGTTCGCTGGCGGCGAAAATCGATGAGAGCATTCTCGGAGCTGTAACGGGAGAAGAGCCCGAGAAAATCAACATGTCAAAGCTCTTTTGAGATGGTGCTGATTGTTCTGTGTCCGACGACAAATCCGAAATTGACTTGCCTGCCCGGCGGTACACCTCAATTCATTCTGGCGTCTTAGACTTCTCGATGCGTTGATGACTCCCCGGGAACGTGTACTGACAGCTATGCGCCGCAGCGGCAGGCCTGATCGCGTGCCGTTCGAGATCAGTTGGGGAGCGTTTACACCGGGATTGATGGAAGTGTATCGACAACGCACCGGCTCCACGCTCGATCCCGCGGAATACTTCGATTTCGACACGCGGCTGGTTAATCTTGATCCTACCCGAAAGAAGACAGATTTTTCAGGGAGGTTCAAACAGGCTCCACTGCCGAACGCTGTGTGGGATGAGTGGGGCTACGGGGCGATGCGCGGATCGATGGAACACTTCCTGGAGTATCGGTACCACCCTCTGGCCGACTGCTCGTCACCAGAGCAGATTTTCGACTTCAGCTGGCCCGATGTTGATGCGGATTACCGCTTTGAAGGCGTGGAGCGTTCTACCCGGTCGTATCAGGAACGCGGATACGCCGTCGCCGGGGAGCTCTATCTCACGATTTTCGAGACCGCGTGGCTTCTTCGTGGTATGGAGAATCTTCTGCTGGATTTCTTCCGCAGCCAGGATGTCGCTCACGCGATCTTCGAATCCATTACCGTTCTTCGCATCCGGCAGGCGATCAAGTACGCGGAGATTGGTGTTGATGTTTTGAGATTGGGCGACGATGTCGCAACGCAGAAGGGGCCGATGATGAGCCTTGAACTGTATCGCACATTTCTGAAGGAGCGGACACGCCGGATCATCGCAGCAGCAAAGAAGGTGAAGCCTGACATCCTCATTTTCATGCACTCAGACGGTGCGATGGTGGACTTCATACCTGAGTATATCGACATCGGCGTTGACATCGTGAATCCTCTTCAGCCCGAATGCAACGACCTGAGGGAAATTGGACGGAAGTTCGGAGACAGGATCTCATTCTGGGGAGGCATTGGCACACAAACCACGATGCCCTATGGGTCCCCCGCGGACGTGAAGTCGAAGGTGCGCGAAGTCCAGACCCAATTGGGCAGTTTGGGGGGACTATTAATCGCTCCATCGCACATCCTAGAGCCGGAAGTGCCATGGGAAAATATTGTGGCGTTCGTCGAAGCCGCCCGCGAAGCGAAGTACACGTGACGAACCCGCGAATTCGTCCAACTTGAGACTGACTTGATGCAGGCAAAGCCGGGACCGAGCAGAAAACGAAACGCCCCTCTTGGATCTCAAAAGGGGCGTTGTTTTTTCGCAGACTGCAGACCGAGTGGTGATCTACATCGATTCTTCCATCATAGCTCGCTGTGCACGGCGAATTGCCTTGACCCTTTTCATGCGCCGTTTCACAGACGGTTTCGTGAAGAACGTGCGCTTCTTGAACTCCTTCAGCACGCCCGACCGCTCGTACTTCTTCTTGAAACGCCGAATCGCACGATCGATCGGTTCATTCTCACCAATGATGATACCTACCAGATGAATCACCTCCCTCGGATGGCTGGATCTTGTGTATCAAAGTTGTGCAGGAATGATCTCCGCGATTTTGGGTTCAATTGAAGGAGCGAGGTTTTCGATCAGCCTTCGCTCGCCCAGCTTCTCAAACGACACCGTTATCGACTGCGTGCCGTCGGATGTCTTCCTCTTGGCCACGACCTTACCGACATCGTCCCATTCCAAATGGTAAATCATCTGCCCGACGGCGTAGACCAGCTCCTTCGAGTACGTCGTGCACGAGGATCGGTCGATCTTTATAGCATCCCCCCGCTTCGTCTGGACCAGGTTCTGCTTGTCAAGCAAGGCGCTGTGCTTGCATCGGGTACAGCGGTACCACACCTTTTGAGAGGGAGACTCATCTCCCTCCTTCAGCATCTCGCCGACCAGCTCCATCTTCGTCATCTTGTGGCAGTACGCACAGTCGTGCATGATGTACTTCGTTTTCGCCATGCTTCTCTCCTTACCAGTATTCCCCGAACGGAACGACTTCCCCGGTGATGTCGTCGTCAGGAAGCCTCTCAGCCAGCGCGTAAATCGAGGACATCCCGCTAAATAATTCATAGAATATACTGAAAACGCAGCATTATGTCAAGGCGAAGGTCCTCACCGGGTGATTTTTTGTATTTTGGGAACGGCGACGGTGGTGTGCGCGTTCAGGAGAAGAATGACAGGCACGTTTGTTGCTGCCGAAAGAGGCGAAGCAAGCCACTGGACTCATCCTTTTTCACCC
>VGWB01000331.1 GCA_016873755.1 Ignavibacteria bacterium | reverse complement strand
GTAGAACGGAACGCCGACGGCACCTATTCAGCTTGGTTTGGGTATGTCAATCCGAACCAGGAGGAGGTCATTGTCGAGGTGGGAGCAAAGAAAAGGTTTCAGCCGGAGCCGGAGGATCGTGGTCAGCCGACGGTCTTTCTGGCGGGGAGACAGAGCAAAGCCTTCAGCGTTGTGTTTGATTGGAGGGAGATCCGCTGGAGGTTAAACGATCGGACGGTCAGTGGATCGAGGAATTCACCACGGTGCAAGTAGAGATCAGAACCTAAGGTGGAAGGTAAGAAGATGACAGAAAGCAGATTGGAGAAGGCAGACGCTGGGTGAGAGGTAGGAAGTAAAAAGACGGTGCGGAGCGGAAGGCAGAAACGCGCGAGTGACTCAGAACTCTCAACTAGGAACTTGAAACTCGGAACCGAAGAAGGAGGTCAGGCAGAGCGTCAATCTGCTGAAGGCGAACCAAGAACAGCCCGTGCTCTTCACGTTCTCGGTTGACAAGTCGGCGCCGGTGGGGAAGGAACAGATGATCCGGTTTTCAGCAACCTCATCAACCGGTGAGAAGTGGGCGAAGGAGGTCAAAGTGACGGTGTCGCCGCCGAAACATTTTGAGGTGGCAAATCTCGTCGAGGCGGAGCGGCCTGCGGGATATCATCAGGAGGTCTGGGATGCGGCGCGCTTTTCGAGCGGGCTGTATGTCTATCAACTCACCGCAACAGATTGAAGGGGATCCAGAATAAGTCCGGTCCAAAGGTTTGGGTTCATCGCCCGTTCGATAGACCTCCCTCCGAATAAATCCTCCGAGTACCTACTGCTGTGATTGTGCTCGGCTTTGCGTTGCAGCCGACGTTTCACTTTCCCGCCAAGGAAAGTCGGTAAGTCCGTAAGGTTCACTCCTTGAACCTCAGTTCTCTTTTGTCTATTTTGATCGAAGCCGTGGCGCGGCTTCAAGGGAAGCTCCAGGCCGGCGATTCCTCATCAACTTCCTTCGCAGGCCCATTTTTCATCATTTCGCTCATTTGGCAATGCCGAACAAACTCCGAGTCGGTGTGATATTCGGCGGACGGTCCGCCGAGCATGAAGTCTCGCTCGTCTCAGCGACGTCCGTCATCAATGCCCTCGACAAAGAGAAGTATGAGATTCTCCCTATCGGCATCACTCCGGAGGGCCGCTGGCTCAGCTCGCGTGAGGCGGTCGCGCTGCTCAAAGAGAGGGGGAACATCGATAGTCTCCCGGAACACATCCTCGTCCCCGATCCCCGCAAGCGCGGCCTGGTGCCACTCCAGAACTCCTCGAAAGAAACGTCCGCGCATGCCGTTGACGTTGTGTTCCCCGTGCTTCACGGGACCTACGGTGAGGATGGTACGATTCAGGGGCTCTTCGAGTTAGCGGACATTCCGTACGTCGGCTCAGGAGTGCTCGGGTCGGCTCTTGGCATGGACAAGGTCGTCCAGAAGCAACTTCTGCGGCAAGTAAGAATCCCCGTAACTCCAGACATCTGGTTCCTGCATTCGGACTTCGCGCAAGATGCCAAGAAGTTTGTTGCCGCGATTGAACGCAAGCTTCGGTATCCGTGCTTCGTCAAGCCGGCGAACCTTGGCTCGAGCGTTGGCATCACCAAGGCGCACAACCGGAAGGAGCTGGTTGATGCTATCCATCTTGCCGGCGAATATGATCTCAAGATCCTGGTTGAGCGCGCGGTCAAGCGCGCGCGGGAGATTGAGTGCAGCGTCCTCGGGAACGATGACCCCATCGCGTCCGTGCCGGGCGAGATCATCCCGTCCAACGAGTTCTACGACTACGACGCAAAGTACGTGGACGGCAAATCGACGGCCATTATCCCCGCCAAGTTGCTGAAAGTAGTGGTGAAGAAAATCCAATCGTACGCCGTCAACGGCTTCAAAGTCCTCAACTGCTCCGGGATGGCACGCGTTGACTTCCTCGTCTCACGGGGAGCGAACGCGATCTACTTCAACGAGCTCAACACCATCCCGGGCTTCACCTCCATCAGCATGTATCCGAAGCTCTGGCAGGCCTCGGGGGTGTCGTATGCGGAGCTTCTCGATCGGCTCATCCAGCTGGCGCTCGAGCGCCACCGCGGGAAAGCGACGCTCAAGACTACCTATCGCCCAAAGGCGGATTGGTACAAATCCTGACGTCGGTTGCAAAACGGACAAAATCGAGCTACCTTTCGGCCGATGGAAGGTCAATTCTTCAGAAAAGCACAGAAGCCGCGGTGGCTGCGCGGGATTTCCAAGAAAGTGTTCAAAACAAGACGCCGGGTTGTGATCGTCATCGGCGGGGCGATCCTTCTTTCCTACATCCTCTTCAACAACAGAGGGGTCATCGCCCGAATCCGCCTGGAGCACGAGCGTCAGGTCATGATCGAAAAGGTCGCTGCTGCCGAGCAAGAGACCAAGCGTCTGCAGGCGTACTTGAAAGCTCTGGAGGGGGACAAGAAGACGATCGAAAAGGTGGCCCGCGAGAAATACGGTATGGCACGGCCAGGGGAGACGGTGTATAAGGTGAAGAAAGACTAGCGATGAAAATGCAGGGAGTAGGGAGCAAGGAGAAGACAGTAGGCAGAAGGCAGTAGGGAGTAAGCAGAAAACGGTGCGTCGTCCTGAAAAAGGTTGACAAAAGAAGTGATCATGCTGCGTGTTTGAGTTCTGGAGTAAGATAGTTGATGCTCATGTGTAACCGTTCTTTGTTATAGATTTCAACTGCTTGTTTGACAGCAGCGAGGGCCTCATGATGGGAGGGGAACTCG
>VGWB01000330.1 GCA_016873755.1 Ignavibacteria bacterium | reverse complement strand
GTGGAAATCGCTGCGAAAGGAGACCCTCCGATCGTGACTACAACCTATCGTGCTACAACGCAATCGGGAACCCACGATATTACAATCCTCGACGACCGCCACATCCAACTCAACGATAAGGTGTATCGATATGATCTAACTTCCGTCGGATCCGGAGATTATTCGCTTCTACTTGACGGAAAGGTGTATACCTTTCACATCTCCGGCCGTGCGTCTTCTTATCCCGAATCCCTCTCCGCACAAGACCTTTCGCCCGAGGGAGCTTTCGAGCTCACTCTCGTCCACAAGGAGCGGGACTATCCCGTTCGCGTCGACAACCAGCGCTCCCTTTTGCTCCGCTCATTCCTCGCGAAGACTCACGCGACCGCCACCGTAACCACGATCTGTGCACCGATGCCGGGACTCATCGTCAGGGTCGAGGTGGAACCGGGTCAGGCAATCAAGCAGGGACAGGGTCTCGTCGTACTCGAGGCAATGAAGATGGAAAACGAAATACGGTCAATGTCGAGCGGTACTGTGAAGGCAGTACACATCCAAAAAGGAAGACCGGTGGAGAAGGGGGAGGCGCTTGTGACTCTATCATCAGAATAGCTCTATGGGGCTATCTCTCGCCAGATCAAGATATTAGCTCCGCTGAAATGAACGAACAAACTAGAGGGAAGGAACCGCAGCTGACGGTCGAGCTTGCTCGTCACCATGGACTCACAAGCGGGGAATATGAGCGCATACTCTCCATTCTTGGACGCACGCCGACCTACACGGAACTTGGAATATACAGCGTCATGTGGAGTGAGCATTGCAGCTATAAGAACTCGATCGCCCTCTTGAAGACGCTTCCGCGTTCAGGAGGACGTCTGCTTGTGAGCGCAGGAGAGGAGAACGCAGGCCTCATTGACATCGGAGACGGACTCGCCGTTGCATTCAAGATCGAGAGCCATAACCACCCTTCGGCTGTCGAGCCGTATCAGGGAGCTGCTACGGGAGTGGGTGGAATTCTCCGCGATATCTTCACAATGGGGGCACGACCAATCGCCGCACTCGACTCGCTTAGGTTTGGGGAGCTGGACGATGAACGCGTGCGTTATCTGTTCAAGCGAGTTGTGAAGGGGATAGGTGACTACGGTAACAGCTTCGGGGTCCCGACAGTTGCGGGGGACGTGTATTTTGACAAGTCCTTCGCTCAGAATCCACTGGTGAATGCCATGGCTGTTGGGATAGTGGAGCACGGACATATCGCACGAGCTGTGGCAAAAGGCGAGGGAAATCTGGTCATGATTGTGGGATCCTCGACCGGCAGGGATGGGATACACGGAGCCACGTTTGCATCTGAAGAGATATCTGAAGCCTCAGAAGCTAAGCGTCCGTCAGTCCAAGTTGGTGACCCGTTTACGGAAAAGCTATTGCTTGAGGCTACCCTGGAGGCCATCCGAGAGGGTTTGATCATCGGCATCCAGGATATGGGTGCTGCAGGTCTCACGTGCTCGAGCACTGAGATGAGTGCCCGAGGGGGCTCCGGGATGCGTATCGATCTGGACAAGGTGCCACTTCGAGAAGAACAAATGAGCGCCTATGAAATCATGCTCTCTGAATCGCAGGAGCGGATGCTTCTCGTGATCGAGAAGCAGCATCAAGCCGCTATAGAGAAGATCTTTGGAAAATGGGATTTACATGCCGTTACGATAGGTCACGTCATAGGTGCGGATCGTGTCATCGTCTACCACGAGGGGGAGCTGAAAGCCGATGTTCCTGCCGAATCGTTGGTGCTTGGAGGCGGAGCACCTGTGTACGAGCGCGAGACGAGAGAGCCTGAATACCTTGCACATGTCCGCTCATTTCGTCCCGAATCCATCCCATTGCCGGCGGACCACAACGCGGTCTTGCTGGATCTGCTCCAACGCCCCGCGATCGCCAGCAAACAGTGGGTAGCTCAGCAGTATGACTCGATGGTACGAACGAACACGGTGTCACCCAGCTGCGACGCTTCCATTATCCGTATCAAGGGTTCAAACAGAGGCCTAGCGCTGAAAACAGACTGCAACGCACGATATGTCTATTTGAATCCGCGAAAAGGCGGACAAATTGCTGTAGCTGAGGCGGCGAGAAATGTTGTCTGTGTAGGCGCGACGCCTGTCGGAATAACAAATTGCCTGAACTTCGGAAATCCCTACGATCCCGAGATCTTCTGGCAGTTCAAGGAAGCTGTGCTTGGGATCGGTGAAGCATGCCGCGTTCTTGAGACACCCGTGACAGGAGGGAACGTCAGCTTCTACAACGAGAGTCCCGATGGGGCAGTGCACCCTACACCAGTCATCGGGATGCTGGGCTTGCTCGACGATGCAGACTTGACGATGACGTCGTTCTTCAGCCATCCCGGAGATTCGATTATCCTTCTTGGCGAGTCCAGACCAGAGGTGGGGGGCTCAGAATACGTCCAGATGCTCCTGAATGAAGCTCTGGGCGATGCACCTGCGATCGATCTGCTCTTCGAGAAGCGATTGCAGCAGCTTTGCCTGAACCTCATTCGCACCCGTCTCATTCATTCCGCACACGATTGCAGTGAGGGGGGACTCGCAGTCGCCCTTGCTGAATGCTGCTTCGGCCGTTACGAGACTCTCGGCGCCCAGATCACCAGTCTCGCTCTTGCCGACTCTCGCCCCGACTTCCTCCTTTACGGGGAGTCTCAGTCGCGAATCATCGTTTCTGCTCACCCCGCTTCCGTACCGGAAATCCTCACGACCGCACAAGCACAGCGCATCCCCGCGACAACC
>VGWB01000329.1 GCA_016873755.1 Ignavibacteria bacterium | reverse complement strand
CGGGAACACGCATCGTCGCGCTTTCCGTGAACGCTTCTTTCGATCAAGGGGACAAGAGATTCCGCTATTTCTCATATTGGTCGGGGAGACTCTCCTGCCAGCTGATCAAACAAAAAGGGACCGACGAGTCTCTGGAGCTCTGTTTCCCTCTTGGTGTGGGTGAGAGCCCTTGCTTCTTGACTGCACACTGGACCACCGTGGGGCAAGATAAGAGGACGAGGAACTCTGGGCCGGTGTATATCAACCTTGTCGGTGAGGAGGCTGATGCGTCGGACGTTCGAGCGTGGACGCTCTTCAAGAAAGTGAAGGATCCCTCACTGAGAATCCCGCTCGTTGCCGCAACAGGGAGAGAACACGAGTACACGAACGAGGACGAAGTGGAGGGGAACATTGTCGCCTGGCTGAGGAACAGAACAGGAACTCTCTGTCTGCCTCTGGCAGTCATGAAGATCCCTGAGCGCTCAATTCTCTTGAAGTCTCTGCCGAACCGACAGGGGGAACCATCGTTGGAATTGAGCATTCAATCCATGCGTCTTGAAGATTTCGAAGATGACACGTGGACACAAATCATTGAAAGTGGCAACCGGCATCTCAATCTGCCCAAGGATCCGAGCGATGCTGTCTGCAGGTCATTCACGGCGCGGATAGATACTACCCGATATCAAGGACTCCACAGTCTTGCTGAGCTTCGGAACATAGTTCTCCAGGCATACCGAGCTGGAGAGATCGGAGCGAGCGATGTGCTGAGAATAGTCGGTGAAATGGATGCATGCAGAGTAATTCGCGCTGACGCGGATCCCGGCCAGGCAACTACTGCAATCTCGCGCTGTTATAGATCGCTGAACAACCTTTTTAAGGAGGGGAAGATCAAAGGAAAAGACTCTGGGACGGCGCTTGAGCTCAACAAGAGCTTGCTCAACCGTCGGTTCCCTTCGGCTGCCTCGCTCGAGCGGAGAATGCCTCGGCCTTCTCACACTGCCAGTGGGCCGGAAGTGACCTACTGCGTTCGACAGGTTGCCGGCACATACGTCCCCGACGGCACCAGCGCGCATCCGTATCGCACAATGGCAGAAGCATACGATGCAGCGAAGGCGATTGACAGCCGAAGGGTCGAGTTGGTGGTGGATGCAGGATACTATGATGAGCCGCTGAACCTTGATCGCAATACCGTTCTGCGTGGAGCACCGGGGAGCCGTCCGATCATCGCCTCGACCATCACCTGCACGCGTGCACTCGAATTGGAGATAACCGGTTTTTCGTTGATCGGAGCACCCTCGCCGGGTGCGGTACAGGTTCTTGTGTCAGGTTCATCCGTCTCCATCGTCGATGTCGAGATCCGTGAAGCACATCGTTATGGAGTCTATCAGAGAGGCGGCGAGATCGAGCTTCGAGCGGTGACCGTTCGTGATACACGCCGGGAAGCAGGTCAGATCGAATATGGTAGCGGGATCGTGCTTCAAAACGGTGTTCAAGCCTTCCTCTCGTCCGTTACCGTGAACGACAATGAATCGTCCGGAATTGTTCTTCGGGGAAGGGACTCGTACCTGTCGGGCACAGATATGACCGTGCGAAGGAACAAACTGCACACGGATTTCTATTCGGAGGCCGCGCGGAATCCGGCATTACGCACGGGTGCGATTCTGGTCTCCGACCATGCTGTGGCAGTCCTGACGAATCTTCAAGTCCGCGAGAATGAATTCGTCGGTCTCGGTGTCTATGGCACTGCTCAAGCAACCGTGGACAATGCCATCGTCGACCTCGCTCGCTCGGTACGGATTTCAGGCGAGGGAGGAACCATGAACAACTGGGGTGGCATCGGCGTACGGGCGATGGATGGGGGCCGTCTAACCATGCAGAATTTCCTTGTCTCACAGTGTGCACTCGCCGGGTTGGCAGTACACGCTCTGGGCGAGATTGATCTGCATGTGGGAGACGTCTCTCTGAATCTCGTGGGCGCGCATGTAACGGGAAGTTTTGATTACACACGATTGATGGATCGGGTGCGCTTCATCGACAACGGAAGAAACCTGGATTCTGAATCTCTTCCGGTCCCCAGGTAGAAAACAGATGTACCTGAATGAGTCGTGCGGATGGCGACTACGCAGTCGACACTCCATACACAGTCGAAAGCATCGTTGTCAAAGGGAAGCTGGCAGACCGATTCCACAACCCGCATCCAGTCCCCGGCTCCCTTTGCGAAGCTGTAACACCTGAATCACCGAACGCAGAGGTGGTTCCCGCAACGGATAGGATCTCAATAGCTTTTGAACATACCTGTCTGTGTCAGTCATTCTTCCTCGGCCATTTCCTCTGCAACAGGTTGGCGCAGAAGTTACTTGATGTTCCGGAAAGCCGGTGCTTGCTTCTTGAGTTTCACCGTACCATGCTGCTTGCCACTTGTCTGCTTCCGGAGCCAGCGACGAATCCGTTTGCGCGCCCAGAGATAGTGTGCCGCTGTGTTTGCGCGGAAGAAGTCGCTCAGTGTCCAACTAGGACCAGTCCAGGAATATCGCCCCAGGGTTACGAGGTCTGAGTCTGACAGGGTCTTGATGAGGGCAACAACGCGGTCATGATTAGTCCGATAGTCGTGCAAGACAGCCCGAAGCGACCGCCTCTGGTGCTTTTTGTAGATCATGAGGTTCAAACGAGGGATCTCTCGCCAAGTGAATCCTGGTGCGGGCAATTCCTGCTCCTCACCAAGGACTCCAGCTTGATACCAGTTAAGGTTTGACCCCGCCCCCTCAACGAGGTCCAAGATTTAATAGAGAGTTTTAGTATCTTGGG
>VGWB01000328.1 GCA_016873755.1 Ignavibacteria bacterium | reverse complement strand
CTTCTCCGATCCGCATTTTCTCGATGATAGTGATGGAAGGGAAGATGAACATGGACATAACGACGGAAAGCAGCGGATAGGTAATCTCAATGAGTAAGTTCTGCTTGTCATACAGGTAGGTGCCGAGAAGCGTCACAGAAACACCGAGGGCGAAGATCAGGATAAACGACGCGAGCGGTCGAACCTTGTACGTGATAAACCCTGCGGAAATCAAGCAGACGAGCGAGATCCAGGGGTGCCCATATTCGACTTTGCGAATCACGTTGTTTCCCAGAATATCTTGAAGTGCGAGCAAGTAGTTATGCTGGACAACGTAGTCTTCCATCCTTGCCCCGTAGACAATCCACTGGAGAAAGACAATCCTTCCCATGACCTGGTCTCGGAAATCGTCCAAGTTGGTTGGATGTCCGGTTCCCTTAGCGCCCATCCATGCAGTGTACCTGAGCGTGTCAGCTTCAATCCCCCGATGGGCGCTCGCTCGCAACGATGGGATCCCACTGCGAACCATAGGTTGTCGCGAATACATCCAGCCGTCAGTCGTGACGGGAATTCGGTAATCACCAAAGATAATGTCGCTTCCATCTCTTGTCGCCCCCAGATCCTTCGGGTAGTCATGGTACTTCCTCAGCAGCTCCAATGTGACGTCCAACATGCCCTCGTCGCCAGCGTAGTCATAGCCTGTAGGACGTATGCGAGATAAGAGGGGACTTTGCCATACGTCATTTGGTGACATCGTCATCCTGGCTTTGGTGAACATTACTACTCCTGTAGAATCCACAAGGCGGAAATTGAACCAATAGGGAAGACCGAAGACAACAATGCCAGTCTGCTCGAGGCGTTTCAACAATTCTATGTTCTGTTTTCTATTAATAAAATTCCTGAGATCTACTAGGACTGCCTTCGCGCCGGCACTTCTGAGATCGCGAACGATTTTCAAACAGTCCTTGAGGTATTCCGTCAATCGGTTGTCCGCAGTGAAGAGGGAAAAGCTCACAATGGGCACTGCAGCGCCATTGCGAGGTTTTTTCCAAAGGAGGGAACTGGTCGATTCGTAGAGATAGCTATTCAGCTCGTTGCCCCGCATCACGTAGCTGCTTGAGACTAGAGACACGATGAGGAAAATTGCAGCGCCTGCTGCGATGAGGCGCCCACCGAGGCTGTGTGCCTTCCCCGAGAGTGTGAACACGAACCGACGAATGTTCGATCTGGTAGTTTGGCTGAACAGACGCTCGAAAGAGCTTGGGAGAAGTCGGCGCGCAGACAATTCACCGAGGACATGCCAAAGAAGTGGCAACGTACAGGCTACCGTCAAGGCGACGAGAACCCAGAACAGCCACGATGCGTCTGTTCCCAGCAATCGACGGAACGCAGGGCGCAGAGCCTGCTGTCCAGGTAGACTTCCGACAAGGACTGCCAGAAGGCCAAGAGCAACTGCGGAGATAAGGTAGATGAGAATAGATCGTGAAGGGCGTCTGTCTGCATTCTTCATGGCAAATTACCTCAGCCTTATTGTACTCATCTGTCCAACCGGGATCCTTTGATCGCCAGGAGAAGTCAATCTTATGGAGAATAGAAAGACTAGGAGAATTGCTGCAGTAAGCAACTGAATGGCAACACCAATCCGGGAATAAATAGTGCGTGGATGTCTTACTGGTGCGAAGGATGCCCGATCCGGCTCCATCACTGTTGTTGCGCGAATGCTTCGCGCAATGCGAGCATCAAGTGACGCAGGCACCTCGGCGAGCCTTTCGCGCGAGATGTGCGCGCGAACCCGTAGTGCACCTGCCAACAGCTCCCGGCAGGACGGACACGTACTCAAGTGAGCAAACACCGAGGCTGAGTCAATGTCGCTCAGTCCGGAATCGATGTAGGTGTTGATGAGTTCTTCAAAGCGCTCGTGGTTCATAGGTTGCCTCGTCTTGTTGGAGGTCGACAATAGAGAAGGAAGACGTCATTCTGAAGGAGCGTTGCCTGCAGGCAGGGAAGCGACTGAAGAATCTGCCTCTTTGAATCAGATTCTTCGTCCCGCTTCGAAAACAGCGGGACTCAGAATGACCTTTTGCCTGGCGCTCGCGATGAATCATGAGTCGAAGTACTGTCTGAGCCTTCTTGCCAGTCCCCGCCGGGCATGGAAGAGCCGTGACTTCACCGAGCTTTCCGTGTCGCCGGTGATCGATGCAATGTCTGCATACGAGAGCTGTTCGTACTCGCGCAGCAGCAAGACTTCCTTGTACTCCGGCTTCAGTGCCTCGATGCATCGAGGAACGATTGCCGCTTCCTCCTTTGTCTCGAGCAGAGAGCTTGGTGTCTCTTCATCCCAAACCGATTCCTCGTCTAATTGGCCGTCTGTTCGCTCTCGTCGGAGCACCGTGTAGATTCTGTTGCGCGCAATAGCATAGAGCCACGTGCGGAACAGGCTCGCGTCGTCCAACGATGCGACGTTTTGAAGCATCCTGACGAACGTGTCGTGCGTGGCGTCTTCGGCGAGGAACCGGTCTCCTGTCAACTTGAGGCAGAACGTGTAGATGGCGCGCTTGTACCGCTGGTACAGTGCGTCAAACGCCTCGGTGCGTCCGAGACGCAACTGGTTGACCAGCTCCTCGTCCGTCAAGCCGTTCAAGCGGTTCTTCTCCCCGGGATCCGGCCTGCAATTTGTCATAAGACCCGCAAAGAAGCAAAAAGTCGCGCGTTGCAGTGGAACCTTCCGAAGGTCAAGAGGCAAAGCGTGGGGACCCTTCGGAAGGTTTCTGGGGTAGAAACACAAAGGGGAAATGGGCATCGTTGGTCGATGCA
>VGWB01000327.1 GCA_016873755.1 Ignavibacteria bacterium | reverse complement strand
TGCAGAATGCAGAACTGCGGGCGATGCTCTCAAACGCTGATTTGCGGGCTATGTTGTCTAACGCCGACCTCCAGGCATTGTTGATGAACTCGGAACTGCGGGCGATGCTCGCCAACGCCGAGCTTCATGCGGAGTAATCACCAGAGTGTCCCGCGAAGGAGATGCTGAGGCGAAGACTCAGCATCTCCTTTTTCTTTTTCCGGCTCCCGACGGCTTCAGGGGACTTGCGTTTGACTCAAAAAAATCCTTACCCTTGTAGGAAAATCCCGCGCGCTTCTTCTCTTCTCAGCCCGACGCGCAGAACCCTTCCATTCCCAGCATGAATGCTCGACCTGCTTCTCTTCTCCTTGTCCTCATCCTCGCCGCCTGCCACTCGGCACGGGCGCAGTTGTGGGTGCGTGAAACGGAAAACGTGAGGTTGCTGTACTACACGAAGGAACATGAGTACCTCGTGGAGCACGCCGCCCGGTGTTTTGAGAACGGCATGCAGTTTCACCGCTCCATCTTCAACTACACCCCCTCCGAAAAGGTGACGCTGCTCCTGCAGGACTTCGGGGATTTCGCTTCGGGTGGAGCGAACACTGTCCCGTTCAATCTGGCGAGCATCGGCATCGCGCCGTTCAGCTATGTCTACGAGACGATGCCGCCGGTCGAGCGGATGACGATGATGGCGAACCACGAGTTTGCCCACATCGCGATGATGGACAAGTCCTCGCCCAGCAACAGGTTCTTTCGCTCGCTCTTTTTCGGAAAAGTGGCGCCGATCAATGAGGCGCCGCTCTCAATGCTCTATGCCTATCTCACGAGTCCGCGGTGGAATTCTCCCCGCTGGTACATCGAGGGAAGTGCGGTGTTCATGGAGACCTGGATGAACGGCGGGCTCGGCCGGGCCCTCGGTGCGTACGACGAGATGGTGTTTAGAACCAAAGAGAGGGACGGGAGCTACTTCTACGATGTGATCGGGCTGGAGGCGGAAGGGACGAAGGAAGATTTTCAGGTTGGGGCCAATTCATACCTGTACGGAACCCGCTTCGTCAGCTATCTCGGCCTGCAGTACGGCCCGCAGAAATTACTGAACTGGTTCGCGCAGAACGATTCGAGCGCCAATTCGTTTTCCAGACAATTCGAGAGGGTGTACGGCACCCCTCTCGATGAAGAATGGTCGCGCTGGATCGATTGGGAAAAGAGATGGCAGAAGGCGAATCTTGATTCCGTGCGGACCAATCCTGTGACCACATTTCGCGTAATCGGGAGCGAGGGCCTCGGCTCCGTCTCGAGAGGGTATTACGACTCCACCGCGGGCCGGCTGTACACTGCAATCAATTATCCCGGCCAAACGGCCCATATCGCTGCTATCGACATTCAGAACGGAAAGATTGAAAAACTCCAGGACGTGCGGGGCGCGGCGTTGTTCTATGTGACTTCGCTGGCGTACGACCAGGCAAATCAGACGCTCTTCTACACGACGGACAACAATCGGGAACGGGACCTCTACGCGCTGGATCTAAGGAGTGGAGCATCTCAGATGCTGATGAAGAATTTTCGGACCGGTGATCTAGCGTTCAACCGTGCAGACCGTTCGCTTTGGGGAGTCCGTCATTTTGCCGGAATTTCCACGATCGTCCGCATCCCGCACCCATACCGTGAATGGTACCGGATCTATTCGTGGGACTATGGCAAAGATGTCTTCGATCTTGATGTCTCGCCCGATGGTCGGCTGCTAACCGCCGCGCTCGCCGAGCTCTCCGGCCGCCAGCTGCTTATCGCAATGAATATCGATAGCCTGATGGAGAAGAAGTTCTCGTATTGGGTGCTATCCGACTTCGACTTCGATCCAAGCACGCCGGCAAATTTCATCTTCTCGCCGGATGGCCGGTACCTGTACGGTTCGTCCTATTACACCGGGGTTTCCAACATCGTCCGGTACGATTTCCAGAAGAATGAAATGAACTGGCTGACGAACGCCGAGTCGGGACTGTTCAGGCCGGTTCCCATCTCCGATGACTCGCTCATCGCCTTTCACTACACGGGCAAGGGTTTCGTGCCTGTCATGATCGAGAACAAGCCGGTGTATGACGTCAAAGCTATCCGTTACCTCGGTAACGATGTCGTACAAAAGTATCCTGAGCTGGAGAGGTGGCAAACCCCACCTCCGTCGCGGATCAAGCTCGACTCGCTCACTCTCTACGCGGGGACATACCGGCCGATCTCCGGCTTTCGCCTTGCCTCGCTGTACCCGATCGTCGAGGGATACAAGGAATTCCCGTCGTACGGCGTCAGGCTCAATTTCTCCGACCCGCTGATGCTGAACCGGCTCGATTTCGCGGCGTCGTATTCCCCGAACACCTTGATACCGGCGTCGGAGCGATTCCATGCCAGCGTGAACTTCAAGTCGTGGAAGTGGACACTCAGCGGAAAGTACAACGCTGCAGATTTCTACGATCTCTTCGGTCCCACAAAGCTGAGTCGCGCTGGGTACGCTCTCACGCTTGGTTACCGTGACTACCTCGTCTTTGACGAGCCGGAGACGATGTCCTGGGAGGCGCGGGCGAGCGGCTACTGGAACCTCAAGCGGCTCCCCGAGTACCAAAACATCGGCGTGAGGTATGACAAGTTCTACTCGACAAACTTCGCGCTGGAGTACCGCAACCTTGTCAAGTCACTGGGAGCGGTCGAGGATGAAAAGGGTCTCGAAGCACATTTCGGCTGGCCGACAAATTTCATCCAGGGGACCGTCTTTCCGCGTGTGTACGCGAGCGCTTCGTATGGCACACTCCTTCCCATCCACCATTCCT
>VGWB01000326.1 GCA_016873755.1 Ignavibacteria bacterium | reverse complement strand
CTGATGGCCGCGAGATGCCGAATCCGAGAATAGGGATTGCGGCGCAGTTATCATTTTTGTACCATTGGCGTATACCTTCCAGCCTCGAAGACGTCTATGAGCAGCAATTTCACTCACACCGTTTTGGGGAGGACCGGCATCTGCGTGCATCGGCTGGGGCTCTCCGCCACCTACCGGCCTGGCAAGCGTGCGATCTACCGGGCGATAGATGAAGGGGCCAATTTCTTCTTCGCGTTTGGCGTCGACACCCAAATGAGGAGCGTGCTGCGTGACGTCTTCAAGTCGAAGCGACAAGGACTTGTTCTGGCGACCGGAGCATACAATCTTCTTATCGGCTACCCGAATTTGCGTCGTACTCTCGAAAAGCGTCTGCGCCAATTCGGGACAGACTGTATCGATGTGTTCTTGTTCCTTGGTGTCACCAAACCTAAGCATTTTCCCGAGGAGGCAAGGGAGGAGCTCTACCGCTTCCGGCAAGAAGGCAAGGTACGGTTTGTTGGGATATCTGCTCATGACCGGAAGTTCATCGGCACGTTGGCAGCTGGCGACGAACTGGACGTCTTCATGCTGCGGTATAATGCAGCACATCGTGGCGCAGAGAAGGACATTTTCCCTTACCTTGACCGACACAATCCCGGCGTTGTGGCCTACACGGCGACCCGATGGACAGCTTTGATGAGGAGGCACAAGGATTGGCCCCGCGGCGAGCGTGTTCCCGCTGCCGGCATGGCGTATCGGTTCGTTCTCACACACCCGAACGTGCATGTGTGCCTGACGGCTCCCACCAATCTGAAGCAGCTCGAGGAAAACATCGCTGCACTCCGCCAAGGACCGCTGGGGGAGGAGGAGATGCAGTACATGAGGAGGTTTGGCGACACGGTCTATATGCAGCGCAAATGGTTCATGTGAAGCCGGAATTGGCTTAACTGTTTCATCGTCTTTCGACACGATTGTCGAAGAAAGGATTCGTGGTGAAGGCTCTTCTCGTGTATCCAAAATACCCGGAGACTTTCTGGAGCTATCACTATGCTCTGAAGTTCGTCTCTCGCAAGGCCGGCTTTCCGCCTCTGGGTTTGCTCACGGTCGCGGCGATGTTCCCCCAAGGATGGACGAAGAAACTGGTTGACTGTAATGTGCGGTCGCTTCAGGATGACGATGTACGTTCGGCAGATATGGTCTTTCTCAGTGCCATGTCTGTTCAGAGCCAGTCAGCCAAAGCGATCATCGAGCGCTGCAAGGCGCTGGGAAAACCTGTGGTCGCGGGTGGGCCGCTTTTCACCTCGCATTCTGACGAATTCGACAATGTCGACCATCTCATCCTCAACGAAGCTGAAGTGACGCTGCCGCGGTTCCTCCGCGACCTGGAACATGGAAGTCCGGAGCATCTCTATACGACGAACGAATGGGCGGATATTACCACAACACCACTTCCACTCTGGGAGCTGATCGACATCAAGAAGTACGGCTCCATGAACATTCAGTACTCCCGGGGATGCCCCTACGATTGCGACTTCTGCGACATCACGGTTCTATACGGGCGTGTGCCCCGGACCAAGACGAGCGAGCAGGTGATTGCCGAGATGGATTCGCTTTATGCGCGAGGGTGGCGGGGTGGTGTGTTTTTTGTCGATGATAATTTCATCGGCAACAGAGGGAAGTTGAAGCGCGACCTGCTTCCGGCGCTCATCAAGTGGATGGAGAAACGGAGGCACCCCTTTACCCTCAACACGGAAGTTTCCATCAATCTGGCAGACGACGACAAACTGATGCGCCTGATGTCTCGGGCAGGCTTCGACGCGGTTTTTGTCGGTATTGAATCACCCAACGAGGAGAGTCTCGCCGAGTGCAGAAAGGCCCCGAACAGAAATCGGGATCTTCTCGCTTCCGTGAAACGGATCCAGCGCGCAGGCCTGCAGGTTCAGGGAGGATTTATAGTCGGATTTGACAAAGACCCTGAGTCAATCTTCGAGAAGGTCGCGCGATTCGTACAGGAGAGTGGAATAGTGACAGCGATGGTGGGAATCCTCAATGCCCCCCGCGGAACAAAGCTCTACCAGAGACTTTTCCTCGAAGGAAGGCTGTTGTCCTCGATGTCGGGGGACAACACTGATTTCTCGATCAACTTCCAACCCAAGATGAGTTACGAGGCACTTCTCAACGGTTATCGTAAAATCCTCAGTGAGATATACTCTCCCAAACAGTACTACGCCCGGGTAAAAAAATTCCTGAAAGAATACAAGCCCCCTCAGGTCAAGATCTTCCACCTGCGGATTGACCATCTCAAGGCGCTTGTTAAATCAGCGCTCGTTCTGGGCATCGCGGGCAGGGAGCGCGTCTATTACTGGAAGTTATTCTTCTGGTCGCTGTGCACGCGGCCGAGGCTTTTCCCGCTCGCCATCACGCTCGCGATTTACGGTTTTCACTTTCGAAAAGTCTTTGAGCACTACGTTTCACGTTTCTAGCGGGTCTGACGTAGAGTGGTAGTCCGAACTGCTGCTTTCCTCTCAGTCGGTGCCCCTTCTGGACTACCTCGGTTCAAGAGATCTGACGGTCTTGTGAACAGGAACGCTCTCCCCTAGCCCTGGAGTCTGTGCCAGCCGTCTGCCAAGAGGGCAGAAACTTCCTGCATTCTATCTGTTCATCGCGTATATTTGTCCCCGTGTGCGTCAAGAGGTACGTATGCCAAAGGTGGCTGACCGACTCAGAGATTTCATGGATCGTCGCACGCGCAGATAGGAACTCATTGTGATTGCCATCCAGATCGTTCTCATCGTCTTCGGTTTGCTCTTTCTCCTC
>VGWB01000325.1 GCA_016873755.1 Ignavibacteria bacterium | reverse complement strand
GAAACGCAGGAGGTCTACATTGGATTCGTGGTCGGCATGGGTGCCGATCGGTTGTCGAGCGTCGCTGTGATGAAGGCGAACGACAAAGCCGTGCAGGAGACGTTCGACCTGTTGTTCCGCGTGGCGAAACCACCTGCGAGTCCTGTTGTGAAGGTCTCTGAGATGGACGGAGAGGTGTTCCTGGAGTGGGGCAGCAATGGTCCTGCAGTCGCTGCGACGGAGACGAGGGTGGTGCAGCCGGGGAACTACCGTTTTGAGGGCTATAACGTGTACCAGTTCCCCTCAGCAGGTGCCAGGCTTTCGGATGCCGTGCGGCTTGCGACCTACGACGTGGTCAATGGCGTGAAGGTAGTTCTGAGCGAGCAGTTCGATCTGAGGGCTGCTGCGTTCTTGAAGGTTCCGATCCAGTTTGGCGGTGACAACGCTGTCAGGCGCTACTTCAAGTTTGACAAGGACTACGTCCGGGACATCAACAAGCTGTATAACGGTCAGGAGTACTACCTGGCGGTGACAGCGTATTCGAATACTTCGTTGGAGGGCTACCTGGAGGCGCTGGAGTCGAGCCCGAACATCATCACCGTGCGACCGAAGGTACCATTCGGAAAGGTGTTGACTGGCGGGTTCGGAGACACGCTGAAGGTAACGAAAACTGGGGTGAGCGACGGTAATGTTATACCGATCGTCCTCGACCCAACTGCCGTCACCGGCGACACCTACGAGGTCAAATTCGAGGTGGTTGGCGGACTTGATGTTTTCAGAGTCAACAACAAAACGAAAAACAGAACGGTTATCGCCAATCAGACCAACCAGACGGGTGATGAGGGATCGACGATTGCCGACGGGATTATGGTGAAGGTCTTTGGTGCTCCCAATGACTTCAAGGAGTTCCAATGCGTTGCCAATGGGACCGGTCCACTTGCTCAGCCCGATATGGGTGCATACGGCTTCAACGCAAGCGGTTTTCCGTACGTCCGTGGCTTCGACCGTCCGCAAATTGCGAACGTACCGGGCGGCGGATTCTGGGGTATCCATACAGGTGCCGGCGGTATTGGCACAGACTTCTATTATGAAATGTTCAAAGGTCGAGTTGCCCGAAGCACGACGGGCTATGGCGGAAACTGGCCGCGCATTATCCCGAACGATTTCGAGATCCGATTCACCGCAGCGGGAGGAAAGGCCAAGATGGCTTACACAAGCGGGGCATTTGTCAACGTCCCGTTCGAGCTGTGGTACATCGGGTCCGGCACTCCGACCAGTACGGCGGACGACTACCGGATGATCCCCTGGATCAACGACGCAAACGCCAACGATATCTTCGATCTTGACAAAGTCGATCATCCGATTTCAGGTGGTGACAACGATCCCGAAACCGACTGGATCTACTTCCGTGAACCAATCGACAAGACGCCGGGTCAAGCTGGCTACAATGCTTGGGTGGCTTCCGGCGGTGCCGATGCACAGGCTGGTCTTGAGGTACTCGCTCGCTTGGTACTGGTGAACTGGAACGGCGGCAGCGTCGCTGCAGCGAACTGGCCAGCCAACGTGAATCAGCGGATGCCAGCGACGGGAACGGTCTTCCGGATACTCACGACGAAGCCGAACAACCCGGGCGTGACGTTCACGTACGCCACGCAGGACAAGGTCCCAACCACCGGCCTTGAAGTGGATAAGGCAAGCGCGGAAAAGGTCGGTGTGTTCCCGAACCCGTATTATGCGTCGAACATTGGTGAGGAGAGCCGGTTCGACCGCTACGTAACGTTCAATAACCTGCCGAAGGTTGCGAAGATACGGATCTTCAACCTCGCAGGGCACTTGGTGAGAGTGCTGGATAAGGATGACAATTCTCAGTTCACGCGTTGGGACCTGATGAACATGAGGAACTACCCGGTTGCCAGCGGCATCTACATAGCGTATGTGGACTTGCCGGATATCGGGTCAACGAAGATCCTCAAGTTCTCGATCATTCAGGAGCAAGAGATACTTGATCGCTACTAATGACGGTTCGACAACGCATGTGACTAATGAACAAGGAGAATGTTCTATGAAAAACAGACTCATCTTTGGAGCCCTGCTGGTCTGCACAATGCTGATGCTGGTAGCGGTACCTGCGCTGGCTCAACACCAACGGATCGGGGCTGTGGCAGCACCTGAGCTCCTGATACCGGTTGGCGGCAGGGACTTTGCTATGGGGGGAGCGGGGATAGCGACCTCCCAGGGCATTGAAGCGCTGCACTGGAATCCTGCGGGACTAGGCCGTATGACCGGTTCAGCGGAGGCGATGTTCTCGTCGATGTCGTGGATCGCCGACATCGACGTTGTGTATGGAGCTATTGCCGGGCAATTTGGCGGCTTTGGGAATCTCGGCTTCAGCATCAAGGCGCTAGGCTTCGGCGATATTCCGCTAACGACGGAAGACGATCCGGAGAACGTCTCACAGCGGTTTTACTCGCCATCCTTCTTCACGCTCACCGGCACCTATTCACGGGCCCTGACGGATGCGATTACGGTCGGTGCAACCATCAAGTTGATCTCTGAGAAGATCGACCGCGTGTCTGCATCCGGCTTTGCGTTCGACTTCGGGGTGCAGTATGAGGGGCTGGTGGGATTGAAGGGCATGAGCCTCGGCGTTGCGGTGAAGAACGTTGGGCCGCAGATGCAGTTCGATGGTCCTGGTCTTTACCGGATGGCGCTAGCAGCTGGAGGAAATCGTCCGCAGCAGTTTTACCGCCTGGAGGCGGCGACCTTTGAGTTACCGGCCGTGGTTGAGATCGGTCTGAGCTACAAGTACATGGTGGCAGACAATCTGAACCTTGCGGTGAGCGG
>VGWB01000324.1 GCA_016873755.1 Ignavibacteria bacterium | reverse complement strand
AGCCGAGCTGGTCATAATAGATGAATTCGATCCCTTCCGGCGGTAAGAAGCTTTCGAAGCATTCGAAGTACTCGTGCGTCGCGCCCGGACCGCCGTGGAGCAGGAGAAGCTTGATGCGCGGATTGTTTCCGAATTTCTTTGTCCAGACGTTGAACGTCCCTTTCGGGGTCTCGATGGGGATCATCTTGACGCCGCCTGCCTGGACGCCGGCCTCATCGGTTTTGAAGTACTCCCGTAAAGGAGACTGCTCCTCGCGTGGCGCACAGGAACCGAACAACGCTGCGAGAATCAGCAAGAGGAGAGCTCGAACGTGGCAAGTCATGGCTTGAATCCTTCGATAAGTTATGGGTGGAGAGGAAATGGAGCCGGAGGATGTCCAAAATCGGCGCGCAGACACTTGGCGAGAAAACTAGTGAAACGAGGATGGAATGTCAAGACGAGACCGTGATGGCGCACCTGAACGGATCCCATGGGAGATCGAGACCTGCCGAAGTGGAACCCTCACCAGCAACGTTCTTCTCTAAGGAAATAGAAAACCCCAAGCAACTCTCGTCACTGGGTGTTCACGATGAATCCCCCCACCTCCTGGCTTGTTGAATGCTCTTTCTGAAATCCTGTGCAGGCCTCTTACGGTGCTGTCCCTCTATATATCGTGAAGTTGTAAAGTGCAATGACTTCATAGGGATTGAGGAAGTAAGCAGCAGAGGTGTAGAATGGAGCCCACTCCTTTTGTTCAGACGAGGTTTTGCCGCCATCACGAGTCATGTAGCGTCCTGCGAGACCGACCTTCCAGTTCGGGGGAGCAAAGGCCGGCTTGTAGTACATGTTAAAGAATCCACTGAGATACCCCAAGTTGGGCAGGTCAGTACATGAATTCCCTTCATCATCGCTGATAAAGACATACGCGACCTCCATGCCGGATGATCCTTTATGAACAATGAGGATGATCCAGCTCCGGGGATCAATGAACGAATAGCCAACGGTATTTGTGGGATAGGGTGTTTGATATGTACTCCAGCCCATGTTTCTCACATGAACTTCTGACCATGATATGCCTCCGTCGAGAGATCGAAACACACCGCGGCGAATGTACCCGTTCGCCCTTGCAACGGAATCCTTGCTTTGGGCGGTACTGACCAGAGTCTGTGCGTCCGAAAACCAGATGGCATCAAACGCCCACTCAGCTTCTGGGGTAGTGGCATCCACGAAGGGCCTTTCCTGCCAAGTCAATCTACCGTCAATGGAGATATGCAGTTTTCCATTTGCCGCTGAAGCGAATCGACTTCCATCGAAACTAGCAACCGAACGCACATTACCCGACAAATCTACACGCAACCAGCCAAGACCGTCATCCGTCGTCCGCCAGATTGTCGGTGCGGTTGTCTTCCATGCTGCGATGTCGCCACTTCTCACAACAAGGACTTGTGCGTCGGCGTCAGGCAGCTGAAGCCAATTCCAGGTGACTCCAGAATCAGTGGACTTGGCCAGGGGCCACCAGCGATATGTTACCTCTTTGCTGAGCACCTTGATGTTGAGTCCACCTTCTTCCGGACCCATCCATGTTTTGCCGCCGTCTGTCGTGCGCATCCATGATGGACTCGAGCCTCGCGCAAATCCCAACGTCCCTGAGGGATCGAATGCAATGCGGGGCGACGCGCCCCAAAACCTGAAGTCCACTGATGTGGTCGTAATCGGCTTCCAGTCAATGCTGTCTATGATAGGTTTTTGACGCGGGGCTGGCGGAGGTTCTCCTGGATTGAAATCGTGAGGGTTAGTTGGCGGGTTCGAACAGCCGATAGCAACAACGACGCAATAATGGAACCAAAGAGTATTCTTCCCGATCATAGCCCCCTCCTATACGGCCCTTGCACTCAAAATTCCAGTTCCACTTTTTTCAAAATAGGGAAGTTGCGTTTCGAAGTCAATGTACGAGCGATGTGTGGATGAGGATGAGGGCACCCCGCGATCTCACGCATTTTGCCAAGCGGCACCGTGGCTTACTCAAGAAAAATCTTGCATTGTCGTCCCCGCCCCGATGGTTATTGTCGGGGATATCCCGACCAAGTCGGGGCTCTCCCAGAAAAAGAAACCCCGAGCCACTTGCATGGCCCGGGGCCGGAAACATAATCCTGGCATCGTCCTACTCTCCCGTGCCGTCACCAGCACAGTACCATCGGCTCCGAGGGGCTTAACTGCTCTGTTCGGAATGGGAAGAGGTGTTTCACCCTCGATATCGACACCAGAAATTCAAACTCAATTGAGAAGAGCACATAACCTGCCACAAAGTCACCAAGGAAGATCCTAAGAGTTTCTTCCCTCTGCTACATCTTTGTGACTTCGCGCCTTGGTGGCATCTCTCCACTACATTATTGATGCACCGGATGTCTTGATCTGTGATCAATAACAATAAATGGTTAAGTCGCACGACCTATTAGTACCGCTCGACTCGCGCATTGCTACGCTTGCATCTGCGGCCTATCAACCTAGTAATCTCCTAGGGGTCTTCAGCCCCGCCGAAGCGGGGGGGAAACCTCATCTTGGGGCGGGTTTCGCACTTAGATGCTTTCAGTGCTTATCCCTACCGGACATGGCTACCGAGCAATGCCACTGGCGTGACAACTCGTACACCGTCGGTCCGTTCACTCTGGTCCTCTCGTACTAAGAGCGACACCCCTCAAGTTTCCTACGCCCGCACAGGATAGGGACCGAACTGTCTCACGACGTTCTGAACCCAGTTCACGTACCGCTTTAATTGGCGAACAGCCAAACCCTTGGGACCTTCTCCAGCCCCAGGATGCGATGAACCGACATCGAGGTGCCAAACC
>VGWB01000323.1 GCA_016873755.1 Ignavibacteria bacterium | reverse complement strand
GGGCTCCACGGCAAGCAACAGGCGAAGGACCTCTTCCTTTGGCGGAAGAGGCTTTGCTGGTGAGAGTCCGAGTGAAGTTGCCAGGCGTGTGTAGCGTCGAACGGTCTTGCGGTCGTAGCCGAGTGAGTTCAATCTACAGCTCCCGCCGAAATCCCTGAGTGTCAGCGTGTCAGGAACATCCGCGATTCTCAACTGGCAGAATGGCGGGGGATCGATTGGGTTGTTGCGTTATAGAATCTACCGCGGAACTGACTCGACAAATGTTTCGCTGATCGATTCGACGACATCAACATCGTATGTCAACGCGCCATTGTTGGCCGGAGTGCGATACTTCTACCGAGTAAGCGCGGTTGATTCGACGGGTTTTGAGGGGGCAAAGAGCTATGCTCTGAGCGTGCTACTCGGCGAACATACACCTGATGCCAACACGGTTCTGCTGCTTCATCTGAACGAAGCGGCTGGCTCAACGGTAGTTGACGCAAGTAACTACGGCAACACAGGTACGGCTATAGGAACAGCTGTCACAACCGGTAGGTTCGGCTACGCTAGGAGATTTCTTGCAAATGCGGACGCCATACATGTCACCCGCTCTTCACTAAAACTGTCAACCTTTACCGCGGAAGCATGGATCTACTTGGATGCATACGCTGGCAATCCTGCAAACTTCATCGTAAGTAATCTACACTCAGGAGTCGACAAAGGATACTTCTTGTCTTTGCAGCCTACGCACAAGTTGAACTTCACTCTAATGGGATCCCCTCACCTCTTCAGCAGTTCTTCCATTGCCGCCGGCAAGTGGTATCACGTTGCAGCAAGCTATGACGGAACGGTCATGAGGTTATTCATCAACGGTGTCCTTGACGGGTCCGTGAATTTCTCCGGGTTATCGTATGATGCAGACAATTCATACCCCTTCAAGGTGGGAAATCATAACCTTAATCCGAGCGATCCTCAAAACCAGTTCTTCAACGGCCTCATCGATGAGGTCCGAATTTCGAATAGAGTCCGCTCACCTAATGAGTTCAATCTGCAACTCCCGCCGGTCAATCTAGCTGCGACTGCTGCTGGCAACACAATAAGTCTTAGCTGGCAAAATGGCGGTGGTGCGGTCGGCTTGCTTCGGTACAAAATATATCGCGGCTTGGACTCGACAAGTGTTGCCCTAATCGACTCCACGACCTCGTCTTCATACACGAACTCGGGACTTATGTATGGGACAAGATACTTCTATCGAGTCAGCGCCGTCGATGTGACGGGCTTCGAGGGGGCAGTGAGCTACGCGGTTCAGGCACAGATACCAGTGTCCTCCACTCTAAGCGCTATGAGCCCATCGCGAGTACCCAGCGGCAGCGAATTCTGGATCAACGTCAGGGTAGGAGACCCGCAAACCGTCAACAATCTTTTTGGAGTGAGTTTTGATCTGACATACACAAACACTGCTTATGTTGACTTCGTGTCGGCCGACACCTCGGGTTCATTCCTTGGAACCGACCTGCTGCATATTATCACTCCGAACGACGCAAACGGCGTTGTGAGCATAGGACTGTCGCGAAAAGCACCTGCTGGTGGAGTGAGTGGCGGGGGCACGCTCGCCCGGGTCAAATTCCGTGTAGCGCCTAATGCGCCAATTAACGGAACAGTAACTTTCAATTTTTCCAATGTTTCCGCAAATGATCCCAACGGTAATCCGATTACCTTGTCACCTATCTCGAGCGTGACAACAATTATTCACGGCGTCACTGTCTGGCCGGGAGACACGGATACAAGTGGTGTTGTCAATCAAGGGGATATACTACCGCTGGGGCTCCATTGGGGGCGTGTCGGTCCCACACGCCAGAATGCTTCAATCCAATGGATTGGTCAACTGGCATCTCCTTGGACACCTCAAGGTGCAACCTATGCGGATGCAAATGGGGATGGCGTGGTGAATCAGGCCGACGTTCTGCCGATCGGCCTTAACTGGGGAAAGACCCACACTCTTGGCAAGTTTGTCGCGTCTTATCGATCCCACCGCGAGCAAGGCGGATTCGATGCCCTGGGCACACCGGTTTTGCGCGCCGTAGGGCCACAGTCAGTCACCGGCAAGACCGATTTCGATGTTTACGTTTCAGTTGGTGACAGCGCCAATCCTGCGATTGGTCTTTTCGGTATCTCATTCGTCCTGGATTTCTCGGGTTCGAAGGGCGTTATCCAAGTGATCGAGACCACTCAAGGAACTCTCCTGGGAAGCGATGTCATCTTCTTCCCACAGGTTGACAACGTCAACGGCAACGTGGCTTTCGGCATCACACGGAAAGCCGGCCAGAGCGGCGTGACTGGTTCAGGCCAGCTGGCAAAAGTCAGGTTCAAGATTCTCAACCAGACAAATATTGTAACATTTAGCACGCGAGATATCGTTGCGAATGATCCTAATGGCAACGCAATATCGGTTCTACCGTCATCTTCCTCCACCCTGGTATCAGTCGAAAAAGAGAGAGCTGCCCCGGACAAATTCTCCTTGTCCCAAAACTACCCTAACCCGTTCAATCCGTCTACGAGAATCGCCTTTTCGATTCCCAAGACTTGTCAGGTGGAGCTGCGAATTCTCGACGTTCTCGGCCGAAACGTCGCATTGCTCGTTGATGGCGAAAGGCAACCAGGGTTCTATGAGGTCGAATGCAATGCAGCGCGATTGCCGAGTGGGATATACTTGTATCGTCTCCAGGCTGGCGGGTTTATGGCAACGAAGAAAATGTTGCTCTTGAGATAGTATCAGGTGATACCAGGTGTGGGTGGGGTTGTAAGTTATGTCTGCTCGCTTTCAGAGTCAAGTGGAATGAGATCGAGGTACTGCTTGACCACGGATGTTTTAAGCC
>VGWB01000322.1 GCA_016873755.1 Ignavibacteria bacterium | reverse complement strand
CGGGAGTCCGTCCTCCACGCCCTGGCAGAGATGTTTGAATGGGCCGACAAGTACGTGAAGAACAAGCAGTGAGGGCTAGTACACGAGCAGTGATGTCATTCCCACGTGCCGAAGGCATCACTTCGTGCAACGCGGGAATCCAGATAGCTGCATAGGAAGCGCCAAGTGCGGAGAGGTCGCTATGTTCTGGACTCCTGCGTTCGCAGGAGTGACAGAGTGACGTCATTCCCGCGCAAGCGGGAATCCAGAACACCGCTCAACACTGTCCGAGTGCTGGGACAATGCGAGGTTCTGGACCCCTGCTTACGCAGGGGTGACATCGAAGGGGATGTCATTCCCACGTACGCGGGAATCCAGAACACTGCTAAACGCGGGCCGGGGAGAGAGGCATCAGACGGGGACTTCAGGAACCACAAGCCGGATATTACCGTTTGCATGAGAACGATGGCAATCGCCACCGTGCTTGTCAAAAGCATCCACACTATCTGGAAGGAAGAACCTATGATGAGAAGATTCGTTGCTGTTCTGAGCGTGGGACTCCTGTTCATCTCCGCAATGTTCGCGGATGACACGAAGCGCAAGGTTGAGAACTTCACCCTGGAGGACTACACGGGTGCGAGGCATTCCCTGACGGACTACAAGTCCTCCAAAGCAATCGTTCTTATGTTCATCGCGACCCAGTGCCCGGTGTCAAACGCGTACAATGAGCGCATGGCGAAGCTGTACGAAGACTACAAATCGAAGGGTGTCGCGTTCATCGGCATCAATTCGAACAAGCAGGAGAGCGTAGAGGAAATCAAGAAGCACTCCAAGGAGAACAACTTTGGATTCCCTGTTCTCAAGGACTGGAAAAACGTCATCGCTGACAAGCTCGAAGCCTCTGTCACACCGGAGATTTATGTGCTGAATTCCAATTTTGAAGTTCTCTATCATGGGCGGATCGACGACTCGCAGAGGGAAGCCAGGATCACCTCGAAGGATCTTCGGGAGGCTCTGGACGCAATTCTCGCCGGAAAGGCCGTCGAGGTTACTGAGACCAAAGCATTCGGCTGCACCATCAAGCGGGTGAAGTAATTGTGAACTCACTCCTGCTCTCTGTCATTGTGATTCTGCTGAATTTGATGCCGGATTCTCCGCCGCAGGACCAGCGTACGGACCGGGGGAAGCCTACTGCAACTGCACAAGAGTTCGCCATACAGCCTGTCGACCCGATCGATGAATCACGTTTCCGGAAGCTGGTGCGCGAGAGGAATGGGAAGATCCTGTTCTTGAACATCTGGGCTACCTGGTGCGTGCCGTGTGTCGCGGAGTTCCCGGACCTCGTCAGGCTCTCGGTGTCTTATGATGCAAAGAGGGTCGAGGTGGTCGGCATCAGTGCTGATTTTCCGGACGAGGTCGAATCGAAAATCGTTCCCTTTCTCCAAAAACAGAAGGTCCCCTTCAAGAACTATGTCGCCGATTTCAAGGATCAGCAAGACTTCATCAACGCGGTGAAACGCTCATGGAGTGGAGCTCTTCCCGCAACATTCATCTACGATACGGCAGGGGAGGAGCGGTTCGCACTCGTCGGCAAGGGTACCTTCGAACAGTTCAAAAAGGAAATCGACAAACTGAGGGGTCCGAAATGAACTCAACGACTCCCTATCCTGCGTTTCGTGCAACACGGAGCATCCGGTTCACGATGGTGCACGTCGTGTGCTCCGTCGTCTTGCTGAACCTCATTGCCACGTCACTTTCGGCTTCTCAAGATCCGCTGAAGTCGAAGTTCGGGGGCAAGCTGAAATCCGTCGTCGAAGCGAGCGATGCGATCGTCGGTATTGCGATCAAAGACCTCAACAGCGGCGACGAGTTCGTGCTCAACGGTGATGAGATCTTCCCCCAGGCAAGCTCGATCAAGATCCACATTCTCTCGGAGCTCTATCGCCAGGCGGAGGCCGGCAAGTTCCGGCTCAGCGACATTCGCTCGCTCCCGCGATCCGCGAAGGTAGGGGGGAGTGGAGTGTTGGCTGAGCTGGGCGAGAACAGCGTGTCGATGAGCATTCGCGACTACGCCGTGCTGATGATTGTCCTGAGTGACAATACCGCCACAAACCTCCTGATTGATCTGGTCGGTATGGAAAATGTCAACAAGCATCTTCAGGTGCTCGGTGCCACGAAAACGAAGCTGCAGCGCGTCATGATGGATGTGAAGGCGGCAGCAGCAGGGCGGGAAAACATCGGCACGCCGCGTGAAGTGATGACGGTTCTCGAGAAGCTCTACCGGGGCGAGATTGTGAACAAGAAAGCATGCGACGACATGCTTTCGATTCTCCGGAAACCGAAGGAAGGAGCGCTCCGGGCAGGCGTCCCCGGCGCCGTGGGGGTTGCCAACAAGGAGGGGGAAGTCGAAGGAACCCGATGCGATGTCGGTATCGTCTATCTCCCGGATTCGCCGTACATCATCTGCGTGATGACGAAGCTTCTGCTTAACGATGCAGACGGTCCGAAGATCATCACCGAGGTCTCCCGGACCGCCTATCAGTACTTCGAGCGGAAGGCAAATTCCAACCAGTACGGCCGGAGGATCCCCAAGTAGCATCCCTCTCCTGTACATTTTGAGCCCCGTGTGCTGAGTTACCCGGAATCGACGGCACGGGGCTCAGCGTTGTACAGAGATCTGATTGGTTCTGCGGCGATTTTTCAGTACTTTGAGCTGAAATGAAGAGCGTGAGCGACACAACGGTTGTTGTTGCGATGAGCGGGGGTGTGGATTCGTCCGTCACCGCGGCTCTGTTAGCAGAGCAGGGATACCGCGTTGTCGGTATAACGATGAAGACGTACGATTTTGACGAAGTGGGGGGGAATGTAACGAACGAGACGAGCTGCTGCGGTCTGGGGGCGATGAACGACGCACGCACGGCAGCCGCGAAGATTGGAATCC
>VGWB01000321.1 GCA_016873755.1 Ignavibacteria bacterium | reverse complement strand
AACTTCGTTGATGAACGCCCCGAGGATGTTTTTGGCTGCCTTGGTGTTGCCCCGTTCGAGCTGTTTGCGGGCATTGTCGAGCTTCTGATCAAGACTGTTGAGGATGCCCTTGTTGGTGATCCAGCCAAGACTATAGGATTGATGTTTGTAGGAGATAAGGCTATCGACAAAAGCCGAAGCAAGAAACGCGGTGGGCGGAGATACTGGCGAGACGGTTGTCAGCATGACTCTGTTAGATGGAAAGGTCCGCAATTGCATGAGCTTCACTGTCAGGTTATACCCGGGACCCTCATCGGGAAACGCGAGAACGCTACTTCCTGTCTTACCTTGAAAATAACAGATCGTTATTCCGGGTAGGCCATCACTCTCAAGTGCACCTACCTGCCACGACCTCCCAGGCTTTAGGCCTATATCTGCATGCCAACTCCACATGCTTCCCAGTGTCAGTTTGGTCTCTTCGATTTCATTCTCTCTCATACTGTGCCAGCCGCCAGGGAGTGTTTTGCCGGCCACTTCGATGTTTCTGCCAAATTCGACTGCAAAATCAATGAGCCTCTGGCGGCTGCCAAGTCCATTCGTCAGTGTGTACTTGTAGGTAAACCGCTTTGATGCAGCATTGAAATCGACAGCGCAAGATACCTTTGCCTCTATTTTTGTCGCTGGTTCGAAAATCACGGTCACGGCTGAATCTTTTCTGTTCCCGTATTCGTCCTCCGGGTAGTACTTGATTATGTAGTCTCCACTCGCTGCATCATATGTGATCGTGTCCTGCTGTGTGTAGCAAATGGACAACGGTATGAGCAAAGACAATATCAGTATCCTGAAAGACCTCATTCTTTGTCCTCCGTATCGATTTATTCCGAGCTTCGTGCCGATTGCCAATGCCAGAAGTAGAGATGATAGTGCTCTTTGTTCGCCACTCCTTCATATTCAAGGCGCACGTCACGGGCCCTGCCCTTCCGTAGGGCTATGTTGACGAATTCAGTTCTATTGGCATCGTATTGTCCGTTGTCGTTCGCATCGAACTTCAATGGTTCCCCTGGATCGTGTTGGCCATTTTCGTTGAGATCATCTGCGGGATCAAATATGTCATCCAAGGCGATTGTGGAACTTCGGATGTCAACATCCCTGCCAAATCGATGAAACTCATGGTAACCGTTCCCAACCCACCCCCCATTGATGTCGAATCTCCCCCCTAGCTGCAAGCTGATATCATTTACACGGAGGCGGGGATCATTCGGGAATTCTCGGTGGTAGTTTGCTGCGATTGAATCTATCGCCTGCAACGTAAGCAGCGCACCCCAGTGATTGTTGTCCGGTGTTCGACAATTTGCATATTCGCTGTCATCTCGAGGGCCGTGGTGATTGCACGTCCCGCCGATCTTGACATAGTTCGGGCTGTCGGGAAGAAGCTCAAGGTCGGGGACCCGCTCAACGACGGAGAGGGTGTCCCAGAGCAGCTTGTTCTCGAGGGATTCGACTCGCAACTTCATCCTGTCACCAAACCTCGAAGCAACATAGGTGTAGGAAGCCTTCCCATTTGACTGTGTCTTTTCTTCCATTGGGTTGGCTCGCTTATTTGGGGTTGTCTGGGCTGACACAAAGTGCCCGTAGTTCTCAAAATCTCCTCTGGGCCTTCTGTTTGGCTGATCGTCATGATCGTGTCCTCCTGATCGATCAACATAATCTGTCGACAGGCGGAACCCGTGCCCCGAAACAGGGAGACCACCGCGAGTCAAGCGGATCTCTAGAAGGGTTGTATTGTCTGGATGGGGATTCGTCGGAGTCGCCGGAGGCAAAAGCGGCCATACTTCTTTCGGTCCCTGCATCAGAATCTTGAGTGTCTTCTCAAGAATCGTGATCTCTTTCTCCCCCGTCTTCGTTGCATCCTGCTGCCACTCAACACGAATCACGGAGGTGGCTTGGGTCTTGGGATTTGTCTTGACGGCAGCAAAGCGGATCCTCCCTTCCCGAGCGTCTCCGTAGCGCACATTCGGCAGGGAAGGTGGAGATGTCTTCACGGTATCTCCGTTGACATCGATGAACGTCCCGTACTCGGGATTGGTCATAAGATACAACAACAACTGCTCATTCTCATCAAACTCGATATCCTGATCGTTGGCATCTTTGGCTTGCACGAAGATCCTGGAGGTCTCAGTAAATGCGATCTCTTCCGGCTCCAACCTCACCTCAAAATGGTCAACAAGCGGCGCTGTCCTGACAACCGTGATTGTGAGAGTCTTGGTGATGTCGCGGCTCGATGCTTCAATCGTTACCGTGCCTTGATTCCCGCGCGGCTGCTCACCATTGGCTGCGAACCCGATCGTCTCGATCTGAGAGCCCTTCCTCGTTACACTCTGACCGAGCGAAGTACCGTCCTGTTCAACGAATTCACCCAGTTCGTTACCCCCTGTGATCGTCAGCGTGACAGGGACCTCAGGATGCCACACTGTCGTTGCACAGGGCGTTGGCGACCAGACCGGACTTGCGGTGAGCGTGGTAAATTCGCTGTGGGAGATCTCTTCTGGGGATGGAGTGATCGCAAAGCTTGCATAGAGTGGAATATATTCTTCGGTGAACAAAGTGCAACCGCTCGGGCAACTCACTGGAAACTTCGTTTCTTTCAGAAGATCGCTGTCGAGATAGATTGCAAAGCGGAATTGACCGCCTCCACCTGTTCGAGGAACGGAAAGCCTGTATCCCACAGTATAAACACCCGTGTAGGCCGTGGCCGACAACGTCCCACTAACCCGCGCGCCGAGATTAACCCCGCAGGGCAGGTTCTTTGAATAGAAGAGATTCGGACGATCCGGGTCAATGGCTCCGGTATACGAGCATTCTACCTTGAAGACTCCTCCACCCCCTTGAGTGCTCAACGAGGGTTTATTCTCTGGCGATATCTCGACCCTCTCGCGGATAATGACTTGGGCGGAAAGAAGGGAAGG
>VGWB01000320.1 GCA_016873755.1 Ignavibacteria bacterium | reverse complement strand
CAAACCGAAGGTGAGATGCTTCCTGGGCCTGAAGAATCGCGGGGCTGGAATGCCTGACGGCGGGTTGTTCACAGCTGAGCAATTTGAGAAGGTGTCCGATCTGGAGCCGTTGCGAGGGCAGGTTCCTGCGCGTGGAGTGATAGAAGTGAAATCTCCACAGGAAGATGTCTCGAAGACGGCGCGAAGTGATCAGGCGGAGAGGTATGCCAGGCGATATAGGTTGGTGCTGGTAACGAACTATAGAGACTTTCTGCTGATAGGAATGGATGCTGCGGGCAAGCCCACGATGCTCGAAGCTTTCCACTTTGCCGGAGACGAGGAGCAGTTCTGGCTTGCCGCGTCGCACCCGCGGAGGACCGCTGACGACCTGGGACCGAGATTCGTCGACTACATCAAGCGGGTCATGCTCCATGCAGCGCCCCTTGGTGACCCGAAGGATGTTGCCTGGTTTCTTGCCTCATACGCTCGTGACGCGAAGGTTAGGACCGAGAAAGGGGAGATGCCGGCAGTTGCAAACGTTCGCTCCGCACTGGAGGACGCGCTTGGCTTGAAATTCCAGGGTCCAAAAGGCGAGCATTTTTTCAGGTCGTCCCTTGTGCAGACCCTCTTCTATGGAATCTTCTCAGCGTGGGTGCTCTGCAGTAAACAACATAGAAACACGAAGGGACGAGCGATCTTTGACTGGCGCACAACCGCCCATCATCTGCGCGTTCCGGTGCTGCGAAAATTGTTTCACGAGCTGGCCGAGCCGGGACAGCTTGATCAACTGAGGCTCTCTGAAGTATTGGACTGGACTGCATCCACCCTCAACCGTGTCGTTCCGAGTGAATTCTTCTCGAGGTTTGAGGAAGAACACGCGGTGCAATATTTCTACGAACCGTTTCTCGAGGCGTTTGACCCTGAGTTGCGGAAAGAACTCGGCGTTTGGTACACACCGCGGGAGATTGTCCAGTATATGGTGGCACGGGTGGACACGGTGCTCAGGACAGAGCTGGGGCTGAAGGATGGCCTGGCGGACAAGCGTGTGTACGTGCTTGACCCGTGCTGCGGCACGGGCGCCTATTTGGTGGAAGTGCTCAAGCGCATAGCCGAAACGCTGAAGGCAAAAGGCGGAGATGCCCTCGTGGCGAGCGACGTGAAAGAGGCAGCAATGAAGCGTGTCTTCGGCTTCGAGATTCTCCCGGCGCCGTTTGTAGTATCTCATCTGCAGCTTGGGCTGTTGCTACAGAACCTTGGCGCGCCCCTCGCTGACGAGGGACACGAACGCATTGGAGTGTACCTGACAAACGCGCTCACCGGATGGGAACCGCCCAAAGGACCAAAGGAGCATCTCGGTTTTCCCGAGTTGGAGGAAGAGCGAGATGCTGCCGAGCACGTTAAGCGCGACACACCGATCCTTGTGATTCTGGGCAACCCACCGTATAACGCCTTCGCTGGAGTAAGCCCGGCAGAGGAACAAGGACTTGTCGAGCCATACAAGGAAGGGTTGATCAAACAGTGGGGGATCAAGAAATTCAATCTGGACGATCTTTACGTTCGATTCTTCCGGCTAGCGGAGAGGCGAATCGCAGAGAAGACGGGAAAAGGAGTGATCTGTTTCATCTCTAATTTCTCCTATCTTGGTGACCCTTCGTTCGTGGTCATGCGAAAACGGTTCTTGCAAGAGTTTGACAAGCTGTGGTTCGATTGCATGAACGGAGATAGCCGTGAGACCGGAAAGCTGACGCCTGACGGCAAGCCGGATCCGAGCGTCTTCTCTACAGAATACAACAGGGAAGGGATAAGAGTAGGGACGACCATTGGACTTATCGTTCGAACGGAGGAACGTGCTAAAGAGCCGGTTGTGCGTTTCAGGCACTTCTGGGGGGTCAACAAGAAGCTCGAACTGCTGGACGGCTTAAGGAAAAGGGGGTTTGACAACTTATATAGGATTTCTCATGCTTCAGATTCGAATCGCTTCTCGTTTAGGCCGTCGGTAACCACACATGCATACGGGGCTTGGCCCAAACTTACGGAGTTATGCTCGATTGCTCCCATGAACGGCCTCATGGAAAAAAGGGGAGGCGCCCTGATTGAGATGGACAGACGTGCGCTTGAAGAAAGAATGCGGCTGTACTTCAGTGCGAAGGTAAGCTGGGAAGAACTCGTGGCGTTGAAGACCGGACTGACGGAGGATGCCGCGAGGTTTGACGCGCGGAAAACGCGAGACAAAATCCTAAGGCAAGAATCCTTCAACAAGGATCGGATCAGGCGATATGCTTTAAGACCCTTTGAGGCTCGGTGGTGCTACTACAGCCCTGTTCGTCCGCTCTGGAACGAACCTCGGCCCATTCTGTGGCAACAATCCTTGAGAGGTAACTCTTTTCTGATGTGCCGCCCTGCCGGTGTAGCTAGCCCTGAAGGTGTGCCCTTGTCCTTCACACGACTTCTTGGCGACAACGACTACTTGCGAGGACATGCGTATTACTTCCCCGTTCTTCTTGTGCCGGAACACATGAAGGTGAAGAAGGGCCAGGAACATCAGTTGCAGTTTGAAGCGACCTCAGTAGAAGCAAAGCCTATGGCCAATCTTTCCGCCGCTGCGCGTGGCTATCTCACGAAGCTCAGCATAAGAAACCCTGATACGAACATCGAAAACGCCTCCCTCATTTGGATGCACGCATTAGCCATCGGTTACTCGCCCGCCTATCTCAAAGAGAATGCAGACGGCATGCGCCAGGATTGGCCTCGCATCCCGCTGCCAAAGTCTGCGGAAATGCTGGAGCGGTCGGCTGCACTTGGTCGAAAGATAGCTTCGCTACTGGACACTGAGAACGATGTTCGTGGTGTGACCTCCGGTACCATCACGCCGGAGATGAAGCACATTGCTGTCATCGAAAGTGTCGAACGAAAGCAGCTCCGAGAAAGAAGTGAAGACCTTGCTCTGACCGCAGGCTGGGGACACGCCGGTAAGGAC
>VGWB01000319.1 GCA_016873755.1 Ignavibacteria bacterium | reverse complement strand
TCCACGCATCGGCGCCGTAGGACATTTCCAGAGGCAGTATGCTATCCACTCAGCATTCATCCTGTCTGTTTTCCCCTTGTTTTTTCAACCGAATCAGGACGGTTCTTGGATCGACGCCAGCATCATCCGCGAGCTGAGACCCGGTATGAGGAACAGGAGATACCGATATGGAAACTCGGATTACCGCGCTTGCTCTCGTCCTTCTCGCTCTCACTCTCACTCCGTGCGTCGGTCAGGAGACCCACGGAGCCCTGGAGCCCGAGAATGCCAATGAGGCCAGACTCAACCGCCTGCAACCGCCCGACCGGGTAATGGACGCAATAGGCGTGAAGCCGGGAATGACCGTGGCTGAGATCGGCGCAGGACGGGGTCGCTATGTGGTGCAGCTGGCGGTTCGCGTGGGAAAGAACGGGAAAGTCTATGCCGAGGACATCGATGCCGAGGCCCTTCGATACCTGGAGCGACGGTGCAATCGTTGGGGAATCGAACATGTCCAGACCATCCTCGGCGATGTCGCGGATGCCAGACTACCCGCGGGTGAGCTTGACCTGATTTTTGTGATCTCTTCCTACCATCACTTTGATGATCCGGTGGCCTTGATGCGTCGGGCACGATCTGCCCTCAAGCCGGATGGCGTGCTGGCGATCGGCGAATGGATTCGGCGGGAAGAGGGGAGCAGCACCGGCACAAAACCTGAGGTGCTGACTAGGCAAATGAAGGAGGCCGGATACAAGCTTGATCGTATCGAGACTTTTCTGGAGGCGAATAATCTCTATTTATATATCTTCCGCCCGGATGAAAAACGGTGACGGCAGGCAAAGGAGCGCCGTGCTACGATCAGTTCTTGTCGTATCTTATCTCGATGAAATGGTTGAGTCAAGATCTCGGGCCTGAAGAGGGCGGTTAATATCCTGTCCACGAGAGGAGACGAGCATGCAGAGCACAGAACGAAATCTCGATAAGCTGTTCTCGCAAATTCACAACTATTTCTCTCCCAAGATCATTGGAGAGGTGAACGATGTTTACGTCAAGATCGTAAAGGTAAAAGGTCACGACGTCCCGTGGCACACTCACGATGGCGAGGATGAGATGTTCCACATACTGAAGGGCTCGCTAATGATGGAAATCGAAAATGAAAAGAGCTTTTCACTCAATGCGGGCGAGTTCTTTATTGTGAAAAAGGGGGTGCGGCACAGGGTATTCTCAGAGGAAGAGTGCTGGCTCATGCTCATAGAAAACAAGACCACCAAACACACAGGCGACGTTCAATCGAAAATCACCAAATCAATTGAGGAGCAATTCTAGGTCATGCCGTCGGCTCGATACATTTCGCACGTTGTTCTTTTTGTAACTCTCCCATTTTTCTCGTCCGGCCTCGCCCATTCTCAGGACCGGCAGTTGGAGAGAAAAGAGATCGAAAAAGTCATCAGTGCTTCAATCGGATGGGCGTTGAACAAGGATCTCGACCTTCTTTACGGCTGTTTCGCTCAGGATTCATCCTTCTTCATATTCCATCCGGATTCTGCTACAACAATCACAGGATTCGAGAACTTCAAGAAGCTCTCAAGCTTCTGGATGAACCCGAAATTCAAAGCGACGGATTTCGCAGTCCGCGATCTCCGTGTCAATTTCTCCCGCTCCGGTGACGTGGCGTGGTACTCCTGCTATCTTGACGATCACGCGCTCTGGGATGGCAAGAAGATCGGATGGGACAATGCGCGATGGACAGGGGTGCTGGAGAAGAGGGGAGGGCGATGGCTGATCGTGCAAATGCACTTCTCGCTCGCGAGCCGATGAGACGGGATGTGAGCAGCGCGAGCACGGCTGGCCAGCATAAACGCTTGATCTGGGTTCCTGCTTCCGCAGGAATGACATCACCGAGGCACCTTTTCTAATGCCCCGGCGTCACTCCCGCGAAAGCGGGAGTCCAGAGCCTGGCTCTACCTTCCCACGCGTTCTTCGACAGTTGCACTGTCGAAGTAAGGCCTCGCCTGAGTTGTACTCCGGCGCTTCTCGTCCGCTGAACTCCAAATCCTGCTTGAACGGTGTGGCTGTGCAAAGAGAACTTGGCCGTCACAGACCAATCCGTGACGGAAATAGTGGAGAGAACGGGTCGGTATCGGCGTCACGGTATGGACCGTGACGCCCGGGACGAATTTGATGGTGAACGAGTCGGTTTACGAGGATATACATTGCCTGCGAAATCGGTGGCGGTGTGCGTGAGCAGCTTCATCCTGCGGGTTTGAATTTCGGACGTTTCTACAGCCGTTTTCTGTGGGCTTGTCCGAGATTTTCGGCAAGCGGGTGGGCTGCTATTCAGTGCGTTCCGATTTCGCGATGTTTTCTTCTCGACCTGCCGTCGGGAAGGACCGTACGTAACTTGGTGCACCTCTCGTCCTTCGACTTCCCTCGTGCACCGGTCGCCTTCCGTGTGGATTGAGGTCGGCGCAACTCTGTCGAACAGCATTTCGATCTTCGTCGAAAACGGTGGGCGCGATCGTGAGAGGACTGATCCGCAAGAACTCACCAAAGCTGTCCGAGAGACCACCGAATTCAGGGTCTTTCGGGCTCCGTTGCACCATGCGAACGGCGTTTTCAGCCCGTTTCGGCTTGAGAATCGAACCGCGAAGAGGCAGAGCATCGCGGGGGGGCAGGGGTGTTACCTGATTTCGTTTCTAGTACTAGAGGGGGGATGTGAGTGTGTCTTGACTCTCTTGGCTTCTCGCAGTGACTCAGGAGCTGAGAGCGAGGGGCTCATACATTCGAGGACCTGGGGCGGAGCAAGAGCATGCAGCCGCCAAGTGCCCGCAGCCGAAATTTCTACCGACCCTTCTTCCGGTGATGCGAGGGCCCTGGTGATCGAAGAGAGCCTGATCTAAAGGCCAGCCTAACTTAACCTGAGGACTAAGATGATCATTCAAGAAAAGAGTAGTTTTGCCTTGACAGACTCGCAGAAATTCATCATCTTTTCGCAATAT
>VGWB01000318.1 GCA_016873755.1 Ignavibacteria bacterium | reverse complement strand
TCGACATGGCCTCGAGCATTTTCGATCCAGACACGTGCAAGACACCGTCGACGGTGAGATCCCCATGGCTAGTTACGTCACTCGACACTGTGCGATTCCCACCAATCACGAGGTTGGTTCCGTACGATGTCGTTCCCGACATGTTTCCAGTTCCGGTCAGGTTTGTTGTGCTGTTTTGCCACGTTCCATTGTTCACGACGCTTCCATCGACGGTGACCGTCAAAGAACCGCTAGTATTATCTTGCAGCGTTCCATTGTTGGTCAGCGTCCCGGTAACCGCCAGAATGTAGTCATACCCATCCCAATTCACGACCGTCGCTCCGCTGTTGACTGTGACGTTGCCGGTTACGTTCATGTTGAACGACAATCGCTGCGTACCACTCGCGGCGAAAACGACTGGAAGCGTGAATTCACCTGAACCGCCAGCATCACCCTCGACCTGCAACGTGCCCGGACCCGTGATCGTCCCGGCGTTCCCCAGAGGACCATTGACTGTCAGTTTCTTTCCCGAATTCACGGTAATTTGGCCGTCAACAGACAAAGTAGCTGTTGAAGACATCGTAATATCGCTCTGGATTCCGACCGTTCTTCCGGACGCGATCACTATCTGGTCTGTAGTCCCCGTTCCCAGAGTCAGCGTACCAGACGTGACAATAATATCCCCTGAGCCCTTCCCTGATGTAGTAAAATTCAATGTCCCGGCCGCGTTGCCCGTCGAAAAGACGCCCCCATTCAAAATCAGAGCGCCTCCGAGGTTCACCGTACCCGGATTGCTGTCCCCCGCGATATTGAATGTGCCGGTATTCTGCTTCGTGAAGTCTCCTAAAACGGTGAGAGTTGCAGATAGGCTTTTCGTGCCGGTGAAATCTATGATCACATTCGGATGGTTGATTGCTCGAAAGTTCACGCCGTTGTTCGTGAACCGGAGCGTGCTGTTATTGTCCCACAAGCCTACTGTGACACCTCCGTAACCAGTGTGGTCAATAGCATACTCAGCACCGCTTTCCATATCGAGTGTAATCGAGTGGCTAAAAGCGCCAGTCAAGATCTTCCCGCCTGTTTCGATCACCACTTTCGAACCTGTTCCTGAGACTGCCCACAAGGAAGACGCGGTCATCGCGTGTCCGTTCTGAACTACAAAGAGCTGATTCGCTGAGGTGAAATCAGATGGGGAGGAACCACCTCCCATTCGTATCGAATTCCAGCTCGCAAGCAGAGTCGGATCCAGATTGCCTTGTGAGTAGAATGAGGTTTGTGCACTCAGGCTGGGCGCGAGACTCAAAAAGAGAAGCGCGGAAATGAGGCCGAGTATCAGATATCGGTAGCGCATCACTGCATCCTTTCGACGACTCCGTCCTGTAACGGACATTCTAATTGGAATCAGCCCCCGAGAGGAAAGCAACTACAATGCTCCCCGCTTTGGTGCAGTTCGTTAATGAATTGGATGGTTCTGGAAATGGAGAGAGGAGTCAGTAGCAATACGTCATAGCCCCCCTTGGTTATGACATATGTGTCGCCGGAGTAAGTTATCCCCCGGCCACGGCGCTCGAGAATGGAATCCCAATACTCGCCATCTGCCGTAATGTTACCGATTCTTGCACCGAATGTCAAGCGATTGATTTTCTGGGCTTTGCTAGCTACTTTGGCTTCCGCTTGGGCGCATGTCCGTCTCCTGAAGCAAGATCGCAAGCGTTGGTCGTCCAGGCCTGAGGACCGACTACCAGCTGCTCCAGTATGAAAACCATCTACGATTCCAGCCTGTTTCCGGCATTTCTCACGGTCAGCCGCCTACTTTTCCTCCTGAAGCTGCACGAACGGTATTCCCTTGCACAACTCCAGTCCCTCCAGGAAAGGAAACTCCGCTCCCTTTTTCAGCACGCTCAGCGCGAGATCCCTTACTACGGGAACCTTTTCCAAAGCTTGAGTCTTCGCCCAGAGAACGACAATCCCCTCAGCCTTTTGAAGCATCTGCCCATTCTCTCCAAAGAAGAGGCCCGGGAGCTATTTCGCAGTGAGTTTTTGCGGAACCGGGCGATGGGCACCGAGAAGAGCCTGCTCTCTGTGCATACGACGGGCTCGACAGGTACGCCCCTGACCGTCTTCCTGAGCGAATGGGAATTCCTCACCGCCTCCACTTTTATCGTGTATGGGTTCCTGAAATCGGGAGCCAGCCTGCGCGATTCCTACGGCCAGATTATTGTCCCGGGGTACCAGCGTAACCACTTTCCCTTCGAACGCCTGGGGATCCTGAAGCAGCATTATATCGACCTCCGAGAGGGAGTCGAAGAGATACTCAGACAATTGAAATTGGCCAAACCGTCAGTTCTCTATAGCTACCCCAGTGTCCTGTCCCTTCTCGCCAGACAAATCCTTTCAAGTGAAGGATCGACGTACCGACCCGGGCTGATCGTGACTCACGGCGAGCTCCTGACGGACCAAACCAGGTCACTCATTGCGCAGGCTTTTGGATGCCCGGTACGCGATTCGTACGGCGCAGCCGAAGCCTTCAGGATCGCCTACGAGTGTGAACATCAGCGGCTCCACATCATTGCGGATTCCTGTGTCGTCGAAGCAGATGAAACGACCCTCGATGCTGACGGCGCCGCGGATCTCATCATTACGCCGCTTTACCTTCGGAGGGTACCGCTGATCCGCTACAGAATCGGCGACCGGGCGATACTTTCTGACGACACCTGTCCGTGTGGGTCGTGTCTTCCCGTGATTCGCAAGTTGTTCGGACGATGTGACGATTTCTTAACTCTACCGAGCGGAAGAAAGATATCCGCCCGTGCAGTCAATCTCCTGGAACGCGTGCCTGGGATGATAGAATACCAGATCATCCAAAAGAAAAGGGATCTCTTCGAGGTGATCGTCAAGCCGAACCGCGAGTTCAGCGAGACCACAGTGCGTGAGATTGAGCGAACGATCTCAGAGGGTTGCTCACCAGAAAAGGTACACATCGCGGTTCACACCGTCCAAAATGTGCAGAGAGCGCCGAACGGGAAGCTCAATGCCGTCCTTTCGGAGGCACGTT
>VGWB01000317.1 GCA_016873755.1 Ignavibacteria bacterium | reverse complement strand
AATGAGCTGGCGGCTCACGCGTACGCGTTCCGTGGAAGGCTCCGGTCCATGGGGGGCGGACAAGGCGACTATTCCACGTACAGCGTTCCTTCAAGCCTAGCAACGACAGGTAGTGCCACTTACTCTATCACTCAAGCTTCTCAAAACTCCCTGACAATCCTTGCCATTTCCACACAAGATCAAGCCAACATGATCCGGGTATTGATCGACAGCGACGGGAAGCTGGAGAACTGGACGTACGCCGGGAATTTCCAATAAGCCTTCAATTGATTTTCGATCTTCAGCTTAGTAGTTTTGCACACCCCCAATTCCTGTTTCGTATCTCTACCATCGGTAGGAGGGCCAATCCCCGTGCGCCCACACATCCTTAGATCGCTACTCCTGTTTGCTTTTCTGCTGGATATTCTGCTGCCGCCGTCAGTCTGCCAGACCCACGATCCGCTGCCTGATCCAAGGTCTGTCGTAGTTGCCGGCGACGTCCGCTTCAGCATCCTCACGCCACAGTTGATCCGGATGGAATGGTCGAAGCAGGCGAAGTTTGAAGATCGACCGTCGCTCGTTTTCGTTAACCGGAGTTTGCCCGTTCCGGCCTTTCAAAGGAAAGAGGAGGGGGGATGGTTGATTGTGCAGACTGAGAAGCTGACGCTGCGCTACAGACAGGGAAGCGGGAAATTCAGCCAGGAGAACCTAGAGATTTCGTTCGATCTGGATGGGAAAAAGCTCACGTGGAAGCCGGGTCAGGAGGACAAGGGAAATCTTAAGGGCACGATCCGAACCCTGGACGGCGTTAAGGGAGCTACGGCGCTTGAGCCCGGGTTACTCTCTCGGGACGGTTGGGTTGTGGTGGATGATTCTCAACGGCCGCTGTTCGACGCGAGCGATTGGCCATGGGTGGTTGCGCGGCCTGAGGATGACCATCAGGACCTCTACTTTTTCGGCTACGGCCGCGACTTTCGCAAGGCGTTGTACGATTTCACTCGTGTCGCAGGGAAAATCCCGATGCCTCCCCGTTTTGCGTTCGGACTCTGGTGGTCGCGATACTGGGCTTATACGGATCAAGAATTCAAAGAGCTGGTGCGCGAGTTTGAAATCCACGACGTTCCGCTCGATGTTCTGGTGATCGACATGGACTGGCACCAGACGTTCAGTCTCCGATGGAGCAAGCGGGAGCTCGACCAGGCCGGTCAGCAACTCGGCTGGACCGGCTACACATGGGATAAGAACTACTTTCCCGACCCGGAAGGATTCCTGACGTGGTGCGAGCAAAGAGGGTTGAAAACGCCTCTCAATCTCCATCCCGCTTCCGGCGTGCAACCACACGAGGAACACTATCCGGAAATGGCCAGAGCGATGGGGATCGATCCATCAAGCAAGAAGTATGTTCCGTTCGATATCGTCGACAAGGAGTTCGCGACGAACTACCTGAATGTGATGATCCGACCGCTCGAAAATCAGGGTGTCGATTTTTGGTGGCTTGACTGGCAGCAGTGGAGCACCACGAAGATCCCCGGCGTGACACCGACGTGGTGGCTGAACTACGTCTTCTTCACCGACATGGAACGGCGGGACAAAACCAGGCCGCTTCTATTCCACCGGTGGGGAGGACTGGGCAATCACCGCTATCAGATCGGTTTCTCGGGTGACGTGATCAACGTGTGGGAGTCACTGGCCTTCCAGCCATATTTCACAGCGACAGCGGCAAATGTCGGATTCGGTTATTGGAGTCACGACATCGGCGGGCACATGCCGGGGCCCGAACCTCCCGAGCTCTATACGCGCTGGATTCAGTGGGGCATTTTCAGCCCGATCATTCGTACACATACGACCAAGAATCCGGACTCCGAGCGGCGCATCTGGGCATATCCGACCGAGTACTTCCTCGTCATGAGAGATGCTGTCCAGCTCCGGTACGCGATGATCCCATACATCTACACTGCAGCACGTCAAACGTACGAGACCGGCATCTCCATCTGTCGGCCGATGTATTATGATTATCCCGAGGAGGACGCTGCCTACGAGTCCAACGATCAGTACCTGTTCGGGGAGGCCCTGCTCGTCGCACCCGTCACGGCGCCGGTGGGAGAAGAGAATCTGCTCGCCACAAAGAAGGTCTGGCTTCCCGAGGGAACCTGGATCGAATGGTTCACTGGAAAGCGGTTGACCGGACCGGCTGTCGTCGATCGTACATTTGCACTTGACGAAATCCCTGTCTACGTCAAGGCAGGCTCTATTCTTCCGATGCAGCCGAAAATGCGAAACACACACGCGAAGCCAGTGGATCCACTGGTTCTGATGATCTTCCCCGGAGCGACCGGGTCAACGCGGATCTATGAGGACCAGGGAAATTCCCTGGGGTATCAGAAAGATGAATTTGCCTGGACGACAGTCAAGACAGTGCTCCCTGAGCCAGGGACCTTGAACGTGGAGATCTCTCCGACGGAAGGAAAATATCCCGGGATGCCGAGCGAACGCGGCTACGAGGTCCGCCTTCCGGGATGGTGGCCGCCTACCTCGGTAACCTGCAATGGACGCGCTGTGGTGCACCGCACGGACGACGAGTCTGTGGGCTGGTCCTACGACGGCGATAAGTTGATGACGAACATCAGGCTGCCAATATTCCCTGTCGCCCAGAAGGTGGAAGTTGTTGTGAAGATGCCAGCGCTGTCCGAGGACAGGTTGCGTCTCCTTGACGGCGCGCGTGGAGTCTTGTCACGTCTGCGCAGAGTGATGCCTCTTCTGAACAGCACCTGGCCCAAGGAATGGTCGCCTGACATTCTCGTGAAGGCGGCGCAGACAGGGAACAGAGTTGGCATCAACCCGATCAATGTCGAGAAGGAGCTTGTCCAGCTTCAGCGCGAGCTTCCTGAAGTTCTGAAACAGATCGAGGGACTGGATATCGATCCGAGCGTTCGCAACAAGGCTCTTCAGCATCTGTCTGAGATCATTGCTCGCTAGCGAGAAAACGTCGGGCCGCAAGAGGTTGCCCGCCTTGGTCGAGATAGGCCGACGCTTCATTCGTTGCCTCGGAACTTCTCACGATTCAGTCAAC
>VGWB01000316.1 GCA_016873755.1 Ignavibacteria bacterium | reverse complement strand
TCAGCCGTCGGTACGAGTCACGTTCCTCTGGAAGGGGAGGATCACGCACTCCTTTGTACCGCCGACCTACGATACATCCGTCAACGCCTACGCAGAAGATATCCTTGCGCGAACCCTCGAGCCGGATGGATACCGTGTTGCCAGGAGCGTGATTCCCTTGAAGCTCCTTGCTGTTCGCAGCGGACTCGCCGTATATGGCAAGAACAACATCTGCTACGTGCAGGGGATGGGGAGCTTCCTTCGGCTGGCGGCATTCTATACTGACCTGCCGCCCGGCGAAGATGTCTGGTTGGATCACGGGTTGCTCGATCGCTGTAACCGGTGCTCGGCATGTGTCGCAAATTGTCCCACCAAAGCCATCGATCCCGAACGGTTTTTGCTCCACGCCGAGCGGTGCCTGACCTTTCTGAACGAACACTCAGGTGACTTCCCCTCGTGGGTCGATCCCTCGTGGCATCAATGTCCCGTCGGCTGTATGCTTTGCCAGAATACGTGCCCGGAGAACCGGCACGCGGCGAACTGGATCGAAAAAGGTCCGACGTTTTCGGAAGAGGAGACCCGTCTGCTGCTGGAAGGGACGCCGCGGAGTCAGCTTCCCGAGCTGACCGTCGGAAAACTCGAACAGCTCTGCTTGATGGAGTACATCGACCTTCTCCCCAGGAACCTGAAGGCATTGCTGGACCGCGTCAACGGCCCACCCATGCGAGCCCGGAAGCCTCCAGCCTCTGGTCGCGCCGCTTCCGCGTGAAGAGCACGGAGCATCCTTAAGCGTCAAACCGTGACGGACAAGCAAATCCCGGCAGCACAAACTTAGGACACCATCCGGCTGACATTCGGTGCGTTGCTTATTGAGACAGCGTTTGCTAACTTCGAAACCATCAACAGATGTAGCACGGGGTGTTGGACTATTGGAATGATGGAATACACGAAGCGGCGGAATTTGAATCGCGGTTACATGAAGCTTGAAGTGTGGAATGATGCCATAGAGCTATTCGTGCTCGTCGACAAGATTTTGGGCGAGGCGGGGAATATAGATCTGAAGCTAAGGGGTCAAATCCTCGCTTCGGTTCAGTCTGTCTCCGCGAACCTGGCTGAGGGATATTGCCGCAAAAGCATCAACGAGTATCTGTACTTTCTGAATGTCTCCCTCGGTTCGATGGGAGAATTGATGACCAGAATGATTGGGTTGAAAGTAACTCGTCGCCTCACGGATGCCGACTTTGAGTCTTTTGATCAGTTTCATTATCGCGTTGAAAACAAGCTGCTTTCCTTGAAGAAGTCCCTTCAGGCGAAACGACGCGGAGGTTCTTGGGAAGAAGAGATCCGTGAACAACGAGCACCATACGCCGCGTGACATCATCATTCCATTCGTCCATTATTCCATACCCTAGCCTCTTCACGGTTTCCCTATGCCCATCTCCGTCGTGACCGGCGGCGCCGGCTTTCTTGGCTCCCATCTCTGCGACCGGCTCATCGCCGAAGGCCACAGCGTCATCTGCATCGACAACCTGATTACCGGGAGCGTTGAGAATATTGCGCACTTGGGCGGGCACCCGCAGTTCAAGTTCATTCACTACGACGTGACGAACTACCTCTTCGTCGACGGACCGGTCGATTTCATCTTTCATTTTGCCTCGCCCGCGAGTCCCATCGACTATCTCAAGCTACCCATCCAGACGCTGAAGGTCGGGTCGCTCGGCACGCACAAAGCGTTGGGACTGGCGAAAGCCAAGAATGCACGTTTTCTCCTTGCCTCGACCTCAGAGGTGTACGGAGATCCTCTGGTTCATCCTCAGGCAGAGTCGTACTGGGGGAACGTAAATCCCGTCGGGCCTCGCGGCGTGTACGACGAGGCGAAACGGTTCGCCGAGGCGATGACCATGGCGTATCATCGCTATCATAAGCTCGATACGCGCGTTGCCCGAATTTTCAATACGTACGGCGAGCGGATGCGGATCGATGATGGCCGCGCCATCCCGGCCTTCATGTCGCAGGCACTTCGAAATCAGGAGGTGACGGTTTTCGGCGATGGTAAGCAAACCAGGAGTGTCTGCTACGTCTCAGATCTGATTGAGGGGATTTATCGTTTGATGATGTCGGACCACGCGGCGCCGATGAACCTCGGTAATCCGGAGGAGATCAGCGTCGAGCAGTTGGCAAGAGAGATCATCGAACTGACAGGCAGCAAGAGCCAGGTCGTTTACAGGCCGCTGCCGGAGGATGATCCGAAGATCCGTCAGCCGGATATTTCCTCGGCCAGGGATGTTCTCAAGTGGCAGCCAAAGGTGCCCCGAGAGGAGGGCTTGAGGCGGACGATGGAGTATTTCAGGAAGAAGTTGGGGATTCGGTGAGACAAAATACTGCCAAGGTAGTTGTCCGCCAGCTGAACTCTCGGACTGCATCCGCTTCGGCAGTTTAGGTGCCGAATACAGTTTTTGTGTTGCCTTGCTAACAAAGCCAGGATACATCCTGAGCGGAGGCCCGCTTGCTCTACAAGCGGGACGCAGTCGAAGGATGTACGGAGCTGGCATCTTAGAGCACCCTTCGACTCCGCGCGGGGATAGAGCGTAGGAGCTCCGCTCAGGGTGAATGGTCGTCTTGGTTTTGGAGGGCCTTCGCTTCGTCGCACGAAGGGCATGTGACTTGACTCAGGACGAGACAAGAAACCCAACGTCAGTCTGAACAGCGCAATGAGAAACACGATATTGGCATACTACGTTTACATTCTCTTGTGTGCGGACGGTTCGTACTACACCGGCCGTTCCACTGATCTGGAGAGGAGAGTATCCGAGCACAACCTCGGCCTTGGCGGAGACTATACGAAGCGTCGCCGACCTGTACGGCTGGTGTGGTCGAGTGGCTTTGCTACTGAAGAGGAAGCCTATATCGCGGAGCGGCAGATCAAGGGATGGACTCGGGCGAAGAAGGAGGCCTTGATCAGAGGAGACTTTGACTTGCTACACGAGCTTGCGAAATCGAGGGAAAAGAAAGAAAGAGAAAAGCCGCGGTCTTCACCGGAACGACGAAAAGATGCTGATTAATCCTCTGGGAACCCCCTTCGACTCCGCGCGGGGATAGAGCGTTGGAGCTCCGCTCA
>VGWB01000315.1 GCA_016873755.1 Ignavibacteria bacterium | reverse complement strand
GAAGTAAAGGGAGGATGTCAAGAACAAGGGGGCTCTCAAGGGCCTGCGCATATCGAGATAGATGATGGTATCGCCGGTAACCAGGCGTTCGTAGGTCGCGGGGATCCAACACTTCGCCAGGGTGAGAGGTAGGCGACCGAATTCCCAATCCTAGAGACGCCAGGGGAGAATCAGGTCGGGTAGGCTATACTTTGGGATGGATTTGACGGAGTATTCCGTTCGGTGGATGATTGCCCGCGCCGCGCGTATTCCGCTCTCAACCGCCGGGCCGATTCCCTCTCCCAAGTCCTTCGTCGCCAGTCCCGCTGCGTCTCCAATGATGAACGCGTTGTCTCGCTGGACGGTGGGGGTGGCGTGCCTTAGATAGTATGTGTGACCGTTCGGTTGAAGCGCGTCGGCGTCGGCAAATCCAAAGTCGGCGAGCTTCCGCGCAAGATGCGCCCAATGGTCTCTGATCGTTTCCCCGCGTGCCTCTAGCGCAGTTGACCTTCCTCCCACGCCGACGTTGAGATAGCCGTTACCCTTGGGAAGGTACCACGAATAGCCCTGCAAGCCTCGTTCGGAGAACCAGAGGTGACATCCGCGGTCGGCAGGATCACACTTCACCTCCGCCTCTACTGCCGTTATCTGCGCGTCGGCTCGTCTGGGATTCAACTCGCTGAACATCGCTCGGTAGACAGGGCAGTGAGTGCCGCCTGCCCCGACGAGATAGCTACAACGATAGGTCCCGTCGAGGAGATACGAGTCACGGTCATTGCCGATCTCCTTAACTGTATGGCGATAGACGGGAACGCCGGCGCGCTTCAGAAGCCATTCATCAAACTCGTAACGCCGGATGGAAAATTGACGTGTGGGGAGAGAGAAGCTTCGGCCGGAGAAATGGAGGCGGAGTTTGTCCAGCCGGAGAAAGCTGTGGGGGTACCCGTCGCTCTTAAGCCGGAGGTTCCGAACGACCCTCGGGGTGATCCAGCCAGCGCACGGCTTGGCCCGCGGAAAATCCTGCTTGTCCAGAATAATCGTCTCGATACCGGCCTGTCTCAGCTCCCAGGCACAGGTTGAGCCTGCCGGACCTCCTCCAACGATGATGACTTCGGCCGCTGTCATGTCATATTCCCGATCAACTCACGCGGCAATCCGGTTGGGTTGTGCCTGGCCGCGTCATAACAACCTGCCATAGCTGAGTGTTGCGCGATCGAAAGCCTCCAGCTGAGCCAAGGAGGTAGAAGTGCCACATCCGCCGGAAGCGCTCCGAATATCTCTTCTTCAGCTCAGGCCAGGCCCTTTCGAAATTTTCGTACCATGCCATCAGCGTCTTGTCGTAGTCCGGCCCGAAGTTGTGCCAATCTTCCACAATAAACAGTCCCTCCATCGCCTTTGCAAGCTGTGCGACAGAGGGAAGCATACCGTTGGGGAAGATGTATTTTGTGGTCCACGGATTCGAGGCGGTCGCGCTTCTGTTACCACCGATTGTATGGACAAAGGCGATGCCGTCATCCTTGAGCGTACGGTTGACGACGTCCATGTATGTACGGTAGTTCCTATAGCCCACGTGCTCCATAATGCCGATGGATATCACCCGGTCGAATGTTCCGGTCACGCTTCGGTAGTCGTCCAACCTGAGCTCGACCGGCAGGCCCTTGCACAATTCTCTGCCGAGTTCCAGTTGTCGCTTGGATACGTTTATGCCGGTGACCGACACTCTGTACTTCTCCGCTGCGTAAACGGCGAAGGAGCCGTAGCCGCAGCCTAGTTCAAGCACCCTCATACCGGGCTCGAGTCTGATCTTCCGGCAAACCAGTTCGAGCTTTGCCTCCTGAGCCTCATCGAGATTGGTGGCGTTCTTCCAGTAAGCACAGGTGTAGTTCATCCTTTTGTCCAGCATGGCCCGGTACAGGTCGTTATCCAGATCGTAGTGTTGTTCAGCGATCTGATAGGCCCGGCTCTGCTTCTGCAGGTTGAAGAGCTTCGACTTTAGGGCAAACCAGAGGATGCCGAGATTGCCTTTGACCTTCTCCTCTAGGTTCGCTCGCAAAATCCGATCGATGAGCTGGTCCAGGGCCTGGCAATCCCACCAACCATCCATGTACGATTCACCCAATCCGAGAGCGCCTTCGCTGAGTACCCGTTTATAGAAGCGGTCATTGTGAACCCGGATGTCATACGGTTTGTCTCCGTCGATGCTGACTCCCGCAGTGGCGAGAAGGTCTGAAAAGATTTGCTTATGCTTGTTCATGGCGCGCCTCCGATGGCAAATACCTGCAATGTCGCCTCAGCAAGTCAAGCGAAAGATAAGCGAGCGTAGGAGTATTGTCAACTGGGATGATCGGTGGATCAGGGAAGACGGTGCTTGCCCCTCGTCCTCGGGATCATTATGAAGGGATCGGACTAATGGAGGGTGTGGGCAAGACTCTGGACCCACGCTGTACGGTTCGCGCCGAACAGGTGAAACTACCCGATTCAGGAAATCGCTGATGGCGTGGCCTGATTGTCCTCCGGCAGCCAAACGGCTGGAGTGAGCGGGGTTCCACGGTGCACGCCTTGAACGTCTTCGAAGAACGGATTCGCTCCAGGCAAACGGGGCGAGCTCATCGGTCCAACGCTCAGCCTGATCGTGCTCAATAGAACATCCACATAGACATTGCAAGCTTCCGCAGTCGGGAAGGAGCGAGGATCAGAAAACGGGCTGGAAGCTCCCCACCTGGTCCCGATTTCTTCCGTTGAGAACCTGAGAAATCTTCCGTAGATTACAATATGATTACGGATCCTTCCGCCTACGCTTCCTTCAAGGCACGATCACTTGCTGATCAGGTTCTCGATCTGGATGAGAAGTACAGAATCCTCGAAGCTCTGTACCAAGAGGCCCGCCGTCTCGGGAGTTTCGGGGAACGAGATTTGCTCCTCGGACTGCAAGATGATATTCGCCTTGCCGCAGCCCTGAATGCCAATGTATCAGACCCTTCTCGCTAATGTGGGACGGGCTCTGGAATCCCAGGCTATCCCCTACATGGTCATCGGGGGTCAGGCCGTCCTTCTTCACGGCGAACCCCGTCTCACACGCGATATCGATATCACTCTGGGCGTCGACGCCTCCGAGCTCAAAAGGGTGCGCGCTGCAATGGAGGGTGTCGGCCTCACCCCCGCTGTTACGGATGTCGAGACGTTTGTCCGATCGACCAACGTGTTTCCTGTCTCTGACGCAGTCTCCGGCGTTCGGGTCGATCTCA
>VGWB01000314.1 GCA_016873755.1 Ignavibacteria bacterium | reverse complement strand
GCTCTGGTCCAAGGTTGTCAAAGGAAAAGAGCTGGTCGAGATCCGATTGCCGATAGGTACAGGCATCTCTGGGCACGTGGCGAAGACCGGAAAAACTGTCAACCTGAAGGACGCGTGGAAGGATAAGAGATTTTTCTCCGGATTCGACCTGCGCACGGGCTTCCAAACGAAAACCATGCTCTGCATGCCCATGCGCGATCGGAAGGGCAAAATCATCGGCGTGTTTCAAATCCTCAACAAGGTTCGGGGATCGTTCGACAAGGAGGACGAGTCCTTCCTTGAGGCCTTTTCTGTCCATGCGGCTTTGGCCATCGAGAACGCCCGGCTGCACCAGGCCATCGTCGAAAAGGAGCGGATCGAAAAGGAAATCGAGATCGCCGGGGCAATCCAACGACGCCTCCTGCCAAAAGAGCTTCCAAGTCTCCCTTCCTTTGACATCGACGCAATGGCCAGGCCCTCCAAGATGGTCGGCGGTGACTACTACGATATCATCGGTTTGCCGGGGAACAGGTACGTCTTCGTCGTTGCCGACGTCTCTGGCAAGGGAGTCCCGGCAGCCCTGCTCGTCTCGACTCTGCACGCGTCGATTCATGCCTATATCGAGGGAAGTCTCAATCTGGCAGAACTGGCAGCCAAGCTGAATCTTGTCGTCTACAACAACACCGAGCCCGAGCGGTATATCACGGTCTTCTTGGGTGTACTCGACCTCTCAGAAGGAATATTCACATACGTCAACGCCGGCCACAACTTTCCAATCATCTACAAACCTCTGCAGAAACTCGTCATACCTTTGACTTCCGGGGGCCTGCCCCTCGGGATGTTCGATTTCGCTGAGTTCCAGCAAGAGACTGTCACGCTCGATCCAAAGGATACGCTCATTCTCTACACGGACGGTGTCACCGAGGCAATGAATAGGTCTGAAAAGGAGTACGGCGAGGATCGGCTGCTTCAAGCAGTCGAGCGCGCTGGGGACAAGTCCGCCCATGAGGTCAAGGAGGCGATCGTCACGGATGTGGACAAGTTCGTGGCCGGAGAGCCCCAGTCCGACGACCTGACCGTCATGGTACTGAAGCGTGTGGCGTGAATTCTCAGGAATCGGAAAGCCCTGCCAATCTGTGCCGAAGGTTCTCTTCTTTCAAGTGTCTTGGCAGTTGAAGGAAACCTTAGCCTTGCCCCTTAAACCTTTCTCCCCTGATTTTGTCAAAATTACGTGAGATGCCCGGAGCTCGATGACCGAACAGAGTGACCTTGAGCTGGTCCGGCTGTTTCAGCGCGGTGACGAGTCCGCGTTCAATCGATTGGTCTTGCGATATCAGGAGAAGGTGTACTGGGTTGCCCGTCGGTTCGTCAACGACCACGACGGAGCAGATGACATCACGCAAGAGGTGTTCTGCAAGGCGTACGAATCGATGAAGGAGTTCCGGGGCGATTCATCGCTTTTCACATGGCTGTACAGGATTACGGTCAACATCGCGCTGAACGCGATTCGGCGGCAGAGGGTCAAAGACTTCTTCCGGATTGACGATCTCTTCGATACCGAGGACACGAGCGCGCAGGATCCGCATGAAGCGATGGAGCAGCAGGAGGACCGTGACCTGATAGATGAAGCGATTGCACGGCTGCCGAAGAAACAGCGTTCGGTTTTTGTGCTTCGATACTATGAGGAGCTCTCCTACGAGGAGATCGCGAGAATTTTGAAGACATCCGTTGGTGGTTTGAAAGCGAACTATTTCCACGCCGTTCGGAAGATCCAGGAGTACATCAGACGTGCACACGGAACACGTTGACTACCTTCTGCCCGACTATGTGGGCGGTCGTCTGGAAGAGCCCCTCAGGGAGGGTCTCGAGCTGCACCTTCGTGCGTGTCCGCACTGCCGGGCGGAACTGGAAACAGTTCAAGAGGTTTTCAGGTATCTTAAATCGCGCCGGACTTCTCGTCCTGCAAGCTCGTACTATGCCAGTATTTTGCCGCGGGTCCGACAGCGGCTCGAGCAGAAAGACGCGATGTCCTTTCTGTCGCACCCCTTGTTCATTCGCCTTGTCTCGCCGCTCGCCGCGGCGGTTGTCGCAATCGTGTTGTTCCTGCACATTCCGTTCCTGAAGACCGAGGTGGAGCGCGACACCGAACCGCTGGAGTCCCTTGTGCGCGAAGCGTCCGCGGCGGAGCTTGCAGAGGCTGTGCTTGAGCAAGCTCGGAAGCAGCCCTTGATCAACGCCGTCACCGAGGACGAGATTTCATCGCTCGTTGCAGCACACGCGATGAGTCAAGAGGTCTTTGTGCAAGGCCTTGAGCCGCAGGCAGCGTTTTTTCTGGAGCCGCTGTTCAACGGCTCGGTCACTCAGGGTATCGAAGAACTCACAGAAACCGAACTCGACGCTCTTCTCCAGAAGTTGGGAGAAAGGACAATGCTATGAAAGCTTCTCGTTATCTTGTCGTTTCAGCGGCTCTGCTCCTTGCAGCCCTGCACTCGCTGGCGATGGCGCAGGACGAGCCTCCGTTCAGACGAGGCGCCGCGCTCGAACGGATGGAGCAGTTCAAGAAGATCCGAATGATGGAGGTTCTGAAGCTCGATGAGCAAACATCGATTCGTTTCTTCTCCCGGTACAACAAGTACCAGGAGACGCTGCGAGAGCTTCGCTTGAAGCAAGCCGGTCTCCTCGGCCAGCTGCAAACTCTCCGCCGGTCCAACGCAGGCGAAGGCGAATACGACAAAATCATCCGTGAACTGCGCGCCTTGGAGGGTGAGATGGACAACGCGAAGGGGAAGTATCTTGATGAGCTTTCGGAAGTCTTAACCAAGCGGCAGCTTGCGGAATACATCGTTTTCGAATGGAGATTTCAACAGAACCTTAGGGAACTCTTGAGGGATGCCCAGCAAGGGCGGGGAATGCCGCCGCGTTGAGGGGCAAGAATCCGTCTCCGTCTGAGAGCCGACTCGCGTTCGCGGGTCGGCTTTTTTTCTGAGCCGTGGCCGTACAAGAAGCAAGAACGCGGCCGTCACGGACTGGTCCGTGACGGAAGAAACGTGCAAAACGGATCAGTCTCGGTCTCGCGCTCTGCCTGCCAGTTGTCTCTCGGTGGGGGACCGTCACACATCCCGGACGGACATTTCGCACACCTTGGTAGGGGGAGGTAGAGGTAACCCCCTGCGACCTAGGAAGCGGTCGCGTCCCCCTTGAGAAAGGGGACAAAAGGACAGGAGCCAATCATCGATGCGCACTTTTCCCCTCCTTGATGTAGGAGGGGGTAGGGGGAGGTAGA
>VGWB01000313.1 GCA_016873755.1 Ignavibacteria bacterium | reverse complement strand
CCGACGTAATTCCCGCCCCAAAACAGAAAAAGCCCATCGCGCTTATCGGCGGCATCATTCACACTGTGAGCGGACCGGTGATCGAAAACGGAACGATTCTTTTCGACAAAGGCAAGATCATAGCGATCGGAACGAACATCTCCATTCCCGCCGACGCTGAAAGAATTGACGTCTCGGGGAAGCATGTGTACCCTGGCATTATAGACGCATACTCCACCATGGGACTCACCGAAATAGGCTCTGTTCGCGGGACGATCGACATCGCGGAGACGGGATTGATCAATCCGAATGTGCAGGCTGAAGTGGCGGTGAACCCTGAGAGTGAACTCATCCCCGTCGCCCGATCATACGGAGTCACGGTCGTCGGCACGATGCCCAGAAGCGGCTTGATCTCCGGGCTGGCTGCAGCACTGATGCTCGACGGCTGGACCTACGAGGATCTGACGCTCAAGAGCGGACTCGCCCTTGTTGTGAACTGGCCCACAATGGTGTACACGCCGTCCCCGCTCTCACGAACAACAAAGGATGAGTGGCAGAAGCAGCGGGATGAACAGCTGAAGACATTGCGCGAGGCGTTTGCTGATGCGCGCGCGTACATGACCGCAAAGAGCGCCGAACAGCAGAAGGCGGTCCGATATCACGATATCGACCCCCGCTGGCAGGCAATGATTCCCGTTCTCGAGGGGAAGATCCCCGTCTTTGTGAGCGCAAACGAGCTGAGTCAGATCCAGGCTGCAATCTCATGGGCTGAGCAGGAGGGTGTGAAGCTCGTAATCGTAGGAGGCAGGGATTCGTGGCGCGTGGCAGATCAACTCAAGGCCAAGAACATTCCTGTGATTGTCGCAGACGTCCAGAGCGGACCTATGCGTCAATGGGAGGGGTACGACTTGATATTCTCACTCCCCGAAAAGCTCAGGAGCCGGGGGGTGCGCTTCTGCATAACGGGTGACGGAAGCGCGTCGAATTCGCGCAACACCGCGTATCACGCCGCGAACGCTGCCGCGTATGGCCTTCCGAAGGATGAAGCACTGAGGTCCGTTACGCTCTACGCAGCTCAGATCCTCGGCATTGCCGACAAAGTCGGGTCGCTTGAGGTGGGCAAAGACGCAACGCTGATCGTCACCACCGGTGATCCTCTGGAAATGCCGACACTCACTGAGCGGGTATTCATTCAGGGGAAGAAGATCGACCTGCGCGACAAACACAAGCAGTTGTACGAAAAATACAAGGAGAAGTACAGACAGATTGAAACAGAGAATGGGGAGTAAGAAGTAAGGAGTATGCAGTAGGCAGAGAGGTTCAGGCTTCAGCCTGAGGAATCACAGGGAGATAAAAACGAAAGGCGCTCGAAAACGGGCGCCTTTTGTGTGCAATTAGACCTCCAATTCGACCTCAAGCTCTTCAGTAATTTCTGTGCTGGGCTTGACGTCTAGCCAACGATGAATGGCCAGGTATCTAATTGTTTTAGCAACTTCCGTTTCATCATATGGCGGCCGATGGCGTTTCTTCCATCGCATCACTTCATCGAGAACCTCTTTCTCCGTTGGAATATACCCTTCGGCCGTTTTCATAGTTTGGCGGGCAAAATGCACAGTGGCTGCTAGCTCGGCCTGCTTTGTATTCATGCGGCAGAACAAGTCGGTTAGTCTCTCGATCGCGCCCTCCGCGGCCTCGAGTTCCTTCTCATGAACCTTCCTGGCATCTTGAAAGGTCTTGCCAACCCGTACTAAGAACATGTTCAGCCCCCGCTCCTCTGCGATGAGACCGTTGTTCACTAGCTTGGTCAGCTTTGTCTTCAACTCGCGAGAATAGGGGCCGAAACTGGCTCGGACATATTCTAAACCGGTGCTTAGTTCAAGAGATGTTGCAAAGTAGGCGATCTTCTGAAAGATGATCCTTCCCACTGGCCAATGATACGGCATGTTCTCAAGTCGTCTTAACACTTCAATGGTCGCAATCAAGCCCGGATCTATGCGCGATCCGTTACGCCTCTGCATCTCAACTAGTTGCGCTTCGCTTTGTTTTTCAAGGAATTCTGGTGTTAGATCTGAATGAGGTGTTCCAAAAGGAGCATAGAGCTCAATGGGAATGTTCAGCTTGGTGAGATGCCGATAGAGAGTAGGACCCACAATGCTCCACTCGAGTTCACCAAAACCACAGCCCAGAGGCGGAACTGCCAGTGATTCTATTCCCCACTCTCTATACTTAGATTCCAAGTACTCCAGTCCTTCCTCAATAGCATCCAGATTTGACACAGATCTCCAATGATCCTTTGTTGGAAACAAGAGGATCCATGGTGGTAGGAGTCCCTTGAAGAGGTACGGTTTCCCTAGACGAATATCCCCATGTCTGGACCGTTGCACGTATTCTGCAAACATATCCGGGAAACGTCTTTTGAACTCAAGAGCCAACCCTTTCCCCATCACGCCAACACAGTTTACTGTGTTAACGAGCGTCTGCATCTTCGAGGTGAAAAGATCACCAATCAATACTTTGATCATAACGGTTCCTCACTTGAAGAAGAGGTCTGCATTGATCGAGAGGTTTTCACAGAGAGGATGATCTCTTAAGAGTTGCTTTACTTTGTCAAGACTGGCACTGCAAGATACGTAAATTCCGTCAATAAATCCCACCGCAACAGGATCCGGCACAAGAACCTCCGCGCAAATACATCGTTTTCGTCTCCACGCCTCAAATTGATTATCGTCGGTCCAGTCTGTCGCGTAAATCAGGTCGCCATCCAAATGACGCAGGCCTCCAGGTGACTCATAAAAACCGGCGTATCCGCTGGAAGCATTTCCGTCCGTAACAATAACTCCTGGCAAATCCAAGACTGAACTGTTGACGCGGAGCACACAGATTTCCTGGTGCAAATCCTTCCGTTTGAACATCATTGGGTTCCGTGGATTGAAGTACAGATTTGCATAATCATGGAGTTCCTTCTCAGTTCCCGGCACTTGTTTTTCTCTGCGTTTCTGGATTTCGGGATCAGCAATGCTTTTGCATCGGAGCTTCTTAGAGGCTGTGTGTGAAAGAATGCCCACCTTGACGATAGATGGCAAGTTTTCGATGGGCGTGATGTAGTACAGTTCCTTTACACGTGAGCGCTGCATGTCTCTCTCTGCTCGTTTTCAGGTATTTCCCTGTAACAGTTTGCACAGCCAAAAGTCGCTGTCTTCCCGCAATGCGCATTTTCTCCCTAGGCCTAGAACTCCTCAAACGGGCCTAAGCCCTCGACCCCATACAGCTTTTCGACTTCCCATTGCAC
>VGWB01000312.1 GCA_016873755.1 Ignavibacteria bacterium | reverse complement strand
TGCCTGGAGATTTGCCATCAACAAGGAGGCCGGGAGGCCCTTCCCTGATACATCTCCCACGCAGAGGCCAATGAGATTCTGTTCAAGGTTGATGAAGTCGAAGTAGTCTCCCCCGACCTGATCGGCAGGGATCGTACCTGCAGCGATGTCATACCCGGGAATCTGGGGGCATGTCTTCGGCAGGAGATCGGTCTGAATCCGTGAGGCGAGCCGCAGCTCCTCCCGCATCTTGATGAGTTGCTTTTCCTCTTCATACAGCCGCGCATTTTCCACAACCTGGGCGGACTGTGCAGCAATGATCGCCAGCAGCCGCTCGTCATCCGCAGAAAAGCCGCTACCCTCCTTCTTATTATAGACTGTCAGAACACCGCGCAGCTCAGACTTGACCATCATCGGCACGCAGATGAAGGAAGAGATCGACTCGTCAAACTTGACGCCGCGGAATCGCTCGTCGTGACGCGGATCGTCGACAAGAAGCGGCTTCCTGTTGAGAAACATCCAGCCCAGAAGAGCCCGGTCCAGATGGAACTTCGTATGCTCGCTTGAGCCAAGCTGGGTGCGGATGAGCGTCGTGGTGTCTGATGTTTCCCCTCTGCTGACAAGCGTAATGACACCTTGTTCACCGTTCACCGCCCGGAGGGAGCGGTGCACGATGGTACGCATCACCTGCTGCGAATCGAGAGAAGCACCGATACTGCGTGCGAGATCGTTTAATGTGGAGAGCTCCTCGACAGCTCGTTTGAGCCGGGCGACCTCTTTCTGGAGTGAAGTGAGAGATTCGCGTTTGCGGTCACTGGTAGGCATCAGCACAGCCTCCGGAGAATGAGTGCACTGACGTTCAAGCGGCAAGTTACCGCAACAACCCTGGAAAGTCAAGCAATCCCTGGAAGTGGACAGTCTGCGCGCTGGATTTCACGCTATAGTGGTTGGCACAGAAAGGCACACTGCTGGAAAGAGCGTTTCAGCGCTGAGCGCCGGGCTCACGTAAATGAGCGAACTGCCTCTTCCACCAACGCAAGATAATTTGGTACTGGTATGTAGCTTGGTATGGAGTTGCCGGATCCGACTGCATAGCGGCCCCTCGAACCGCACGTCTCAATCAAGAAGCGCGTCTGCTTTCGCACCTCCTCCGGTGTGGAAGCTCCAAGGATATTGAGGTCCATTCCCCCGAGCACGGCGATGCGGTCGCCGTATCTGGCTTGGAAATCCTGTACAGGGATGATGTTATTCTCAAATGAGTGCTTCCCGTCGATTCTGACGTCAACGATCAGGTCCTCCATGATCTTTTCGACGTTACCACAGGAATGGAGAAAATAAGGAAGCCCTTTCTCGTGCGTCATCACAGCGAACTTCCTGTGCCAGGGCAGGAAGTACCTCCGAAGATCATCAGGCGAAACGATGGTGCCGACATTGTACCCCATGTCATCACCAGGAAAGACAGCAACGAGACGGTCGAGTTCCAGCAGGTGCTCATAGAAGGACGCCATTAAATCGCCGAGTTTCTGCGTCACAGCACTCACAAGGGCCGCGTCGCTCACCAGTGCGGCACAGAAGCCTTCGAGCGACATGATCCACGTGGTATGCTCGAAGACGCCACCCCCGTGCGAGCTGATCAATCCCATACCGTCCGGAAGATGTGCGTTGAGATACTCGAACGGGAAGAAATCAAACTCCTCGATGCTCGGCCACCGAAATCGTTCGAAGTCTTCCCGCGTGGTCAACGCACCCTGATGTTCATCCGCCCATTCTCTCTTTTTGGGAGACCCAGGCGCCGCGTCGTCGATTACCAGCTTCGGCTCGACAAAATCCAGACTCTGCTCAAAGCGCACGAAATCATAGCCCATCCTGTACCAGAACTCGATGAAATTGTCGAGGTACGCCTTCTGGGAGTCGCGATCGCAGCCGTAGGGGATCCATCGTCTTCCAAGCATCCCTTCGACGATCGGCTTCATCACGACGTCGTCAACGATGTACTCCACCAGCGGCGTGCGAACCTGGGGCTTCTCGCCAGTCAGAATGTCGATGAATTCCTTCGAGTCAGGCTTTGGATCAGAAAGGGGGACGAATTGAGGCGAGACCATTGCCATAGAGAAAGACGACCTTCAGTCACTAGCAGGTTCGCGAAGCAACAAACCGAAGTCACGCTGAGCGCAGTCGAAGCGTGCAAACTGATGCACATGAGAGGGTTCGACTCCCAGCCCGCCCTGCGGTCTGGCGGGCGCTCACCCTGACTGAGTTTATCTCTTGCGGGCCTTCTTCAACAGCCTGCCAATCCACAATCCGCAATCACGCAATGTATCCCACGTAGAGAAACGCTTTTCCTTGGAACTCGTTCTTGTGATCGAAACAATCGATCTCTCTACAGTCGAATTGTTTCAGGCCGAACACATCCGCGAGATGATTTTGACGCTCGAAAAACTGCGTATGATAGTTGTCGGCGTAGAGCCGAAACTTCTGCTTCGGCGCTAGGACGATGACCTTTCTGCGCGCTACACGTTTCAGCTCGGATGTAGCCTTCGTGAGATCCTTTACGTGCTCGAGAGTGTGGCAGCAGGTCACATAGTCGAAAGATTTATCGGGGAACGGCAGCGATTCAGCGAATCCCTGCCTCCATTCGACCGAGACGGCCTGCTTCCGAGCGTTTTCGCGGGCAAGGTTCAGCGCCTCCGCACTCACGTCAAGTCCCGTGACCGTAAATCCTCGTTGCGCGAGACGTATGGCGAGGCTCCCCATTCCTGCTCCAACTTCAAGGACCGAGCCACGCTCTCCCAGCGCAGCGATGATCATCTCAGCATCGGTTTCCTCGACGCAGTCGTTCTTTCGGTGTCTCCAGGCCTCGTCGTATGCTCGCCTCCACTCCTCTTCAGAGAGCGTCGTGAATTTCTTCCGCCAGTCAACCTCGTACCACTCACCATATTTTCGAAGCAAGGTGGCGCGCGCAAAGAAGCGCTGATTGATTGCGCTCAGCGCATCCCGGACCGATTCAGGCAAAAGCGACTTGAGTCGAATGTACAGGGTTCGTAGTACAGACATTGTGCAGGGATCGATACGTCAGGGGTGAGCGAAACCTACAGAGACATTGGCTGAATTTCAACCTCGGCGAATAAACGTTGGGAACCCAACGCGATCCGACAGCTCTGAGGCCTTTCATCAGGTCAGGAGTGCTCCTTCAAGAGCGCCTCGATCTTTTCGACCACCTGTTTCTCTGTGGGCTTCACACGTGAAGGGAACATAGCGACGATATTCCCCTTCCTGTCAACCAGGTACTTCTGGAAATTCCATTTCACCTCACCCGCGAATGGCGACTCCGTCGTGATGTACCGATAGAGCGGGTGCTGGTCGTTTCCCTTCACACTAATCTTCGAGAAGAGAACGAACGTGACATCGTAGTT
>VGWB01000311.1 GCA_016873755.1 Ignavibacteria bacterium | reverse complement strand
CATGTGCAGCAGGAGGACGGTACTGCCGTCAACAGCATATTCCCCGGGGAGCAGAGCCGTGGACGCTCTCAGAGCGTAGCTCTTCACGCTCTCGAATCCTGTAGAGTCTACAGCACTCACGCGGTAGGAGTACGTGGAGCTCCAGTCAAGCCCTGAGTTCACAAAGGATGTCGATGAGGTTGAGTCGATGAGTACGACGTTTGCGGAGTCGCGTCCGCGGTAAATCCGGTACCGCATCAACGGGACCATGCCGCCGCCGTTTTGCCAGCTTAGGTTGACACTCGTGCCAGAGACAGTGGCATTGAGGTCTTTCGGCGGGAGCTGGAGGTTGAATTCTACCGGTGAGCGGGCCTTGTTGGAAATGCGGACTTCGTCAACTTGTCCGCTATCGATATTGCTGGCCAATAACAACCAGTCATTGTTCGAAACGCTCCCTAGAGCCGAAGCATCTCCATCCCTTCGGAATACGCCGTCGACGTAGATTCTCACCCGCCCCCCTTCTCGCGTCGCGGCGATGTGATGCCAATTTCCATCTGAAACTCTCACGAGTGCGCCACAACCTGACCGATTTCCGGCTGTATCCCTCGCGGAAAAAACCAGGTCATCATCAGGTTGCTGCCTCCCAACAAAGAACTTGAAACCTGGTCCAGTTTCATTCGGACCCCACTTATGAAACAACATTGGATCGAGCGAGACGTTTCGGGTTAGAAATCTCACCCACATCTCGAGAGTGAAGTTCAATGCGCCCAAGTTGATTGAAGGGGAGGCGGAGATCGCAATTCCAGCAGCTTTGGCCACCTGATGCGCCTTTCCAAACCTGCCATCCACAATGGTCGTCCCTGTCGCCGTACCGTGGTTACCGTAGCTGCTCGCATCGGCCACGGTCGAGCCGCTGGTTTCGTTCATGTGGAGGAGGAGAACGGTGTTAGCATCTGCGTTGTACTCTTTTAGAGCGGTAAGTACGGAAGGTGTTACGCTTACTTCGTTTGAATACCCGCTTTCCTTGCCCGCGCTATCAACGGCTCTGACACGGAAATAGTATTGTGTGCCGTTGGTCAGTCCACTTATGACTTTCGAGGTGTCGCCAATACCACCCGTTGTTGAATCAATCTTTGTTGTCGGATTTGGCGATGTGCCGCCGTAGATGCGGTAGCGGAGAAAGTCGGATTCGCTGTTCTTGGACCACCGAAGAGTTACTTGGCCGTTTCCTGTGATGGCAACAAGGTTTTGGGGAGCGGCCGCAGGTACGCCGATTGTGAACATTTGTTCCGGCGCAAAAAGTGAACCTGCAAAAGAGTTGTCAATGGTTTGAACGCTCCAATAGTATTTTCCTTCAGGCAAGTTCTTGACAGTCCACGATGTATCGTGATTCGTGTTACCAAGTTGAGGTATCCTTCGATATCCTGTACTTATATTGGCCATCGGAGAGGATTTTTGAACACCACCAGAACTAGTGCCAAGGCTCAGATTGTACGTCAAGCTGACTTGACCTGTTTGAACGTCGGTTGCCCTATTCCAACTCAAAAGAACTGAGTTGTTCGAGACTGAGGAAGTAAGGCTTCGAGGGACGGATGGAGGGGTGTTAGCAGTGGCAACATTATTTCGGTAGATTCTAGTGATAAATTGTGATCCAGAGCTGCCTGTCAGCAGAATGTCTAAGTCACCGTCGTTATCATAGTCACCCCAAGCTACCGAAGCAAATTCGACTCCTGGTAGTCCTGCAGAGATATCCACAAAACTACCACCGTCATTGCGATATACTCTCGAGGTATCTCCGTAGCCTCCATTACCCGCGACCAGCATGTCCAAATCCCCATCGTTATCATAGTCACCCCAGCGCGCCGAGCTTATATAAACGGCAACAAGATCTGCAGAAATATCCGTGTAAGTGAGGCCATCGTTACGATAGACCCTGGAAATCCGCGACCCCAAGCTGCTGTGGCCGGTAAGTAGAAGATCCAGATCCCCATCGCCGTCATAGTCCCCCCAAGCCACTGAGCCCTCTGTCAAGCCAACGAGCGGTGCAAAGACATCGGAAAAACTTCCATTGTCGTTCCGATAGATCTTGGTAATACCGTCGTTGCTGCTCCCTGTAGGCGAACCCATAATGGCGATATCAAGATCTCCGTCATTGTCATAGTCGCCCCATGCGACTGAACCAACGCTCAACGAGGCAATACTTGGTGAGAGCTCAACGAAGCCTGTGTTGTCATTACGATAAATCCGAAGACCGGAAGGGTATCCGTATCCGGTTAGCAGAATATCCAAATCTCCATCATTATCATAATCACCCCAGGCCACGGAACTGAATCTTACCTGAATAAGACTTACGTTTGCATCGACAAAAATTCCGGCATCGTTGCGATAAACCCTGGAAATACCACCGCTAGATGTATTGCCTGTTAACACAATGTCCAAGTCACCATCATTGTCATAGTCCCCCCACGCAACGCTGCCTCTGTATATCCCCGGCAGTCCTAGGTTTGCATTCACAAAGACGCCATTATCATTGCGATAAACCAGACAGAGAGCACCACCTGAGGAACCGTCGATGGTTCCGGCCAACAGGATGTCGAGATCGCCATCGTTGTCATAATCGCCCCAGGCAACTGAACCCATTGAAACACCAGGCAGCCCTGCAGAAATGTCTGTGAACGGGGCAAGCGGTATGGCGCTTACCGCATCGGAATATCCGCTCTCGTTCCCTGCGCTATCCATAGCCGTGACACGGAAGTTGTAGGTTGTGCCGTTTGTGAGGCCGGTAATAACCTTTGACGTATCAGCGACGCCGCTCGTTGTTGTCTTGTGTACTCCCCATCCCGCCTCCACACCAACGTAGCCAATTTGAGTATTTGAAGGATCTGTCGCTATGGCTCTGTGAGTTGCCGTTCCAATGCTCGCGATTTCCACCCAACTGGTGCCGCCGTTGATCGTTTTGAGCGGCTCGTAGGCCTCACCCGCATACACCACATCCGGATTGACTGGATCTAAAGCACGTGTATAGTGTTGGAATCCTGAGTATGGCTTCGTCCAGCTCCCTCCTCCATCTGTTGTCTTATAGATCCCCCATGCGCTCCCGCTTCCCACCGCTGCCCAGTCAATGTATGTGGAGGAAAGACCCGCAGCAGCCCACTGCCCGACTTGCGCCGAGAGTCTGAACGAACAGAGAAGGATCGCAAGCAGAATGAACAGATATCTGGGCAAGCAATTCGCCCGGCAATGAGCCTGGCGGCGGTTGCCAAGATTACGCATAGGAAAGAGGCCAAGAGAAAAGGGGAGTCTTCTCATGCCGATAACTCTGAGTGAAGTTTTGTCCTCAGTCGAGCCCCGAGCGCGTCGGACAGCTCCCGCTTAATTCCCGCTCCGCTAGTCCTAGAGAGAACGCTCACCTACGAGGCACACCTAAAT
>VGWB01000310.1 GCA_016873755.1 Ignavibacteria bacterium | reverse complement strand
TATCACAAACTCGTGCCGACCCATCACAAACGCCCGACCCTCAACTTGAGGTATGACCGCGGCATACTCGCCAAACGTCGTTGTCCCGACGATCCGGCCGGTGAACCGGCTGCCGATGATGCTTTCGACGACCTTCGGCTGACCCACTTCGACCTCTCCCCTTGCGTGGAGGATCGCCATCAGGCCGCTGACGCCTGTTCCTGTCGGTGACCGATCAACCTGACCATCTGCAAAAATGCAGACATTTCGATAGTCGGCACCTTGTGACAGCGGAGGTGCAATGAAGATAGTACCGTAGAGAAAGCCCAAATCTCTCTCAAATGGATGGATAATTTCGCGAGATGTCATCACAGCCCGCTTGATGGCCATGCCCGTCTCAACGAGCCTCGGGCTTTCGCTTGCAGAGCAGGTGAGGTTCAGCTGGTGCGCGTCGACATAAGCATAGAAGGCCCCACCGAACGAGAGATCGTACTTTACCCTCCCGAATCCCTCGACCTCGACCGACTCGTCCAGGGCTGCCGCAAATGAGGCTACATTTTCGAAATACGCGCTCTCTATATGATCGCCCTTCACTCTTGCGTGGCCAGTGATAAGTCCGGCGGGAGTGTCAATGCGGACGACGGTTTCGGGCTCATGCTTAGGTACAAGTCCTGACTGAACGGCCACGGTGGTCAATGCGATGATCCCATGACCACACATGGTGCTGTATCCTTCATTGTGCATGAAGAGAACACCGAAATCCGCTGCGGGACTCACAGGAGGTGTAAGGATACAGCCGTACATTTCTCGGTGACCCCTCGGCTCCCACATCAGCATCGTTCTCAAGTGATCGAGGTGTTCCTTCAGGTACCGGCGTCGCTCCAGCATGGATTGACCGGGCAGGTCCGGAAAGCCGCCCGTCACGATTCTCAGCGGTTCACCCTCCGTGTGCGCATCGAACGTCGTGATGCGGAGCCAGCCGGGAGGGATTTGCCAGTTGCGCAGGTTCTCGAGATTCAATCCATGCCTCTCTCAGACGACCAACCCGATGCCTTGATCGCAAGCCTTTCGATAAACGACCTCAGCCACAGCAATATCCTGTACCGCGATCCCCACACATTTGAAGAAGGTGATATCGTCAGGCCATTCCCTTCCTGGCTTTCTCCCGAGCACCAACTCGCCAAGTTCACCCCTGATGTCGCTTTTTGAAATGATCCCGCTCTTCAGCGGGATGATCAGATCCCCGGCTTCCTTGAGAGCGTGCTGGTACGAGTCGACGAAGATCCGTGATCGTCGTATCGCCGCGTCATCAACTTCCCGAACATGGGCCTTGTAAGAGCCGATGGCGTTGATGTGCGTTCCTTCCTTCACGGAACACCCTTCGACCACGGGAGTGTGCGACGTCGTGGCTGTGATGATTATGTCGGAGGCGGGCGGAAGTTCTCGAGCGTCTTTCTCCGCGGAGCACTCACAATCTGATCCCGCTATCGATTGCACCTCCTGTGCGAAAGCGGCGGCCTTCTGCGTGTTCGGATCGTAGATCATGATGCGTTTGAGGGATCTGACTTCCAGGTGTGCCATGATCTGGCTTCTTGCCTGCACGCCGGCGCCAAAGACTCCCAGGTTCCGGGCGTCCTTGCGGGCCAGGTATTTCGTGGCAACGGCCGTGGTCGCTCCGGTCCTGAGCGCCGTGATGTGGCTCCCCTCCAGAACCGCCTTGGCTTCACCGGTCTCATAGTCGCACAGCAGAATCTGCGCCGAGATGGTTGGAATCCCCCTTGCGGCGTTCGACGGAAACACGCTGACAGCTTTCATTCCGATTCCACGGGACTTCGTGAGAGCGCCCGGCATGAACAGGATCGCGTTATCGGTTTTTTCGAGGGGCAGGACTATTCTTTCCGGAACAACCGCCTCTCCGCGTGTTAGCGCAGAAAAGACCTCTTCCATCAGCGCGATGACTTCCCTCATCGATATCAGCTTCTCGATATCTTGTTTGGCCAGAACCCTCATGGGAGTCGCATTCGTAATATGAGAACCACTCAGGTGAGTAACCGATGGTTGTGTCTGCCTGATGCAGTACCACGTGCCGCTACCGGCGAACCGTGGTCAACGCTGAAGAAAACATCCGGAAAGTCGACACCAATCTATCAAAGAGGGGAGCGAAAAGCAAGGCGGTTCGTGAGCGTCTATCGTAGGAGAAGCAGGTGTATCTCGCGTTTCACGACAGGCTGAGAGTGTAATCCTCTGCAGGAAGACTTCGCCGTCGTTCCGACACGACGCCGGTCGGGACCTCGTTATTGCAGCGCACAGAAAGTGCGCACAGTCACCCTGAGCCCCGGCATACGCCGGGAGAAACTGCGTCGAAGGGTGCTGCCGGCTGGTGGAGGAGTGATAGTATGCATTGGCTGATGGAGCCCATCAGAGTACATAGTTCGACTCCGCTCACTATGACCCTGTTTGTTTGCGTTGCGTTCATGTTCTTTGCTCTCGTTCACACTGGCTTCGTGGGAGCATAGACGTCGGGCAGCGAACACCTGATTTCCATAACTTGCCTTCGGAGTGAAACTTTCGTAGATTCTTTCGCAGCCTATCGTTCGTGACGACGCAATCCGGCTCTCCATTGATCCCGTTCGAGCCCAACGAGAACGGGATCTGCGTGTTTGGCAACAAGCTGTTATCCCAGCGCCCGTAGCTCAATTGGATAGAGCGGCAGCCTACGGAGCTGTAGGTTGGGGGTTCGACTCCCTCCGGGCGCACAGATAAAATGGAAGATTGGAGAATGTGAAAATGGGGGGATTGTCACACGCCCAGATTCAACTCTTCCATTTTCCCATTTCTTCATTTCCCCACTTTCCATTTCCTCTTGCACCCATAGCTCAATTGGATAGAGCATCAGACTTCGGATCTGAGGGTTGGGGGTTCGACTCCCTCTGGGTGCACAACGCAGCAGGCTTCGTGATCAAGGTCCCGCCGTTCGGCAGGATTCTTAATTCGACGGGAATCATCCCCGGGCGAGCTCTCACACTCCGAAATCCGCGCCCGTACAGACCGGTGACCATCAAAGAGGTTCTTGCACAGATTGGACTGCATCAGAACGATCTGTTCCCGCCCCAGAAAGAATCTCACGTGACAGCCATGCCGATCTTCACGCCTGCAGCGAATTCGTGCTGAACCAAGCCCTCGTAGCTGTTGAGATCATCACCGGGAATGCCTCGCAGATTTTTCCGACTGTACAGCTGTGATCCTCAGAACATCTTCTAACCTATCGTTGCTTTCAGGTGGTTTTTTTGTCAAATTGTTCTGATTCAGATACGCACCGATGTGAGCAGGGACAAATCGGTTTTTTCCTCCACCAACCGCACTCCGTCCGATGAAAGGACTTCTTGCATTATTCAGGCCACTCCGGGATTTCTTCGTGAAGCATCCAGCGGT
>VGWB01000309.1 GCA_016873755.1 Ignavibacteria bacterium | reverse complement strand
TTCTCATCGGCGCGTATCAATACCTGCTCGGCTGGCACCGAGACTGGTATGTAAACGATGGGCCAGAGAAGCACGCGACGGGTCGCTCGCCCGCGCTCTACCAGGGACCCGGCGGCGACTGGCGGCTCACGACGGCTGAGCGGAAGAGGATTCTGCTCAATAATGTTTATGGAGTGGACATCGACCCGCAAGCGGTGGAGGTGACGAAGCTTTCGCTCCTCTTGAAGGTGTTGGAGGGAGAGAACGATCAGACGATAAGCCTGCAGCTCAAGATGTTCCACGAGCGTGCGCTGCCCGATCTCGGGAGCAACATCAAATGCGGCAACTCGCTCATCGGGCCTGATTTCTACGAGGGAAAGCAGCTCAGTTTGTTGGATGAAGAAGAGCGGATACGGATCAATGTGTTTGATTGGGAGAAGGAGTTTCCGGAGATCATGAAGGCAGGTAGCTCGCCCGCCGAAGTCCGAAGGACCCAGGCGGGGTTTGATGCAGTGATTGGCAATCCGCCGTATATCCGGATTCAGACGATGAAGGAATGGGCGCCGTTAGAGGTCGAGGCCTACAAAGTATTGTATCAATCGGCCAGTTCGGGCAACTACGATATCTACGTGGTTTTCGTCGAGAAGGCGTTGAGCCTGCTAAGCAAGAGTGGGCGGCTGGGATTCATCTTACCCCACAAGTTCTTCAATGCGAAGTACGGTGAACCACTGCGCAAGTTGATTGCCGAAGGCAAGCATTTGTCGCACGTCGTTCACTTCAGCGACCAACAGGTCTTCGCCGGTGCGACGACGTACACCTGCCTGATGTTCCTCGCCAAGTGGGGCGTAGATCAATGCCGTTTTCTGAGGGTAAATGACCTCGTGGCGTGGCGCGTTGCCGGGAAAGCGACTGAAGGATCAGTGCCGGTGTCAGCTGTCACTGCTTCTGAGTGGAGCTTTTCTATCGGCACGGACGTGGTGCTCCTTCGGAAATTAAGCAAGATGCCAGTTAAGTTGGGCCATGTTGCCCACATCTTTGTAGGAACGCAGACCAGCGCCGATGACATCTTCGTGTTGGATAGATGTCGCCAGTCCAAGAACCGCGTTGTGGGGATATCAAGAGCTCTAGGCAAGGAAGTTACAGTTGAAGCAGATTGCTGTCTACCCTTTCTTCGCGGCAGAGAAATCCGGCGCTATGAGCTTCCGAAGGCAGAGGCACGTCTTATTTGCCCATACGAGATAACTGGGGACAAATGCCGCTTGTTGACGCCGGAAGAGATGTCTGGCAGGTTCCCCCTTGCCGTGGCCTACCTCAAAAAGAACAAGACATCTCTGATGGCGCGCGAGAAAGGCAAGTTGAAAAGTCAGAATTGGCATGCTTTCGGCTATCCGAAGAGCATGACATTGTTTCAGAAACCGAAGATTATCGTCCCCGATTACAACAACGTAGCTTCCTTTACACTCGATCTGGAAGGTCACTTTTACAAAACAGGGTATGGTATAATAGTCAACGATCCATCTCTGTCCCTGCTGTACGTTCTTGGCCTTCTGAACTCTCTCCTCTTATTCAACTATCTGCTGGCGATTGGGACTTCACTGCGTGGCGGTTATGTGCGTTTCTGGACCCAGTTCATTGGGCGATTACCCATCCGCACGATCAACTTCTCCGACCCTGCCGACAAATCCCGCCACGACAAAATGGTGGAGCTCGTGCAACTAATGCTTGATCTTCACAAGCGGTTGGACAAGGTTAGGACCGAGCACGAAAAAGAAGTCCTCCAGCGCCAGATCGACGCCACGGATAAGCAGATTGATAACCTCGTCTACGAGCTGTATGGGTTGACGGAGGAGGAGATTAGGATTGTGGAAGGAGCCTCATAGTCACTTCAGCAGCGAGGCCTTCCGCCTGACTTGACATCGTTACGCTCCGATATTATATTGTGTTTGGATTTTCTCCGCTATGTCACCAATTCCCCCACGAATTCGCTTCCCATTTTCCCAACCGAAGGCAAACGCCGTGCTCACCTACCTCCTGTGGAAACTCGGCGGTAGGTGGAACTACATGGCGCTCCTGAAGCTCGCGTTCTTTGCCGACCGATACCACGTCCGCAAGTATGCCCGTCCCGTCTCTTTTGACGAGTATTTTGCGATGAAATTGGGGCCGGTTCCGTCGAATCTCCTAAATACAATCACTCTGCAGGATTTCCTGGGCAAGGAATTCAGTATCGTGGAGGGTCATGATGTCCGGCTGAACGATCCCACCAAGGCGAACTTCGAGGAGCTGTCGGAATCAGACGTTGAAGCTCTGGACTTCGCACTGGCCCATTTCGCGGGTGTGGGAGAGAAGAACGAGTTCGACCTGGCCGATCTAACGCATGCGTATCCCGAATGGGACCAGTACAAGGAGAGATTCAAGGTCAATCCAAACGGCCGTGAAGAAATCGATTACGCGGACTTCTTGCTCAACGCGAATCCAGACCACATTGTTTTCAAGCAACTTGCCTTCTCCGATCCATTTCCCCCACTTTCCAAACGTGAACGTGAGGACGTGCTCGAAGAGATGAGGGAATACGCCTCTCAGCTTGCATGAGCCTCAGTCCCGGCACAGTATTCACGTTCGTCAATCCAGATTTCCCGGATAATCCGCCGCATCCAAAAATCGCCGTGGCTGTTTCCCCGGACAAGCGGGTCGTTTATGTTTACACGTCAACGCGTGAGAAATCCGTCAGGGCTTGGTGTGAGAAAATCGAAGGAAAAAGTGGGAGGGGTGACCTGCGTACTCTTGTCTCAGCGCCGATTACTGAATGTCCCGTCCTACGTCAAGATAGCTGGATAAACTGCAATAACGCCGATATGAAGGATGAGGACGTTTTGCGCAGGAGACCGGCCTTCTGTGAGTATACAGGTGGAAAGGCAAGCATGGAACTGGTCGGAAGAATTCGCGTTGGCGTCCTCTCCAGCCCTAAGGTTCCCGAGACCATCAAGAAAGTCATTCGAGAGCAGCAGTGGCCGCCGCGAGCACATTGAGCAATTTCCTTATCCTACTCCAGGACGAGTCCAGAAAAACCTCTCAAGCGCCCGAATGGGATGATCACGAGTGCCCCCTGGGCGTTTTGTCTCAAGCGGCGATCCAAGTGTCAAATCGACGCCACGGTTCGGCAGATCGATAACCTCGTGTACGGGCTGTACAGGTTGACGGAGGAGGAGATTGGAATCGTGGAAGGGGCGCGGTAGACCCTGCGGCGGAGGATTGTGCGAGCAGATGCGCCGTCTTTGCACCAACAGAGCCCGGGAAGACCACTTGCAGCGGCAGCTGTAAGTCACCACAGAAAAAGGACTTGTGCCTCCCCCGAGACCTCCGGTTCACAAAGGCATTGCCTCTCCTCGTGATTCCTTCCCTTCTTTCCGCCCAAGTCATCATCCGCGAGAGGGTCGAGATATCGCCAGAGAATAAACCCTCGTTGAGCACTCAAGGGGGTGGAGGAGTCTTCAAGGTAGAATGCTCGTATACCGGAGCCATTGAT
>VGWB01000308.1 GCA_016873755.1 Ignavibacteria bacterium | reverse complement strand
GAAGCGCACAGGTGTGTTTACGACTATTAGCAGATTGCCGTGAGGGGAACCATCAACACGGAAGGTCCGCTTCGATCTTTGGACGACACTCGGTAGGTCAGACACTCCTGTCTGACCGCCTTAGAACAAGCAAGAATGGCCGTCTCACTTGAGGACAAACAAGAATGTTTGTCCCACCGGTTTTGATCGTGCGTCCCTACTGAAGTGAGACTGCGAGCACGCTGCCCGCTTGAAGCTGGTAGATGATCGTCACTTCAGAAGGTGTGATCCCGGCAAAGTGACGGTCATCTTGCAGCTCTTCGGAAGGTCTCTGTGTCCTAGTGAAGCGCTGCACTCATGACGCTTCCCGCGTGAAGTTGAGCCGGCTTCTCCAGACGAATCAACATCTTTCCTCCCTCGAGCCCGATCGAAGCGGAGGCCGACTTCCCGTTGATAAGCACCTTCACGCTCTTTGCCTTCGTGGCGCCGCTCGCAAGGGCAAGCGTCTGAAGCTGAAGCTGGCCGTAGCCTACCCGAAGTTCCACATTCCGTATTCCGCGCTCCGCCTTGTCGCTGAACGTTCCCCATGCTGAACCGCTCGACCAGAACGTCGTGAAGACCTCCTTCCACATGGTCGGAACGAACTCGAGTCTCCCGGCCACGGCATCACACTGATAGCCGCTCAGGGCCAGCAACAGTGCCCAGCTCGCCATCGCTCGCACGTAGTGGTGCCCGCATTCCTCCTCATCCCACGGATTCCTGTGCAAGCCGTTGTATCTCCCTCTGACGGCTCTGACGACCTCCAATCCTTCCGAGACAAGACCGTTGTAGATCAGCGTAGCTGCAACCTGGTATTCGATCCCCGTCCATACCTCATCGCTGTAGACAAAGGGCAGTGCGGGTCGATTGCCATCAGGCCACGAGCACAGGAGGAGACCGGCCTCGTCGTTAAGAGCGTACACCCTCTGAACGTTCGCAAAATCCCCCAGCCGCTTCCTGAAGTTGTACTTGAAGATAGACCCAGCAGCGGTCCGTACATGGTCCGGATTCAAGACGTGTCCAAGACCGATGCAGTGCGCGAGATACTGGCCAAGCAGTTGATCAGAAAGGCATCCCTTTCCATACTGATACTTCACGTCCACCATAGAGGTATCGAGTGCCGGCTTCTTGTCGCCCGGCGTCTTCTTGCAGGCACAGTCCTGGCCGCAATCTTCCCGTTCGGGAGCGATCAGGTGCTTGGGGACCTGAAGCCCTTTGAGGACGTAGACGTCCTGGACATAATAGTCCTTCCCCCACAGCTTTTCGTCATACAAAGAAGAACCCTGTCTGTAGAGTGAATGATACTCCTCAGCTTTCTCATGCTCGCCGAGCGCTCGGGCCATTTCCGCCGAAGCCTTGAGCGCTCCCAGATAGAGACTCCCTGTCATGGTATTCGGACCGTAGAATTCGATGTCGTACGTATTGTGCTGTTCTCCTTCCATCATCCCATTCTTGTCGGGGTCCCACGGCACCGAGACCTGCTCTTTTGTCCATTCAAATCCAGGCGGTGGCGGGTCACCGCTTCCTTTCCAGGCAAACTCCATCGCGAGCTTGATCTTGGGCCAGAGCTTCTTCAGCCACTCGGTGTCTCCCGAGAGCTTCCATTCCCGGTATGCCCGCATGATCTCGCCATTCTGTCCGTCAGCACATGCTTTGAACTTCCACCAATAATTGCCGAGCGGGATGAGAGTCCTGAAGGTCATGTAGCCGTTTGGCAGTGTGTTATGCAGGAAACTCGTCTCCCGCATCGAACGCTCGAGTTGCGGGAACAGATAGGCAAGCGTCTGTTCGTAGTTCCAGACGTGCGTGCAGTTCATCGGGCAGCAGCCGCCGTTGTCGCTGTTCCCTTCGAAACCGAAGAAGGTTCCGTCGTCGAGCAATATACAAACGTTCGTCTTCAGCGTGGAGAGTTGACTGGAGAGCGCGTCGAGAACATAGTCCGGATACACTGAGCCGAAGAGAGCGTCGTGGAAGGCACGGGTTTGCTCCTCGATCCTCTGCCGGTTCTTGAAGAAGTACTCGGCCACCTCCCACGCGCTGCCGAACCTCTTAGCGACATAGTTCTTCATCATCTTGCCGCGGACCTCCGGCTCCCCGTTCCAGTAGTTCTCCCGGTTGGGGAAGAACCACGTCAGGAGGATCGGCATCGTGACTGATCCTTTTGGGGGTATTGTAGCGACGAGCACGATGCATCCGACATCCGAGCGGCCTTCGTCGGACGCGAGCGTATCGCGCAGGTTCTTTATCCTTCCGTTATCCGAGAAATCATCCCAGAACACATGGCATTGATCCCACCACCCTCCCTTGTACCATCGTGTGACCACGTCTATGTTCGTCCACGTCGTGGACAATCCCATCGAGCCGAAGTTCGGATCCTCCGGCTTGATCTTCTGCGAGTAGAGGAACAATCCTTGAACATCCCCGGTTACCTTGAATTCGTTGACGTTTCTTCCAAGACCGGGCCGCTCCCCTTTGACGCTTGTGTATCTGCTCCCGATAGGATTGAACAGGCTGGCTGCCAATGAGACACGCACCGTGTCGGTGGTTGGATTGGTGAGCTTCCAACTGAAATACGCCAGCGGGAGTGCGCTGTCATCTACATTTAAGGGAATGAACGGATTCCACGCTTCGAGCTCAGCTCTCACAGGCATCGAGGGATCTTTGAACTTGATCGAGGCAAACGGATACTCGCCCCTGAACTCGACCTCCTGGATTCTTGGCAACCCTGCGAGCAGCCGCTGTGCCACCCCATGTCCGCTACCCCGATAGGGCGGCACGTACTGCCTCTCGAGAACCCGAGCAACAGGTTTCTGCTTCCCTTGCTGAGCCCAGATCGCGAAAAAAGTGTAATCCATGCGTGATCCCTTGTCGGGCTTGTTGAAGATCTCCCAGTCTCGCAAGTCCCCCCTTCCCCCCAGCGAGACAGATCCTGTTCCGATACCGCCGAGCGGGAACGCGATCTCCCCCAATTCTATATACAACGAATATGGTGGGAGTCGTTTGAGTTGTGCGTGCGTTGATTGAGGCAGGACAAATCCCAGCGCAATGACGAGGATTGGGGCGAAGATGACTACCTTCTCCGGAAGCGCGGTTTTCATGGCAACCTCCTGTGGAAATACTACGTGTAGTGAAGGCGCAGCGTCGTGATCTCTCCTGGCGGCAAACGATAGCGACGACGTCCGAACGGTCCCGTACCCGACAGTCGTCTTAGCGAGATTTCCTCCCGAGGGTCAACGGCAAACTCCCCTTCTGCATCTGAAGGCGTAGAGAGCACTATCGTCCGATTCCCCTTCCTTCCGGTTGAGGAGAACTTGAGGGTACCCTTGACAGTATGTGCACCGAGATCGAGCCGCTCGATATCCTCCAATTGTGGAACGACTTCGTACCGTCGAAATCCCGGCACCAGCGGACAAATACCGACGATGCTCATATAGAGCACATACAGCGGGACGATCGGACAGTGGCTCCACTGTGAAGTGGAGTCGGGATGCACAACCCAAGCCTCCTGCAGGGTGTTGTTCAGTCGAACAGATTCCATTG
>VGWB01000307.1 GCA_016873755.1 Ignavibacteria bacterium | reverse complement strand
AGCCCTGCCGGAGTTTCGCTCCAGCCCTTCTCGTCCGCAGGACTCGCAGTCCTACCTGGATCGTGTCCGATAGTGTAACTATCGGCCAACAACCGGTCAACATGACTGACGCGGAGCGCGGGAACGAGGAAAGACCTCCTTGCTAGACCGGCGTGTTGCTGCTTGGAACCTGTCCGAACGCTCGTGGCGATTGCGTGCCGCTCCTCAGTGTTCTTCTCTCGGTGGTCACTTGAATTGCTCAATTCGATAAGCGTAGGCCTCCCCGCCACCTGCGGGCAGATACACCGAGACTCCTTTCGCGAAGATCTTCTCCTTATCCCCGTTGCATGTGGAGAGCAGAATGTAGGCGTCAGTCGCCTCGGTGATTGAGTCGTAGATGATTCCGTCTACGACATTGCAGACACCGGGAGAGAACAAGGTCGAATTGATCTCCATTCTCGCTCCCGCGCTCCCGCGTGGGAGCGCTACCCCGTGACGCTCCGCCTCACCACACCACGCACGTCTGCTCTCTCCCTGACGCAGAGCGTCAGGGCTTCCCGTTCCCCCGCGGAGCGTGGGAACGAGGGAAGGAGAAATGGGTATGATTGATCGCCAAACCAAATCACATTATCCCAGGGTCGCCCCCCGTCAGTTTGTCCTATGGACTGAAGAGGGAATCGACCTGTGTCCCAACACCGATGATACCGACAACCTCCCTGCCGATGGCTATGATGCCGACACTCTTGTAACCTATCGCCAGTATGCCAACCGCCAAGTAGCCGAAGGCAAAGACGGAGACTGAGACAAACCCCACGCCGAATACGCTGACCGTGATCAAGCCGATGCTTGCCAGGCTTACGGTACCGATGCCGATGGCGAGAGCGCCGACAGCAAACAAACCTCGCGCCATGAAAAACCCAAAAGCAAAGAGACCTGTCGCTCGCGTTCCAATTGCTGTCCATCCGCGTGCATGTCGCATCTGTTGCTTGGTGTCAAAACCAATGTCGATTGAGAGCAGGGGCAAGCCAAGGAATCTGTGTTTAGATTCATACTGATAGTTTAAGGCGGCAAATGCCCCTACAAATCGTTCGAAGAAATTGCGGATGGATGCAAAGACCTTGGTCCGAGGTTTGGCTCGGGAGCGATGATTTGGATCTTGCGGTTGCACAGAAGTCTCCCTTCCCTGGTGGAACCGACCATTATGAAGAGGCAACCTCTCATGGTATCATGCAGCGGTCGTTCCTCAACACTCACTGCAACGATATAGCTCGCCTCGGTTGATGCACAAGGCCTGTCACTTGGCTCTCACATTTTGCAGAGTTAGAAGCAACTGAACTTAACGGCCCTACTCCGGCAGAATGAAGTCTTTTGGGATCTATACGATGCTTTGTAACAAGGTCTTTTACGACGGCATCAGCACGACGCTGCGAAAGCTCCATATTGGCACTCAAGGTGCCAACATTGTCTGTATGACCCACAACATATAAACTGAGTTTAGGATTTTGCTGAAGAAGTTTGGCAATCTCTCTAAGAGTGGGTTCAGAACCGTGTTTCAAATCTGCTTTACCGGTGTCAAAATGAATTCCGTATATCGCAACATGGCCAGTTCTGGTTATATCCTTCGCCAGCGCATCTGCATTCACCGTTACAAGTCCTGTTTCCATAGGCTTGATTTCAATGACATCAACTTGGACTATTACATCGGGCCGCTCACCACACCCTACGGCAACAGCCACATAAACATCTCCTTCCGGGGCATCATAGGTAATCTGTGTTACCTTTCCTTCCAGTTCCTGGCTCTTTGTTAACTTACCGTCTTTATGGAGCTTGCCCAATGCGAGCGCGTATTCGCCGAACTCTTTCACATCATAATGTCTTATGTAAGAGCCGGGATACCGCGAAATCAATGGATGATCCTTGCTTCCTTCCGCATCCTCTTGGGCAAATACACTGCTGGCAGTTACCATCGTCAATAGGACCCCGCCTAGCAGGTAGACGACCTTCTTGTTTTTGAGTTTCATCTTGAGCCTCATTTCTTTCTGGTGGGGGTTGTGCCTGACGAATGGCGCAAGCACGCTGCCCCGTTGCGAACTACTCATCGACGCGCCTGATGCTGCTATGAACCATCGATTTCTTCGCGGCCGGGGCCGCCATTATACTATTACGTCGATTCTGTACCACCCCCGCCCCTGGTCTCGGTGGCACACGTCTTACGATCTGAGCACCTCACCGGTCCATCGGTCGATCTTCGCCCAGTACGGGCATTGCGGACACGTGGAACCTTCGGGATAATCAATCCCTTCTTCGTGAGGACAGCCCATGATCCTGCCTGCCATCGCGACCCGCTGTACATTGTGTTCTTTGATGAACGAGAGGATTTCATCGTTGATGGCTCTGTCTATACGGACATCCTGAGCTCGGACAAGCCATCGTCTCAACTCTACGACCTCATCCTTGCTGTCAACAATACCGACGGCGACCTTCGTGGCCGTTTGGTCATCTGGTCCGTAGTATGCAATGGTAGCGACAGGATAGCCGGTCGGCCGGTTGCGAAACCGTTTACGGAAGAATCGTTCAGCAAGCTTTTCATGATTCATTTCACATGCTCCAATTGAAGAGTGCGCCACCGAGCGTGAGCAGAATGTTACAGCAGTGATCGTTGGTCGTTGCAGCTAATGTCTGCGGCGGAGCGCACATACCCTCGATGCGTTTTTCGCATCGGGGTGGCAAAGACTGATGAGCGACCACAACTATTTCTTTCCAGAGTTTCAACTGGGCCCTCTCAACGAAGGGAATGTCGGTGTTTTGCTTGATGTGTGCAGGCAAGGTTCACTATCAAACGCGTTTTGTGGCACAAGAAGACCAACAAGGTGATTTCTTACGTCTACACATTTGTTGGGCAGGTCCACTAATGCGGTCGCCAAATGTCTGATATGATTATTCCTTTTTTTCAAACAGGTTTGAATAGAATTTTCTGACGTAATTCTCGGGTATCTTATCGACCGGATATGATCCGTGCATCAGCACATGGACCCACCGTCCATCCCGCTTTTCCAGAACACCGGTTCGAAAGACATTTTCCAAACAAGACTCCTTGCTTTTGTAGGAACTGCAGTCATTCAGAAAGCATGAATACCACGCCACATCTCCGGAGCGAGAAAACACGATGCGTAAGTCTTTGAATTCGAAGCGGGTCCCTCGGAAATCAGGATCATTCCACTGTTCGGCATAGACCTTAGAATTATCCAGGCCGACCACTTGGCTGTTTGAAAACAGCCAGAAATGAAACGTATTGTCGCCCCATAGGCGGAACATGGCATCGAAGTCCTTCTCAATGGCCCAGCCGATCGATTGCTCGATAGCTTTCTTCACCGCTTCATAATCCGGCGACTGACTTTCCGACCCGCGGCGAAACACTTTCACCCATCAAAAGTACCGCAGCCCCAAACCAAAGTCAATTCGTACGATACACGAGTTTACCTACTCCAAAAGAGTCAGTCTTCAGTCAATAGCTTCTTCCCTGTTAGCGTCAGGAGGCAACCCGCCCGACTGAACGACCAGTCGTTCGCCCGTCCGAACGGCCAGCCTGACAAACT
>VGWB01000306.1 GCA_016873755.1 Ignavibacteria bacterium | reverse complement strand
TCACCTGCTCTCACCTTTTGCTCGCCCACATGATCTGCGCAATGGCGCTCGTGATCACAGCCGCTGTCGTCACGAAGCAGAGGAGACCAGAGATCAGAGGTCAGAGAGTCAGACATCAGAGGTCAGCGACCGCTGATTTCTGACTTCCGACCTCTGACTTCTGATCAGAAAGGACCCCGGATTGTCAGTCATCGAGCCGAGCATTTTCCCAACTTCGGCGCACAGGTCCGTAAGCCCTTTATGTTGCTCATCGCTGATGTAGCCACAATCTCGAGCGAAATCCAGGGAGGAGTCCGTTTCGCTGTTCTCCCCATCGTCCCGACAAGTCGGGATTAGCTTCCTGACGAAGTGTGCCTCGTATCGGCGCTTGGCCCACGCCTCCGTGCCGAAACGCCGCACTTCGGCGTGCAGGCAGGCTTCTCTGAGGTTCAAACAGACAGAACGTGAGGACCTTCTAATCTGGCCTGTCAATGCAAACCGTTCCTCCGGAGGAAATGCCTTGGTTATCTGAAAGATCTCCATAGCCAGCGTGTATGCTTTTTTTTACACGTCCAGGTCCTTCGCGGAATTCAGTCTCATGTGTAACCCTGGTGAGGTCAGACGTCAGAGGTCGGATCTCAAGGTTCAGGCGTTATGGCTAATTGGTGAATCGATTGCATGCTTTGTCTTCAAACATAGATTGGACATCCCTGTCTTTTTTCTCACCGAAGCAAAGCCTCTATTTCGTCGTTTGAGAATCCAAACTGTCTGAAAATTCTGAGAACGTAGGGTGGAGAGAGCTCAGTTGCTCCTATGTCAATCGGAACGACTCTCTTCTTCCCTTCGTGATAGCGGATGTACAGTCTATGATCTCCTTTACCTTCCCTGAGAAACCTGCATCCACCAGACTCCAGAAGCCGGATGAGTTCTCTTGGCTTGAGAGAAGGAATATTTCTAGGCATTCACAGCCCTGAGTTCGTACTGCTCGGACGTGGGCTCCTTTCCCTCAACCGTCAGAAATTCATGGAGTTCACCGACCGACACCGGAGCGGTATAAATGTCCTTCTCCCGATGTCGACCTTCCTCAAATGAATCTATCGCCTCCCTCAGCTTGCTAATCGCAGCATCTTTCGTTTCCCCCTGTCCAACGATGCCGTTTTCAAGACAGAGGGCTACCCAATACTTACCGCTGCTTCTCAAGACCGTTGTGTAGAAATCCAGGTTCATTTGTTTACTCCGATTGTTTCGCAATCGTGCCAACTTGACTTAAATCAGAAGGACTTTCATAGAGGTCAGCTTGCCCGCCATGTTTCTTCGAGGGACAGAAGACGTCAGTACTTTCAAGGTCTGCTCAACCTTGCGAGCATCATCCTCATCGGCTCCAGAGTTCGACGGAATGGGTCGAGCTTCAATCCCAGGATCTCTAGCGTGACCATCCCAAGAAGCGACTCATCATCTTCCTCGCCTAAGATAACCGGCGTATGTGCCTTCCCTTGGGACAAAGTCAACAGACATTCAGAGACACCGCGCTTGATGACCGTCCCGTCTGCAAGCGTGAAATCCATCACCCGTTGAGGCGTAAGCTCGATCAACTTCCAATGGTCCTGGCCCAACAGCGTATAGGTTGCCCCGCTGTCAACAAGAAACCGAACAGATCGCTCCTTACCCGTTGGGCCTTCTACGACTCCTTCTACGAATGTTAAGCCCATAGCTTGTCCCCTTTAGGCTTCGTTTGCTTCGGTGTAGTTATCTGCGCTTGCGACGACACCACCGGCGTGATGCCGAAACGGCTCTGTGCGCTCATTTGCTTCGTCTTCAACTTTCTCGGGTATTGAAACTCAGACCTTCCCCGATCGTTTCACAAGCTTTCGCAGAGAGAGTCGTGTTGCTGACACCCGATCAACTGGGTGGCACGCCACCGAAGCCGACACCTAGTGTCTCGACCCACAATTACCTTTAATAAGTCTGCCGACCAAGTCCCTACGATAGCAACAGAGAAACAACCGAACCTCTTTACTGAATGGCTTGAATCATCTCCTTGTTGCGTCGCAATAGCTTGTTCACAACAGTCTGCACATCAACATTCTTGCGCTTGGCATACCGGTGCACAAGCTCAGCGATGTCATCATCGAGATAGATCGGAACATTCAAGTGGATACCAGGGCCATAGAATTTTCCTCGTACACCCTTGGAAAAATCATACTCTTTCTTCATCCGTCTCACCGTGCGTTACAGAGAAAGCATCAGTTCATCCGTAAACACTTCTGCCGCGCGCTCGAACCTCACTCTGTCTTTGCGATAATTGGCCTTTGCCTTGGCAGGGTCCCATTCAAAGTTGTATTGCACTGTTTCTCGATCTCTTGCACTTCAGATCATCATCTCTTGCTTGCCCAGAGGATCTGCGCAACGGCACTTGTGATCACCGCAGCCGTGGTTACCACACTGAACACGTCGCGTACCGTCAGCCAGGCAGTATGGTCGATGAAGATCGTGTCCCCCGGATATAACGCCAAACTGCTCTGTTCCAGTTTGTCAAGGTGCTCAAGGTCAAGAATGAACTCTCGCTTCGCCCAAGCCTCGCGCAAATTCATGCAAACGGAACGCGACGAACGACGGATTTGGCTCGTCAACGCGTATCGTTCCTCAGGCGGGAAGGTCTTACTGATTTCAAAGATCTCCATCGCCAGGGCATAGGCCTTCTTGTAGACGTCCAAGTCTTTTGCCGAATTTAGTCTCATGTTCACGCCAGGTGAGATCAGATGTCAGAGATCAGACGTCAGCGGTTGCTGATCTCTGTCTTCTGACTTCTGACCTCCGATTTCTGACCTCTCGTTTCTGTCTTCCGACTTCTGATTTCTGACTTCTGCCTTTTGCCTGTTGTGTCATACAAGATCCAACGAGTCAGTTTCACCTCATCCAATTTCGCATACTGCACAGGTCCGCCGGCGTAGGAGATGAGCTGGATGAGGTCCGTCGAACTTGGTACCTCGTAGCGCCCGGGCTTTTGCACGAATCCCCAGATATTCACCTGCCCGCCCGGCTGCGCCGTTCGGACGGGCATCGTCAGCTCGCCCCGAACCGCTGCAGTTTTTGGCTTGACAAACTCGGCGCGAGGCTTGGCGATGTGACAGCACGAGGCGCGTGAACCGCTCGTCAACTTTGCCCCTACGCCCCCTCTACCGTCTTGTCAAGCAACCGCAGAGCTCTTGGCCGCGAGCGTAACACTCACCTCGCCGGGCCGGATAAGCTTGCGAATTGACGCATTCAGAAACTCCACGCTCACAGGCTCTTTGTCCTCACCATAGCTTACGATGATTCCGCCCGGTTCTTCAATTGCATCGACTGGAGCGGCATCTCTGAGAACAAGCAGCAGCACATCCGCTTCCGAATCGTATTGAATCGTCATGCTATTTCTCCCTCCAGTACTTTTGTACCTTACTCGTCCAATATACGGTGATCACTTTTTTTCTTTCTCCCTCCTCCACGAACGCTACCCTCAAAACGCCACCGTGCTTCCTCGCCTGCGCGACGCGAACGTTTATGTCACCCGCTACGACTTGTTCTGCATTCCTGAGCACATCCTCTACTTCCGATCTC
>VGWB01000305.1 GCA_016873755.1 Ignavibacteria bacterium | reverse complement strand
CAACTCCAGTTCCTCGAATCGTGTTCCTTCATATTCCTGTTGACCCGCTTCGTCATGAACATCCCCTTCTATCTCTAGAACGAGCTTCAGCTCAGCTCAATAGAAATCCGCAACATATCGACCAAAAGGATGTTGACGGCCAAACTTCAGTCCTCCAAGCTTCCGATTTCGGAGATGCTCCCAGAGGAGGCGCTCCGCCGGAGTAGCGTTCTTCCGCAGCTTTCGAGCGACTTCAATGATGTGATGCGGGTATGGCATTGTAATGTTCTTGCTGACCCTCACCCTCATTCCGAGGTTGTCCAAAAAGGACCAAATGTCATTCTCAACGGAGCCCTGCCTGCCGGCAGGCAGGGAAGCGGAGTTGAGCCGTAGGCTCATGAGCCTCCGGCTCAGAAGAATCTGCTTTTTTGAATCAGATTCTTCGTCCCACTTGGGAAGCAGTGGGACTCAGAATGACTTTTTGGTCAGTCTCGGATGTCACAAAGTGACAGGGTGAGGGTATGAGTCCACTACGGCTTCGTCAACCGTCGCTTGCCGCTGCCGTCTGAATTCATGATCCACAATCCACCGTCCCGTGCTGCAGTCCGGGTGTAGACAATCTTGGCACCACCGGGTCCCCAGGCCGGGTAGTCACCACCATCATCCGTGAGCTGCACGTGACGATTCGTGGCGACGTCAAACTTCCAGACCTGCGCCAAATTATCTGCAGGTTTCAAGCCGTACACGATCGCATTCCCCAGGGGGCTGATGGAGGCGAAGCCGCAATCCGCAGACGAGCTGAACGCGCTGAACGTGCGGGTCGAGAGGTTTGCGACGTCGACCCCCAGAAACCGATAGATCAATCCGCTGCCACTCGGATTAACCTGCGCGTCGACGATCACGATCTCATCGCCGGATGGATGCCACGACGGATAATTGCCGTACGTTATGAACTGCGATGCGGTCTCTGCGTGCAGATCATAAAGCCATATCCCCCGAATGTCCATAGGATCTGTCTGCACAAATGCAATGCGCTTCCCGTCAGGGGACCAGGACGGCCGGATGGAGCCTACATATGTGTTGAGCCGGATGAGGCTATCGCCGTCCCCCTTGATACGGTAGAGACTGCTCACCCGCGAGAAGCATAACCATCTGCTATCCGGCGACCATGCGATCCCAACTCCTTCACCTTCTAGAAGACGACGGGTGTTTGTGCCGGACGTATCGATGAGATAGATGCCCATCGCACCCTGGATGGCCGACGTAAAGGCAATGGTCCTACCGTCCGGCGACCAGCTTGCTCGAACGTGGAGGTACAACTCATCAACAACGGCCTGGTCAGTACCCGTAGAGAGAGTGCAGCCGGAGAACCACAGAGCGAACAGACTTAAGCAGGAGACCGCAATCCTCATCGCAATGCTGGTTGATCCCATGACAATTCCCTCCTTCTCCCCTTGCTTCGCCGCTCGACGAGATCCCCGCATCAAAGCTTCTTCAAGACAATCAGCGTCATGTCATCCGTTAGTCGCGAACCGGAGGCGTAGGAACGCACCGCCCCGATGATCACCTCCATTAGCTTTTGCGCCGGCAGATGTACGTTCGCGGTCACGACATCGATCGCTCGGTCATCTCCAAAGTGCTCGCCACGGCTGTCGACAGCTTCGCGCACGCCGTCGGAGAAGACCACAAGGAGATCGCCGGATTGAAGTTCTATACTCTCGTCCTCGTATATCCATTCTTCCACCATGCCGAGCGGGATACCACCCGCGGTCGGTCGCTGCGGAGGCCGGCCTTGCCGTAACAACACCGGACGATCATGACCAGCATTCGAATAGCAGAGACTGTGGCGAGCGGTGTCGAGAACAGCGTAGAAGAGCGTCGCAAATTTCTCTTCGCCTGTGCTCCGGAAGAGCAAGCGGTTGGCGCGCGACAGGCATTCTTTGGGTGGAGGTGTCAACAGCGCCTGACCTCTCAACGTTGCCTGGAGATTTGCCATCAACAAGGAGGCCGGGAGGCCCTTCCCTGATACATCTCCCACGCAGAGGCCAATGAGATTCTGATCGAGGCGAATGAAGTCGAAGTAGTCTCCCCCGACCTGGTCGGCAGGGATAGTACCTGCGGCGATATCATATCCGGGAATCTGAGGACACGTCTTCGGCAGGAGATCGGTCTGGATTCTTGAGGCAAGGCGCAGCTCCTCCCGAATCTTCAGGAGCTGTTTCTCCTCTTCGTACAGACGTGCATTCTCCACCACCTGGGCAGACTGGGCAGCGATAATTGCCAGCAGCCGCTCGTCGTCTTCAGAAAAGCCGCGCCCCTCTTTCTTATTGTAGACTGTCAGAACGCCGCGCAGCTCAGACTTGACCATCATCGGCACGCAGATGAAGGAGGAGATCGACTCGTCAAACTTGACACCGCGGAATCGCTCGTCGCGCCGCGGATCGTCGACAAGAAGCGGCTTCCTGTTGAGAAACATCCAGCCCAGAAGGGCCCGATCCAAATGAAACTTGGTGTGTTCGCTTGAGCCGAGCTGGGTGCGGATGAGCGTCGTGGTGTCCGATGCCTCCCCGCTGCCGACGAGCGTTATGACGCCTTGTTCACCGTTCACGGCACGGAGAGAACGGTTCACGATAGTGCGCATCACCTGCTGCGAGTCAAGAGAAGCGCCGATACTTCGAGCGAGATCGTTTAATGTGGAGAGCTCCTCAACGGCTCGTTTGAGCCGGGCGACCTCTTTCTGAAGTGAACTGAGAGATTCACGTTTGCGGTCGCTGGTAGGCATCAGCACAGCCTCCGGGGAATGAGTGCACTGACGTTTCAACGCCAAGGTACCTCAACTAGCCCCGAAAGTCAAGCAACCTCCGGAAGTGCGACGATTGCTAGCTGGATCTCACGCTGCTGTCAAAAGCTGGTTGAGCAGAGAAAAGGCGTTCTGGCTACAGCAACTAGGCCGTGAAGGCCAGAAGGATATGAAAAAGGCAAACTCAGGCAAAAGAGCGAACCACCTCTTCTACCATCGCAAGATAGTTTGGGACAGGTATGTAGCTTGGTATGGAGTTGCCGGAGCCGACCGCATAGCGTCCCCTCGAACCACACGTCTCAATCAAGAAACGGGCGTGCCTGCGGACCTCCTCCGGTGTCGAAGCGCCAAGGATATTGAGGTCCACTCCCCCGAGCACCGCGATGCGGTCGCCGTATCTGGCTTGAAAGTCCTGCACAGGGATAATGTTATTCTCGAACGAGTGCTTCCCGTCGATTTTGACGTCAACGATCAGGTCTTCCATAATCTTTTCAACATTGCCGCACGAATGGAGAAAATAAGGAAGTCCCTTCTGGTGAGCCATGCCGGCGAACTTCTTGTGCCAGGGCAGGAAGTACCTCCGAAGATCATCAGGCGATACGATGGTGCCAACATTGTACCCCATGTCATCACCAGGAAAGACAGCAACGAGACGGTTGAGTTCCAGCAGGTGCTCATAGAAGGACGCCATTAGATCGCCGAGTTTCTGCGTCACAGCACTCACGAGGGACGCGTCGGTCACCAGTGTGGCACAGAAACCTTCGAGCGACATGATCCACGTGGTATGCTCGAAGACTCCGCCCCCGTGCGAGCTGACCAAACCCATACCGTCCGGAAGATGTGCGTTGAGATACTCGAACGGGAAGAAATCAAACTCCTCGATGCGCGGCCACCGAAATC
>VGWB01000304.1 GCA_016873755.1 Ignavibacteria bacterium | reverse complement strand
CCGATCGTCTGAAGAGGAGAATATGTCCGCACAACGAACCGGTCTCCAGCATCGGCAACCACCGGCTTTTCGAAGTGGATCTGGACCAGCCCCTCCTCTCCAGGGCGAAGCAATTCCCTATCGAGCAGCACAATCCTGGCAATCACTTCGCTTGTGCCCAGATGCACACGGATACGCGAACGGTTTTCCAGATTGGACGAGGCGGAACTCAGGTACGAGAATCGTGCATCCACCATATGCGTTGGCTTGAAGAATCCCGGCGCGGCAAGTGTGTCCCCTCGTTCGATGGCTTCCTTTTCGATACCCATCAGATTGATCGCTGTCCGGAATCCAACCCTGCTCTCGGGCACACTCCTCTCATGGACCTGCAAGCCGCGCACCCGCAGCACCTGGCCCTGTGGAAGAAGCTCAACTGGCTCCTCGACTTTGATCGTGCCGGAGAGAACCGTACCTGCCACTACGGTACCAAATCCTTTGATGGTAAAGACACGATCAATGGGTAGCCGGAATATCCCTTTGTCCCTCCGCTCCGAAACGGACTGCGCGATTTCGCTGATCTCCCTCTTCAACTCGCTGATGCCCTGGCCGGAGAGTGCGTTCACGGGAATGATCGGAGCACCATCGAGGAAAGTTCCTTTGAGCAGCTCCCTGATGTCTCCTTTCACCATCTCCAACCAGTCTGGCTCCACAAGATCGATCTTGTTGAGAGCGACCAACCCTTTCCCAATCTCCAGAAGCCGGAGGATCTCAAGGTGTTCTCTCGTCTGCGGCATCACACCGTCATCTGCAGCGATAACCAGAAGCGCGAAGTCGACAGTGTTGACGCCTGCCACCATCGTCTTGATGAATTTCTCGTGCCCGGGGACATCGATGATGGTGATGTCATCACCCAGGAAGGCGAAGCCGAGATCGGTCGTCATCCCGCGCTCCTTCTCCTCCTTGAGCCGGTCGGTGTCAACCCCCGTCAACGCTTTGACGATGGCTGTCTTGCCGTGGTCGATATGGCCAGCCATACCCAGAACAATATGTCGCCCGGAAGTTCCGGACATGTCAGTTTCCAAATCAGCTCCGCTGTACTACTGCCTTGACAACATTTCTTCGAATCCTGCGACGACAAGATCGATCTCATCGTCACGGATCGTCCGGCAGTCAAGGAGAAATTGCTGTTCTTTGATCCTGCCGAACACGGGGGTGCGCGCCAGCCGCAACGCGCGCGCAACATGTTCGGGTCCCTTTTCCTTCATCGTGACGGCAACAACCCAGGTCGGCAGCGTCACGGCGGCAAGCGAGCCGCTCCCGACTTCTGAGGTGTCACCAACGACGGTCACCGATCCTGCAGCGGCAAGAACCTGACTCAACCTCTCTTGAAGGCGAACACACCTGCTACGGATTTCATCCTCCGGCATGGTGAGGAGTCTGAGCACAGGATGCTCAGCCAGCAGCTTCTTCTCGTCGAGGAACAGCTTGAGTGTGGCCTCCAGAACCGCAAACGTCATCTTGTCGCACCGAAGAGCACGGGTAAGCTGGTTGGCTTTGATTCGCTCAACAATCTCCCTCCTGCCGAGAATGATGCCGCACTGCGGTCCGCCCAGCAGCTTGTCCCCGCTGAAACAGACCACGTCAGCCCCTGCGGCGATCGATTCCTGTACCATCGGCTCCCCCGGGAGCCCCCATCGACTGAGGTCAACCAGAGCGCCGCTTCCAAGATCGTCCACAGCAGGGATGCTATGCTGATGAGCCAGCTGGGCGAGCTCCGCAATCGGAACCTGGCTCGTGAAGCCGACAATTCTGTAGTTGCTCTGGTGAACCTTCATGATAGCCCCCGTCTCCGGCGTGATCGCATTCCTGTAGTCTTTTGGGTGGGTTCTATTGGTAGTCCCGACCTCCACCAGTTTTGCTCCGCTTCTCTTCATCACGTCGGGCAATCTAAATGATCCACCGATTTCCACCAGCTCTCCGCGTGAGACAATGACCTCCCTTCCCTGGGCTAGCGTATTGAGGATCAATAGGGTCGCGGCAGCGTTATTGTTCACGACAATGGCTGCCTCCGCGCCTGTGATGCGTCGGAGGAGTCTTTCCACATTCTTGTAGCGGTCGCCCCGTTTCCCTGTCTCCAGATCGACCTGAAGGGTGCAATAGTTTTTTGCCGCCTCTTGAAGCGCGCGCTGAGCGGACTCCGCAAACGGCGCACGTCCAAGCGCCGTGTGAAGAACGATCCCGACGCCGTTGATGCCCCTGCGCAAGCCCGGTGCCAGTGCGACATCGATCCGCCCGACAAGTCCATCCACGAAAGCCTCCTGCTCCGGCACCTCGGCTAGGCGCGCATCGACGATCGCGACCCGGAGTTCATCGAGGTACGCACGGACCTCATCGAGGACCAGCGAACGGGGATGCTGCTGGAGCAGCGCGCTGACCCGGGGATCCTCGAGCAGCTTGTCAACCTTCGGTAGATGTTGTAGCAATTGTTTTTGTACGGGACTCATAGATCGGACCCCATCGCACATGCACATTCTTGCAGACGGTGCACTTCAGACAGCGAATACAGTCAGGTGAATTCGGATCATCGGCAATTCTGATATCAACGGGACATACCTCGAGGCACAAATCGCAATCAGCGCACTTCCCCTCCACCGCCATCCTCATGAAGCTCACGCGATTAAACAGCGAGTAGATCGCTCCCAATGGACATAACGTGCGGCAGAATGGCCTTTTGCTGAGAACAAATAACGTCAGGAAGAGAACCAGAATCGAAATTTTCAGAACATACAGCCAACCGACCATTCCGGGTTCGATAACAGGTACGCCGAACGCCGGATCGATCGGGTTCCATATCATCCACGGGATGCCTGCACTCAAAGTCCCCCATGGACAGATGCGGGAAAACCAATGCTCTTCAGTGAAGTACGGCAGGAGAATTGCCAGAACAACAAGCGATACGTACTTCCCTTGCTTGAGGAAGGCCGGGATGCCGATCTTCGGGCTCTTGATCTTGTTAAGTTGATCCTGAATCCACCCGAAGGGACAGAGCCATCCGCAGGCGGAGCGGCCGAACGTCATTCCGACGCCGCCCAGGAAACCGAAGAGAGCAAGAGGAAGTTTGCCGATCGCAGCGAAGTGTTGCAGGATCCCGATCGGACAGGCCATGAAGGCCGTGGGGCAGGCGTGACAGTTCAGGAATGGGACACACCCCTGCTTGAGGGGGCCGTCATAGATTTGCTTTGTGGAGACGACGGGAAAGTAGCTGTTGGCGAGGATTCCACCGAGACCTGCAACAATCCAGGCTCGAACGTTTCGAAGGATTCTGTAGGTCTTTCTGGAATCTTGGAGGTCCATATGTTCTTGGGATCACCCGATCCCAATACATTCGAGTCAGAGTGTGGAGCTCTCTATCCGTATCAGCGTCAGCTCGCCGGAGAGCATGCCGAAAATCAACAAGGCAATAAACAGGACAAGCAGGCCTGCCTGGAGGAGCCTTGAGCTCCAAGAATGGGACCGTGTTTCCTGGTTCTTCACGGCAGTCTGTCTGAGAAGGAGTTACGAGATCGTTGAGATAGTACGAAAACGGAGTACGAATAGCAACTCGAGAGACGAACACGGTTGCATCCGTTTTAGTGGGGGGACAGGCTTTACGCCGCGACGGAGTTAATGCGACGACAGCGCAACGCCAAGACGTTATTGGCGCCACGCTTACTCCAGCTCATCCCCTGGCGCTTCATTCGTTT
>VGWB01000303.1 GCA_016873755.1 Ignavibacteria bacterium | reverse complement strand
AGCCGAGCTGGTCATAATAGATGAATTCGATCCCTTCCGGCGGTAAGAAGCTTTCGAAGCATTCGAAGTACTCGTGCGTCGCGCCCGGACCGCCGTGGAGCAGGAGAAGCTTGATGCGCGGATTGTTCCCAAACCGTTTCGTCCACACGTGAAACGTCCCCTTTGGCGTCACAATGGGAATCATTTTGATGCCCCCCATCTGTACACCAGTCTCATCGGTTTTGAAGTAGGTCTTCAATGTGGACGATTCTTCGCGTTGGGAACACGCAACGAAGAGTACTGCAAGGGCGAGCAACGCGAAGGATCGTGAGGAAATAATCATGGCTCAAACCTTTCGTTTGGGTAATTGTTGATACGAGATGGGATTGAAGAATGGCCGAGGTTGTTGAGAGGAAGGGGCGGCAGCAAACTGCTCATTTGGGGGAGGAATGTCAAGTCGGGCAGGACAGAAGAATTCCCTGGCAAAACAAAGAATCCTCACCGGCCTTCACCGATCAGGATCACTCTACGCAAATTGTAGCCAGGACCAGCGATCTACAGCACCTGTGATCTTGGAACGATCTCTCGAATTGGCAGACTGATGGCCCAGTCAGCATCATGGTGTTATCGCACATCAGCCTTCGGATCTCACTATGTACAGCACAAGACGCCTGCAATTACAGGATTTTCGAGTTTGTTAACCTCGAAGTACTATCAGAATCCTACATGATTCTTATTGAGTTGCTAGGTTCGCAACATTTGCTTCACTTGGAATCGCAGTGATTTCCCGAGTGATGGGTAATCGACCTTTCTCAATCATTGTTGCCGTGAGCGTAATGTGATGATTGATCCCAGCAAGCAACCATTGCATAGGATTTCCCGGTCTTGACCCGTCACGGGCTTTTGCGGCGATGAACCCATCTCCGAAACTGAAATTCTCACCACAGTATTCGGGACGTTCGATCAGCAGCTGCGCTTCTGCAGGATATTGAGCTGATCCCGACCCAGTTGCCTTACCTATCCATTCTCCACGCATGATCACCCAGCTGACCTCAGTAGTATACCTTATACTAGCACTGACGTGGGGAAACTCCACCGGTTCTCGGTAGACGGCATGTTGAATGGTGTAGTCACCGAACGTTGGCAATCTCTGTTCGCGGGCTGCGAGTCTCTTGATCGTTCTCTTCCAGGCATCCCATTCGTATCTCGGCAGAACGTACGTATCGTTCGCTCTTAAGGATGATAGATCGACTGGGAACGCACCGGCCAAGATAGTTAGAGTCCGCCAGGAGGTGATCATGGGAATTCGACCCAACAAAACCACATGGTCTGTGGACGATTCATCCATGGACTTGCAGTCAAGAACCAAGTCCACCTGCGGAGGTTCTACCTTCAAGATCTTGAGAAGGTCGAAGAGCTCTTTCGCGAAGGGTCGTCCATCTATGTCACCCTTGATCAGGCGCACGGCAATACCTCGCCCAAAAGCAAGATTCGTAGTCGCCACTTCGGTTTGAAAACCCATCCCTTTTCGAAAGAAGCCTGTCACTGGAACGACATTCAGCCCAGAGGTGAGACCTTGTTAGCGGATAGCATCCCAAATGTGTTTGCCACTTGCACAGATCAAAGAATTCGGGAGATGCTGAAGGTCAACAAACACGGGGTTTGCACCGACAGCCACAGCGAGTTCAGCGACCTTTGTAGAAACGATGTCCTCAGGATCGAGTGCTCTCGTGCCACCTTTTGCGCGTGCCCTCTTCGGCATAAACGCGGTGGGACAGAGTTCCATAAGTGGAGTGATGCCTTCACGCACTTCGATTGAAAGCTTGGATAGTGCACCCACCTCTGCGGCCTTCCACCGGAGGACAGGCACATAATGGTTGTGACTATACTTCAGATTCATGTCTTCCCCTCAAATAGATACCGAACTTGGTTATGACCAACAAGATTATTCAGAATGCGGAAGTCCTTTGCCTCGTGGCGAATTCGTCCGGCAACTATCGCTGGATGAATGCCTAGATTCTTTGCAAGGCTGATCGCAGCATCAGGCATTTTCAGTCTGCGCGCTGGGCTCTTCTTCCACACTTCCTCTGGAATGAGAACATCGCTCGCCAACACGTCCGCTTCATTCTCTCGCAGGTTTCCTTGATAGTCAACGTCCAAGTCGTCATAGAACTGGTCGATTTCGGAACCAAGATGCAGCTGGAGATGGGCAAGTTCGTGCATAAGGCTGAACCAGAAATTGTCGAGGCGGTTATATCGCAACGTGAGAGCAATGATCGGGCGCTCGCGGCTCATCAAGATCGCGGAGCCATCGAGGTAAGTATTCGGAAGATGCTTCTCGATTACCACCGAGACTCCCTGCTCTCGTAGGTAGCGGCACGCGAGGGCCGGACCATCATCAAACACACTGAGTCGAACGACCGCAGCCATGAAATCCTTGTCAATTCTCCCAGGCTCGTATGCGTTCTTTGGTGGATCAGCCGCAGCCCGAGCGATCACTCTGGCGGTCCAAGCGGTCAATGCGTATTGATCCATCTTTCGGGCTGATCGAGTGTGATTCGAGCTTCTGTAGAGAACTTGGACCAATGGTATAGGTTTGAGCTCGTCGAAAAACCTCTTTAGCGCCTCGATGCTATCTTTGGAAGAGCGCAGGTATGGCTTGAGCCAGCCCCGTGAATCCATCTCCTTGATTGGGAACCGTTCCCATTCTATCGAGTAGTCTATTGACTGTGTGGGATCTTGCTCTCGAATCAGCGAGTCAGCCGGAATGCCCAGACCATTATGTAGTGCTCGAATCATCGAGAGTGTCAATTGCCGCTTTCTAGACAGAACCTCAGATACTTTGCTCCGGCTGCCAATGAAGGGGACGAGATCTCGTTGCGAGAGCTTCTGTTGCTCCATCCGGAACAGGATGGCGTCAATGGGATCGGGCTTCAATTGTAGCGAAGCCCCCTTCTCGAAATCTTCAACCAGAAGCGCCAGGATCTTCAGCGCCTCTCCCTCCTTTGAGTCCGGCTCAGGATCAATAGCAAGGAGTTTTCCGATTTCAAGCAGTGCTTTGTCCAAGTCTGCTTGTGTCTTGATTATCTTTATGATATTAGTCATAGGCCTCAATTTACCATTTTGAATACTCTGCATGAGTGCCGATTCGCTTCACCATCACGGTCTGATTCTTGAAGCTCACGATCACTTCGAGTCTGTATTTGTTACCTTTCAGATTGAAGACTATACGATTGCCTGGAAGAAAGCTCACTGCCGAGAATCTAGCCTTCAATTCGGAAGGTGTTTGCCAGTTTGCGGCTTTAACCTCCCCCAACCATGCTGAGACCTGACTTCGTACATCGCCGTGCCTGTTCACAAAATCAGTCAGTATTGTCGTCCCGACTACAATCAAATGCAGAGACCTCTCCTAAAATGTTCCCAAAAACCACCATCCTTCCTTGCTCCCACTGTGGGAACAATATAACACATTGCGAGGCTAATGTCAAGTAGTTTCTGCAGAATACCCCAAAATGGAGAAGTACGCCGCCTCCATTCATTGCCTCCATGACGAAGATAACCTCAGGTGCCGAGCTATGGCCAGATGGTCTCGCAACGTTCCCAATGAGCATCGAGGGGAAAAAGAAACCCCGGGCCTCTTGCGAGACCCGGGGTTATCAATAAAATCCTGGCATCGTCCTACTCTCCCGTGCCGTCACCAGCACAGTACCATCGGCTCCGAGGGGCTTAACTGCTCTGTTCGGAATGGGAAGAGGTGTTTCA
>VGWB01000302.1 GCA_016873755.1 Ignavibacteria bacterium | reverse complement strand
TACGTCCCGCGGTCGAACGCCGTTGTGACAGATATGAAGTACGGCTCCATCGCATTGGAGAACATGAAAGGACCGCTGCGGCTCCTCGGCCAAGGCAACACCTTAAAGCTGAAGAACTGCTCAGCTGTGCTTGAAATTGAGAACAACTACGGCACAACCACGCTTGAGCGATGCGGTGGCGATCTGCGACTCGGCTCGAAGAGCGCGAAGGTCACTGTTGAACAGTTCGCTGGGAAGCTCAGAATCGACGCTGACTACACCACGATCACGGTACGAGACGTAACTCAGCCTGTATCTATCAACTCCAAGAGCGCGACGATCCGCGTGGAGGATGTTGAAGGAGGCGCAACGATTAACTCGAACTACTCCAACATCACGGCAAACAGCATCGCCGGAATGCTTAACATACAGACAACGAGCGGCAAGATTCAGGCGAAGGATGTTGAGGGGCTCGCGATCGACGCGAACTACACGAATGTTGAGGTAAACGGTGTAAGCGGCAAGGTTGCGAAAGAAATAGTGATCAGCGGGCAGTCTGGATCATTGCATCTTGAAAACGCGGTGGGCAATCTTCACGTCGTCAATCCGTATTCAAGAATTGACCTGAGAAATATCAAAGGGAATGTCGATCTCACCACAAAGAGCTCGCGTGTCACAGCCGACGACGTCATAGGTGATTGGCGCTCGGAGACCGAGTACTCCTCGGTCGTCCTCAGAGGACTCGTCGCCCAGCGGGTGGTCATGACAAACAAGAGCAATCCGATTGATATCGAGTTGAAGAGGGTTCCAGGTCTGATCGACATCAAGAACGAGTACGGAGGCGTGAGCGTCTCGATGCCAGCGGGATTCAGCGGCGAAGTGGACCTGGAAGCGACGTACGGGAACGTCGATACCAACCTGCCGCTTGATCGAAAGAAATCGTTCGGCGGATCCGGTGGATATGCCTTTGGCAAAGTGGGAAGTGGATCGGGAAGAATCTCGATCGAGGCGAAATCCGGGGATGTCAAGTTGATGCAGCGGTGAAACCTGCAATTTCAGAAGTCCGACTTTTCGAAGTTGAAGCACGGGGAAAAGTCGGACTTCTCATTTGTATGAGAATCTCATGGGTAGAAGCGAACAGCAATCGAAACTTCGATTCCCATACCAAGCACCGGCGTGAGAAGGAGCGCCGGGCCCAGTTCAAACGATATGTCGAACGGGTGGTCGCGGGCGAGATAGTCGACTCCGAATGCTCCCCTGATCCCAAGGGCCAGCTTGCCCCGAGAGTACGTCGGTCCTCCGAAGCCCGCATCCCCGATGAAGATACCTGGACCATAGTAGAAGGGGACGGAGGGATTCCGCAAGGCGTTCTCGTGAACTAAATAATCCGCACCGATCATCAACCCTCCCCCCCACATTCCTCCGATCGAACCTTGGTACGCCACGCGGGAGCTCTCCCAGTACTTGAGGGAAAACCCTGACGGCGCGCCGAGGACGACGCCAAATCCCCATTTTCGGTTTGATGACGAGGACGAGAATGCGATTGAGGAGCAGACCAGTATCGTCACACCGACAACGAAGAGTCGTTTCATAGCATGCCCACCTTGTATTCGTGCCTTCAAAAGCGGAATCGGATTCTCCCCTACAGGTATTTCTTCAAAAACTGTCCTGTGTACGAATGTGCTGACTTTGCCACCTGTTCCGGTGTGCCCGTGGCAACAACTTCCCCACCGGCTTCTCCTCCTTCCGGGCCAAGGTCGATCAGAAAATCCGCACATTTGACGACATGGGGATTGTGCTCAATCACGAGCAGCGAATGGCCGGCTTCCACCAGTGCGTCGAAACATTTGAGAAGCTTGGCAATGTCATCGAAATGAAGGCCTGTCGTAGGCTCATCGAATATGAACAGCGTGCGGCCTTCGGATTGGGACGCCATGAGATGATTCGCCAGCTTCATGCGCTGTGCCTCACCCCCCGAAAGCGTCGTAGCCGGCTGACCCAGGCGCAGGTAGCCAAGCCCAACGTCATCAAGCACCTTGAGGCGCGGTGCCACTCTGCGACCATCCGGGTGCGCACCGAAGAAGGCGATGGCCTCCGTGACTGTCAGTGAAAGGATATCATCGACGTTTTTGCCGTGATACCGGACTTCCAGGACCTCCTGTTTGAAGCGCTTTCCCTTGCACGACTCACAGGTGAGGTACAGGTCAGCCAGGAACTGCATCTCGATTTTCTGGAATCCGTCGCCTTCGCAGGCGTCGCATCGTCCGCCCGGGACGTTAAATGAGAAATGCCCGGGAGCGTATCCGCGCATGCGCGCCGCCTGGGTATGGGCGAGCAATTCCCTGATAAGATCAAACACCTTGACATAGGTAATTGGAATCGAGCGCGGTGATCGGCCGATGGGCGATTGGTCCACCAGCTCAATTCGCTCGATGAAATCTGCCCCTTCAATAGAGAGGTGCTTCCCCACGCTCCCCTCGAATCCTCCTTTCATTTTCTGGAAACCTGCGTAGAGGACTTCGTGGACGAGGGTGCTCTTTCCCGATCCGCTCACGCCGGTTACGCAAACGAACATCCCCAGTGGAATCCGCACATCGATGTTCTTGAGGTTATGCTCCGAAGCTCCTCTGACAAAGATCGATTGCTCGACGTCTTTACGCCGTTTCTTCGGCTTCGGGATGGTGAGTCTCCCGTCGAGGTACTGCGCCGTTAGCGACGTCTGGCTCTTCAGCAGCTCATCCAGTCTTCCACAGAAGACAACCTCCCCTCCATGCTCGCCTGCGCGGGGACCCATATCGACGACGACGTCGGCCGAGCGGATCATGTCCTCATCATGTTCAACGACCAGCACGCTGTTGCCGACATCTCTCAACGACTTGAGGATGTTGATCAGCTTCGTATTGTCCCGGGGATGCAGCCCGATACTCGGCTCATCGAGCACGTAGAGTGAACCGACAAGGGATGATCCGAGTGAGGTAGCGAGGTTGATGCGTTGCGACTCGCCGCCTGAAAGGGTCATCGTCAGCCGATCTAGCGTGAGGTATCCGATCCCGACTTCATTAAGAAACCTGAGGCGTTTGCGGATTTCCTCGAGTATACGCCTGGCGATGTCCATTTCGAACTTCGACAGCTTGATCTGGTGGAAGAACTCGAGTGCATCTTCGATGGTCATTCGCACGACGTCGTGAAGAGTCTTTCCCGCGACCCGGATGTTCACGGCATCCTTCTGCAGTCTCGATCCGCCACATTCATCGCACGTCGTGTACCCTCGATAGCGGCTCAGGAAGACCCGGTAGTGAATTTTATAGGATTTCCGTTCGATGTATCTGAAGAACTTGTTGATGCCATCGAAACCGTTGTAGCCATTCATGATGACATCAAGCTGCTTCTGGGTCAATTGCCGGAATGGCACATCGACCGGTACGTTCGCTTCTCGCGCCACCCCCAGGAGGTCTCCCAGGTTCTCACGCCAACGCGGGAACGTCCAGGGCTGAATCGCTCCTTGACGGATGGTCTTGCTCGGATCGGGAACGACCAGATCCATATCGATCCCCATGGAGCGGCCAAAGCCCTGGCATTTCGGACAGGCCCCGACGGGATTGTTGAAGGAAAACATCCTGGGGTCTGGGTCCTCGTAGCGGATACCATCGTTCGGACACTCATAGTGCTGGGCGAATCGGACCACTTGCTTCGAGTCGAGAAGGTGAGCGTACGCGTAGCCATCCCCCTCGACGAAAGCCGTCTCGACGGAGTCGGCCAGTCGGCTCTCGCTTTGCTTGTCGTTCTTT
>VGWB01000301.1 GCA_016873755.1 Ignavibacteria bacterium | reverse complement strand
TCGGATGGAAGAGGGCTCGGGAGCGGCCCCGTCAGGATGGCGCCATCCGGCGGGGTGTCGGCGTGGCGGCAGGGATGTGGGGATGGGAGGGTGCAACCGTGTCGACGGCCATCGTCAAGCTTTTCCCTGATGGAAGCGTAAACCTGAACATCGGCGCCAGTGATATCGGGACCGGAACGAAGACGGTGATGGCAATGGTGGTAGCGGAAGAGCTCGGTGTTCCGCTGGAAAAGGTTCAGGTGGAGCATGCCGATACGGGTACGACGCAATACGCGCCTTCCAGCGGCGGGAGCCAGACGGTTGTCGCGAACGCACCGGCTGTCCGGAGCGCTGCAGCAGAGGTTCGTACCCGACTTCTGGAGATGGCGGCCGAAGAGCTGAAGCGGTCCGTCAATGATCTGGCGGTGAAGGAGGGCACGATTCAAGTGCTGAGCGATCCAACCAAGAAGGTGTCTCTTTCCGAATTGAGGAGTCTCGGTCGGGCACAGATGATTGTCGGCGTCGGGCGGCGCGATCCCCACCCTGAAGGAAAGATACCCCTTCCGTTCGTTGCTCAGTTCGCTGAGGTAGAAGTCAATGTGAAAACCGGTGAGGTCAAAGTGACGCGGTTCCTCGCGGCGCACGACAGCGGCAGGGTGATGAACCGTCTGACCTATGAAAACCAGGTGCTCGGCGGCGTTACCATGGGGATCGGATTCGCTGCAACCGAGGCACGCGTTCTCGACGCACAGCAGACCGGAAAAATGGTCAATGCCAACTGGCACGACTACAGGATCCCGACGGCAATGGATGTTCCTGTGGACCAGACCTGCCTCCCCATTGATCCAAAGGATACGGAGTGCAACAACACCGGGTCAAAGGGGTTGGGGGAGCCCGCAACAATTCCCACCGCAGCCGCGGTCGCCAATGCGGTGTACAACGCCACGGGGATTCGCGTTACCCACGCTCCCATCACTCCCATGCAGATGCTGGCGCTGCTCGCCCAGCAGGGAGAAAGGAGATAGGCCATGATACCGAAATTCGACTATGTGCGTCCAGACTCACTGCGACAGGCAATCAAACAACTTGCTGCTTCTGGAACGCGTATCCACGCCGGCGGCACAGATCTGCTGGGCTGTCTGAGGGATCGAGTGTTCACAGCGGACAAGGTCGTGTCAATCGGTGGCTTGTCCGAGCTGGGGGGAATCAAACGGGCGAGCGATGGCGGCCTGACTATCGGCGCGTTGACGACTCTCGCTCAACTTGCCTCCGATCCGGTTATCCTCAAGGACTATCCGGCGCTTGCTCAAGGAGCGCTCTCTGCGGCGAGTCCGCAGCTTCGCAATCAGGGGACTCTCGGCGGCAACCTGTGTCAGCGTCCGCGCTGCTGGTACTTCCGCGGGGATTTTCACTGTCTCCGGAAGGGAGGAAATCTCTGCTACGCGGTCGGCGGCCGAAACGACTACCACTGCATCTTCGGCGGCGACGCGTGCTACATTGTTCATCCGTCTGATACTGCTCCGGCGCTCGTTGCACTCGGTGCTCGTGTTCACATCAATGGTGCGAACGGCTCGAGAACGATACCGCTGGAATCCTTCTTTGTGCCTCCCGGTAAAGACATCACGAGGGAGAACGTCCTTGCACCCAATGAGATTCTGACAAATGTCTCTCTGCCGGCACCTGCCCCGAACCAGCGGAGCTCATACAGGAAAATGAGGGCGAGGGGCGCCTGGGATTTTGCATTGGCGGGCGTTGCTCTTTCTCTGCGCTTCGGGGTCGGAGGAGAAGTTGAAGGGGCGCGTGTTGTGCTCTCTGGAGTTGCTCCGATGCCATGGCGTGTCGCCGAGGCAGAAAAGGCACTCACCGGGAAGCGCATTACGGAGGATACGGCCCGCGCTGCAGCCGAGATCTGCATCAAGGGCGCCGAGCCGATGGAGTACAACGGTTACAAAGTGAATCTCGTTCGAGCTCTGGTCGAGGAAGCGCTCCTCGCTCTGCGCTGACAAGCGCTCATCGCCAATGAATGTCTGGAAACAGGAATGGAGATTTGATATGGAAAAGAAGAAAAGGGAAGTGAGAAACGAGTCCTCGACAGGTATGAGCCGGCGGAACTTCCTGGGCACTGTCAGCGCGGGAGCCCTGGGTGCGACGATCGCTCGTCCGGTGCCTCGCGCTTCGGGCCAGGAGGACTCAGGTAACCTGCCGCAGGTGACAATCACGATCAACGGACGAGTACATCAGCTGCGGGTGGAACCGCGCTGGACGCTCCTGTACGTCTTGCGTGATAAGCTTGGCCTCACGGGAACGAAGCCCGGGTGCGAACGGGGTGAATGCGGCTCGTGTACCGTACTGATCGACGGCGTCACCCGCTATTCGTGCCTGACGCTCGCCCTCGAGGCGGACGGCAGACAGGTCACGACTGTGGAGGGACTTATGCAGGGCGAGCAGCTCGGACCTGTCCAGCGGGCATTCCTCGAGGAAGACGGCTTTCAGTGCGGTTATTGCACGCCGGGCCAGGTGATGTCCGCTGAGGGTCTGCTTCGTCAGAAACCGAACCCGACGATCGACGAGATCCAGATCGGGATGAGCGGGAATTTGTGCCGGTGCGGTGCGTACGACCATATTTTCAAGTCCGTCCGCCGCGCTGCTGAGTTGCGCAAGTAATCCGTCTGGACAGCGCCGATCGCCTAGCACACACGTTCAATGGAGACCATGAGAAAGAGAGGAAATTGGCGTATATTCGGTAAGCACACCCTACGGCGCAGAAACGAAGACAGGCGGCGAGGGTCGGGGATAGGCTTGGCGGTATCTGTGTCACAACGCGCACGGCAGCGGCATAAGAAGTACGTCAAGGAGCCGCCATTAGGTTTAAGATGAGTCTGGAGCAGGTGGGCTTCACAACGAATCACTCAAAGCGAAACTTACTCGCTTCGAGGTACTCCTTGACATTGTCGACGGCGATCCATCTTCGCTGAAGTCGCTCAGCGACGCTTCCAGTCGTATTTGACCCCGCAAATGGATCCAACACAACGTCGTCAATATCTGTCAAGAACTTTATGAAGAATTCGGGAAGTGCTGCTGGGAAACGGGCTGGATGAACCGTAATCCCTTGCTTCTTGCATTTCAACGTATAACTATCATTGGCAGCGTTGTTGCCAAACTTCAATAGATCGGGAGGTACCTCCTCGATTACGTTCGGTGGAATCGACCCACCAGCATCTATTCTAGCGAAGCTTGACTTGATATTGTGCCCAGAGGGGCGGGTCGTACCTCGTACGCCACGGCCATTGAGTCTTTGCATGTCTGCACTGTAGCTCTTTAGCACGGCGCGGTTATTAGCTTTCGGATGTTGGCTCCTTGACAACCACCAAACGTATTCAACAGAATCTCTAATCCTAATTCTTCTGACAGTCACCCATTCGGCCGGGACGGGCATTTTGGCAGGATTGTACCAGAAGCATTCTTGCGCCAAATGGAAACCAACGCTTTCTACAAGCTCGATGAGCAGCTTAAAATGGTACAGGGACCGAGTCGGCGAACCGGGATTATAACTCCCACCAATATTAAGAACGAAACTGCCATCGTCGACCAGGATTCTCTTCACCTCGAATGCAAATGGAAGGAACCATTCAACATATTCCTTCTTATCGACATTCCCGTACGCTTTCTTGAAATGCAGAGCATATGGAGGAGACGTGACAACGAGGTTGACACTCCCCTCCGGAAGCGCTTGCATCACTTCCAAAGAATCACCGAGATATGCATCGCCGAATCGAGTGCTATAAAAGGGCTCTTTCCCAGGAAGTGGAAATCGTGG
>VGWB01000300.1 GCA_016873755.1 Ignavibacteria bacterium | reverse complement strand
GTTGAATGGGGGTCGGGACGTTGTCCCGCCCTTGAATATCCGACCCCTTCGGGGTCAAGAGACAATTTGACAAGGTATTAATGACGCACTACACTGGGTGGACGACGGGGGTTACTGAACGTCCGTCAAGTAATGCTCGAGGATTCCCGCGACCCATACCTCACAACCCATCCTAATTCATTTAGATTTTTACCATTAGATAGCTATATTGTGGGTCGAGATTTCAGACAGATGATGGATATCAGGGAGCACCATGTCGAAGCGCGAAGGAATTGAGAAAGTACTGATCATCGGATCTGGACCAATTGTCATCGGTCAGGCCTGCGAATTCGACTATTCAGGGACCCAGGCCTGCAAGGCGTTGCGGTCGATGGGATACAAGATTGTCCTGGTCAATTCAAATCCGGCCACCATCATGACCGACCCGGGGATGGCAGATGCCACGTACATCGAGCCGTTGAACGAATATGCTCTGACCGAGATCATCAAGAAAGAAAGGCCCGACGCACTCCTTCCGAACCTTGGAGGCCAGACGGGCTTGAACCTCTCCTCGGTGCTGGCCAAGAAAGGAATTCTGGAACGATATGGTGTGAAAGTGATTGGCGTCAACGTCGACGCGATAGAGCGGGGCGAGGACCGCACGGCGTTCAAGGAGACGATGGCGAGGTTGGGAATAGACTTGCCGCGCAGCAAAGCGGTAACGACCGTTGAGGACGCAGAAAAGGTGGCCGAAGAGCTTGGGTATCCTGTGGTGATCCGTCCCGCGTATACCCTCGGCGGCACGGGCGGCGGTCTGGTCTACAATATCGAAGAACTGCGCACCGTCGCCGCAAGAGGATTATCTGCGAGTCTGGTGCATCAGATACTGGTTGAGGAGTCGGTTCTCGGATGGGAAGAACTCGAGCTGGAAGTCGTAAGAGATGCCAGGAACCAGATGATCACCGTTTGCTTTATCGAGAATGTCGATGCGATGGGTGTGCACACGGGCGATTCGTATTGCACGGCGCCGATGCTGACAATTGACCCGGAACTGCAAAAGAAGCTGCAGAAGTACTCCTACGATATCGTTGAAGCGATCGAAGTGATCGGCGGGACGAATATCCAGTTCGCTCACGACCCTAAGACAGGAAGGGTCGTTGCGATCGAGATCAATCCACGCACATCGCGCTCCTCAGCGCTGGCATCGAAAGCAACAGGGTTCCCGATTGCGCTCGTCTCCTCGCTTCTCGCAGGCGGGCTTACGCTGGACAAAATTCCGTACTGGCGCGAGGGGACTCTCGAGAAATACACACCGTCGGGCGACTATGTCGTCGTGAAATTCGCAAAGTGGGCGTTTGAGAAATTCGAAGGCCTTGAAGACAAGCTGGGCACGCAGATGAAGGCCGTCGGGGAGGTTATGAGCATCGGCAAGACCTATAAGGAGGCGTTTCAGAAGTCCATCCGTTCCCTCGAATCAGGCCGCCATGGATTGGGCTTTGCCAAGGACTTCAACAAGAAGACGCTGGAAGAGCTGATGGGTATGCTGGCGCATCCTTCCAGCGAACGGCAGTTTATTATGTACGAAGCCCTCCGAAAAGGGGCCGATATACAGGAGCTCTATAAGAAGACCTACATCAAGCCATGGTTCATCCAGCAGATGAAAGAGGTGGTTGACTTAGAACAAGCCATACTGAGCCACAAAGGAAAGGAGCTGCCCGATGGATTGCTCATTCAGGCGAAGAAGGATGGTTTTGCAGACAGGTATCTGTCGAAACTCCTGGGCATTCCGGAAAGAGAGCTACGAGAGAAACGCATCTCGCTGGGTGTGACCGAGGCGTGGGAGAAGGTTCCTGTGAGCGGTGTCGAAAATGCGGCCTACTATTATTCTACATACAATGGCCCTGACACAGTACCGGTAAGTGATAAGAAGAAAATCATGGTGCTCGGTGGCGGCCCTAACCGCATCGGACAGGGGATTGAGTTTGACTATTGCTGTGTCCACGCCGCCTTCGCCATTCGCGAAGCGGGCTACGAGTCCATCATGGTGAACTGCAATCCCGAAACGGTTTCGACCGACTATGACACATCCGACAAACTCTATTTCGAGCCGCTCACAGTGGAAGATGTGTTGAGTATCTATCATAAAGAGAAACCTGAAGGGGTCATCGTGCAGTTTGGCGGACAGACGCCTCTCAATATCGCCGGTGAGCTGGCTGCCGCAGACGTCAAGATTCTGGGGACGACTGTCGATACGATTGACCTCGCAGAGGACCGTGATCGTTTCCGTCAGATCATGAAGAAGCTCGGCATCCCGCAGCCTGAATCGGGCATGGCGAGCACGCTTGAGGAAGCCCTGGAGATCGCTGGTGTGATCGGCTACCCTTTGATGGTTCGGCCATCGTATGTTCTTGGCGGTAGGGGGATGAAGATCGTTCTTGACGAGCAAATGCTTCAACAGTACGTCGCTGCGGCCGTGGATATTGCCCCGGATCGCCCCATCCTCATCGACAAGTTCCTCGAGAATGCCGTTGAAGCCGAGGCCGACGCGATCGCCGATGGCACCGATGCGTTCGTGCCGGCCGTGATGGAACACATTGAATATGCCGGAGTGCATTCAGGTGACTCCGCCTGCGTCATTCCGCCCGTCAATATTCCTGAACGACATATTCGGACAATCTGTGACTATACGAGGAAGATCGCCATCGAGTTGAAGGTCGTCGGCCTGATGAATATCCAGTATGCCATCTGCAACGATCGGGTGTATATCCTCGAGGCAAATCCGCGGGCCTCGCGGACGGTCCCGTTGGTATCGAAGGTGTGCAGCATCCCGATGGCAAAGATCGCCACACAGATCATGCTCGGAAAGAAACTTTCAGAGTTCGGGCTACGCAACCGGACATTTCATCACTTCGGCGTCAAAGAGGCCGTGTTCCCCTTCAATATGTTTCCGGAAGTCGATCCACTGTTGGGTCCCGAAATGCGCTCGACCGGTGAAGTGCTCGGCCTGGCAGACTCGTTCGGTGTGGCCTACTTCAAATCACAGGAGGGAACCCAGTCATGCCTCCCCATCGAGGGGAACGTCCTCATCACGATTGCGGATCGGGACAAACAGGGGATCATCGAGCCGGCACGGCAATTTCAGGAGATGGGATTCAAGATCTTCGCGACGGAAGGGACGCACCGCTTCCTCAAGGAACACGGTATCGAATCGCAGTTCATCAAGAAAGTTCACGAAGGAAGACCGAACATTGTCGATGGCATCAAGAACGGGGAGATCCATCTTGTGGTCAATACTCCCGCCGGCAAGCAGAGCGAGTATGATGATTCGTACATCAGGAAGAATGCGATCAAGTACAAGATTCACTACATCACCCAGACTTCGGCCGCGCTGGCAGCCACCATTGGCATCAGGGCAATGAGGACTGGGGCGTATACGGTGAAGTCACTGCAGGAATATCACGCGGACATCGAGTGAGGGATTAGGGACTTCCTAGCCCGCCTCTTTCATCACACGCGCTCAGCGTCAAGAAAATACTAAGTCACCCCAAGCGCAGTTTCATTGCCTCACCCTCGCACGAAGTCGAGCGGTGTACCCGGCAGAGTACGGTTTTCGCCCATCGCTCAACTTTGACATGTCATTCCTGCGTAAGCAGGAATCCAGGTCAGGGCTTGGTTCTGGACTCCCGCGTTCGCGGGAGTGACAACCCCTTTCTTGTTGTCTTGTTGTTGTCCGATAGTTGCACTATCGGACACCATTCAAGCAGGACTTGGAGTCCTGCGGATGAAGAGCACCGGAGTACAACTCCGGCGAGACTTCGCCTCGACAGTGCAACTGTCGAAGA
>VGWB01000299.1 GCA_016873755.1 Ignavibacteria bacterium | reverse complement strand
GCTAGCTGCGGAGAGCGTGGCGGCATTCGCTCTGCGCGGGACCCTTACGTTGTGATCGGTGGTCGGCACTGCGTTCAACGACCAGTTGGAAGCAGTCCCCCACGCCGTCGTCGTTCCTAGCCAGATGTTATCTTGCTCTTGCGCAAAAGACGTTGCACCAAAGAGAACGCTCAGGCACAGTGAAAGGAAGGCTGCCCTAGCACTTCTGCCAGGGAAGAGACGGGCACCCGAGCACCTGAAACGCAATGCCCTATGTGACGCACGATTGGGTGATATGGTACTCGCCCAAAGCATCAATACAAAACCGGAGAACTCCGCTGAATATGTGGTCTAAGCATCTTCTAGCCGAATCAAAGGATTCTGACAACGCTACGCAACTCTCGCCGCCGCTGCATGTCGCGCCTGCTCCTCATTGAGCAGCGCGACCAGCGCGTCCTTCATATTGTTCTTGTCAATAAACCCGTCGGCGCCAAACTCTCGCGCAGCTCGCCGGTACACGTCGCTGCTGTACACCGACAGAATAACCACGCGCGACTTCGGCACTTGTCGCTTGATCTCTCGCGTCGACTCGAAACCGTCTTTGACGGGCATCTCAAGATCCATCAAGATCAGATCAGGACTCAGCTTCGTCGCCAGCTTCACGGCCTCGAGTCCGTCTCTGGCCTGACCAATAACCTCAACACCGTCGCGGGCACCGAGAAACGAGTTGAGCAAGCTGCGAAATTTCTCGTTGTCATCCGCAAGGAGTATCTTGATCGAAGGCATGGTCGCCTCCTTTCATCTGATGCTTGTCAGGGCAATGAACCTTTCCTCTGGTCGTGAAGTCTCCCCTGAACGTATCGTGACCGTCGGTGATACCAAACGCACATGCGGCCCTCGAACCTGTCTGCCTGCAATCGGTCCGCTTCGATTACATCCGCACAACAAAGAAATGGCTCCATTCGTCTCTCCATCGCTTCCCTCATACCCCTGTTGTGAACGAACCTTCGCTGCGACGATGCTGTTCGTTCGCGAGAACCTCGAGCAAGTCATGCTTGATCGAGGACTTGACAATGAACGCGTCCGCCAAGTGCCAACCAGCCGTCTGGCGATAGATTTCCTCGCCGTGCAAGCTCAAGACCACCACCTTCGTCCCTGGTAACCGCAGCTTGATCTCCCGCGTCGCCTGGAACCCATTCTGACCCGGCATGTCTGCATCGATCAACACAAGATCAGGATGGAGCCGCTCGCTCTGAGCAACTACGTCGACACCATCCGACGCCTCTCCAACGATCTCCACATCTCGCCGTGCACGGAGGAACGACAAGAGGGAACGTCGAACGCTTGCGTGGTCATCAGCCACAAGGACTGTGAGTGCTTTCATTGTATCATGCTCCTTGAATATGAGTATGCTCAGAGTTTGCGGGCTGCCGACCGATCTCCATCGCCGGACGAGTGCACCCAATCTGCAATGGACGATCCTTCACGGAACGCCTCCTGCAGTCTCGGCTTCATTGCTGATTTCAAGATGAATCCATCTGCGCCAAGCTCCCGAGCCCGAATCCGGTACGCATCGTCCTCATGCATCGTCGTGATGACGACGATCTTCGAAGGCCATCGCTGTTTGATCAAGCGCGTCGCCTCCAGCCCATCGCGGTTCGGCATCTTGATGTCCATCAAGATGACATCAGGGTCGAGATCCTCGACCTTCTGGACGACGTCCAGTCCATCGACTGCCTCTCCAACGACAGACACCGTCGCGATGCTGCTCAGAAAATCGCGCACGATCCCGCGGAAAAGGCTGTGATCATCTGCGATGAGAATCTTGATCGGCTCCATGGCGCTCTCCTCAAGAAATGCTTGATCGAATACCCCCACGTCGAATCAAAATTCGGCGGAAAAACGACGATCAACCATAGAATCGAGACCGTAATTTTGAAAATACGGGCTCGGACGGAGGAGACTACGGTGAACACCGCAGACGAGCTGTGAAGTGAGCCTTGATTTCTAGCGAATAGAGGTTGGTGAGAAAAAAAACAGCGAGGGAAGAAGATGTGATGAGCGTCCCTAGGTCAACCGATTGCGCGCCGAACGTTCAAGGTCCGCGTGATGCGGAGGAAACCTCTGAACCCTGTGGGTATGCAAAAAAAATTCCGGATCGAACAAGTCGACCGGAATCTGAGAGGAAAAGAGAAGGATGAGAGAAGCTAGTCAGTAACCGTCAGAACAACTTCGCGTTGAGTCTTGGTATGAGTGAGCTCGTTCTTTGCTGCCTCGAAGTCTTCTGCCAAGGCAAGATCATGTGCAAGATTGCGCCGGCGATGTGAGTCCAGGGCAACGCTGAGCTTGGGCTGGAATCGATTCGTGGGGGAAGGGTCCACAGACGCGGCGGGTTCACTGACTTGATGCATGTGCTTTGCGAGAGCATTCTCGATCACAGCTGGCGTTACAGGAGTGGGTCTGTGAACACTGAACGTCACTACTTGACTTGCCGAACTTGATCGTTGTGCGAACGCCAGTGTCACGCAGAGCGAACTGAGCACGAGAGCCCCGGCCAGATGAAGAAGTCGCTTCATTATTCCGTAAGAGTCAGTGTTATGACCCGCGACTGCGCTGAGATTTCACTGACGTTTGCGTCTGCAGCAAACGTGTACGTTATGGTCTGGTTCAGATCGCTTCCCCGTCCGATTCCCGATACCACGTTGACCGGCGTTCGAGCGGAAGAGATATCCACCTCGCCGTTGCTCTCGCCACTTGTACTTTCGAGCCTGATCATCAGCCGTGTTCCGGCGGGCATCGGGTCGTTGACGGATGCAACGATCTTCATGTTGTCAAGGTTCGTCACCATGCTGTAGCGGGTATTCTGATCGCTCACCGACAACTCGTCCGTGCCACCCAGCGCATCGATGATGTTCAAGGCACCGGGGTTCCCGTTGACAGCGATTATGGTGATGGGCTTGACCTCGACGGTCACAATCTGATTTACACTGCTGCCGTTTTGAGCCGGTAAGCGAAGGGGGATGAGCAGAAGCGGAATGAGAAGAAGCGGAATGAAATGAAGTTTTTGAGCTCCCCTACTCATGGTACCCGCCAAGAACGGAAAAGAAATGATTAATGTCAACAGCCAGGAAGGAATTTCTTTTCAACTCTTACGCGCGAAGCCAAATCCTCAATCGGAGTGCCAGAAAGTGTCTCGGCTCTCTATCACGTAGTCTCGTTTTGAGTCAGGAACATTCCCAGTGGTTGAAATGATTGGAACCCGCATCAGAAACCGATGTCACTCCCGAATGGTCCCTGTGGAAGCGTCTCTGAAATAGTTGCTGGCCCGAAATCCTGTTGAATCCAGGCAGGATTGATTTTTCTGCAACAAACTATGCGAAGAAGGAAAGAAGAAAGGTAGGAATGCTCTACTGCTGTGCCAATTTCTTGCGAAGCTCCTCTGCTGCCAATTCGGCCAGCCGCTTGGTAGAGAAACGTCCAACATAGACGCGGTATCGGACTCTCAGACTCGGCAAGTCTACCTTGTCGACGAACGTCTGATATCCGCACATTTGCTCGAGCCTTTCTGCTTCACGACGCGCTCTGTCTTCTCCTGGCCATGAGAACGTCTGAATGGTATAGGCGGATTCGCCCGGTATCCGCAAGACAATGTACGACGTCTCAGTCGTGCGCACCGGAGTTGGCTGAACCGGAGGTACCTGAGGCCTTACAGCCACTGCGCGCTCTGGTTGTGGCCGTGCTGGCGGAGATGTCGGAGGCCTTGCCGGAACCGTCACCGGCCTTCTCCTGTCGGCGGCCTTTGTTTCCTGCAGCACTCCCCCTTCCTGCACAATCTGGATCCTGCGTTTCCTTGGGAGTATCTTGAACAGCGCTTGTTGTGT
>VGWB01000298.1 GCA_016873755.1 Ignavibacteria bacterium | reverse complement strand
TCACGGCTCAGCGCGGAATATCCTGCCTGAAATGTTGAACAAGAAGGCCAAACTTCTCCGTAACTGGTCCGGTGGTCCCAAGATGATGATGGATGGCATTGACGAGTCGTTCAGCGCTGTCGTCTTCGTCGGCTACCACGCAAAAGCGGGAACGCCTGATGCCTCACTGGAGCACACCATGTCGGGAAATGTCACCGACATTTCGATCAACGGCGTTTCCCTCCCTGAAGTGGGAGTGAACGCCCTCATTGCAGGGATGTCTAATGTCCCGGTTGCCTTTGTCGCAGGCGACAAGGCACTTTGCAGGCAGGCAAAGGAGCTCTTCGGAGAGGTGGAGACTGTGGCGGTGAAAGAAGGCTTCGGGGGGGCCACACTCGGATTTCATCCCGAGGTGTCTTGCGAGATGATCCGAGCTGGAGTGGAAAAAGCGTTGCGCAGCCTCGGCAAGTACAAACCATACAAGCTGGCTGCACCCTATACGATGGTGCTGAAGCTGAAGAACGAGGAGTCGGTGTACAACGCGCAGTTCTACCCCGGTGCGAAACGGACTGGCGATTGGGAATTGACCTACACCAGTCGCGACCTTATGGACGTGATTCAGGCTTTCAACAAAATGCGATAGCTCTTCTTCCAGAGAAAATCCGTTTGCTAATCGCGGTTCTTTTAGATATATTTGTGTTGTCGACGGAATAACCTGACAGCTTGCCTGGCGTTCTTTGGGGATGATAAAGCTGTTGGTGGCCTGAAACTGGGGGAATTTGAAAGAATTTCGAAGGGGTCGTAGCCCTTCGATCCTTCGGCTTCGCTCAGGATCGAACCTTGAGCTTGTCGAAAGGTTCGACTCGTTCCGCCATACAACGGCGGAACTCGCTCAGGGCAACCTCAAATAGTTCTCTTAGATACTTCACGGGGGTCGTAGCTCAGTCCCGCCACAAAGCGGCGGGATTTCGGACCGCATAGAAGCGGTCCTCAACTTGGTGATAGTCCCATTCGGGGTCGTAGCTCAGCTTGGTTAGAGCGCCTGCCTGTCACGCAGGAGGTCGCGAGTTCGAGTCTCGTCGGCCCCGCAGAAAAAGAATTCCCCCTCTCTGGGGGATTCTTTTTCTGTATCGTTCCGGCGTGGCTGTGTCTCGCTTGTCCCGACGTTCTTCGTCGGGATCGGCCCCCGCGAGACACGAAAATCCCTTCGCTGGAGCACTCCACTTCTTGCCCACGAGCACTGCCAGTGCCTCACTTCGTCTACATCATTCAGAGTGCTCTTGATGCATCGTTCTACGCCGGCTCATCCCACAATCCGGTCGTGCGTTGCCAACGCCACAATGAAGGATGGACCAAGTCCACCAAAGCCAAACGCCCGTGGAAGCTTGTGTGGATCAAGGAATTTCCCACAAAGGCAGAAGCTCTTGCATTCGAACGATACATCAAGCGAATGAAGAGCCGCGAGTTCATCGAGCGTCTGATTCGCAACGCAGGAGGTCGTCCCGATGGCCCTTAGGCCATCGGGAAGTCTCGTCGGCCCCGCTCCCAAAACAAACAGGGTTAGCGCTTTTGGCTAACCCTGATTTGTTTTGAGGATCCCGCCGTTTTTTGGCGGGAACTGCTTGTGACACCCTGAAATGCCCCCTCGCGGGGCATTTTTCGTTTGGCCACTAGACGCGGGCTGTGTCTCGCTTGTTCCAAAACTTCCCACGAGCGCTTCTCAGCGAGTGGCTGAAGTTTTGAGGACCCCGACGCTTTTCGTCGGGGCCCCGATCGCTTTCTGATCGGGATCGGCCCCTTTGATAATCCCAGCTTGGAGCATCCTTCGACTCCGCTCAGGATGACCTCTTTGTATTGGTGTTCTGCGTTTGATCTCGCCGCCCTCTCTTTGGGGGGTTCCTGCCCTGATCATCCTTCGATCCCTCGGCATCGCTCGGGATCGAATCCTGAGCGACACATCTGCAATCTAAATGCGGAGTCGAAGGATTCGACTTCGTCCTTCGGCTCGCTCCGCTCGCTCAGGACTTCGCTCAGGATGACGATATTGTATTTGCCTGTCACGTCGCTGAAAATCCCCACTCGCGGGGCATTTCCTGTTTTCTCACGCATACCGTACCGCTGCCTACGACCGAGATCTACGAGAAGAGATAGAAAACGGAGTGACGCGTCTGTCAAATGAACCCGCAGGTTTTTCGGCAAGGATTTCTGAAATCTTGGTTCAAAAAGAAAAGAGATTTGCCTATATTTGAATAGTTGAACTACACATCCCCCACCAACGAGCTGCACATGCCCGCAGCGCAGATCACGCGTTCGAAAACTCCACTTCACTTCGATCCAGAGCAAAGAATACCATGAGCGGATTCTTCGGCAGTATCTCAAAAACGAGCTGCGTCCACGATATCTTCTACGGGACTGACTATCATTCTCATCTCGGTACCAAGAGAGCCGGAATAGTTGTTTACTCTCCGGAAAAAGGATTTCAGCGTGCTATCCACAGTCTTGAGGACGGATATTTCAGAAACAAGTTTGAATCGGAACTGAACGAATACTCGGGGAACCAGGGTATCGGAGTCATCAGCGACACCGAACCCCAACCGATTCTTGTTAGCACGCACATGGGCCGTTTTGCTGTTGCTACCGTGAGCCGGATCGCAAATATCGCGGAGTTGGAGGAACGGTATCTCAAACAGCGGCGAACGTTTTCGGAACTGAGCCACGGCACGATCAACGCCACCGAACTCGTCGCTATGCTCATCGCGGAAGGAGAAACTGTTACATCGGGCGTCGAAAACGTCTACGAACACGTGAAAGGAACGTGCTCGATGCTGATCCTTTTGGAGGATTGCATTGTTGCAGCACGCGACAGACTGGGGAGAACGCCGATCGTGATCGGGAAGAAAGAAGGGGCTTACGGTGTCGCCTTCGAAAGTTGTGCGTTTCCCAACCTGAATTTCGAACTAGAGAAATTCCTGGGACCGGGAGAGATTGTCCGAATCACTGCCGACGGATGTGAGCAATTGCGAAAGCCAATGGAGGAAATGCAGGTGTGCGCCTTCCTCTGGGTTTACTTTGGCTACCCCCCTTCGTTCTATGAAGGAGTCAATGTTGATGCGTGCCGCTTCCGCTGCGGCGCCGCTCTCGCGCGCAATGACACCACCGAAGCGGACTTCGTTGCGGGAGTTCCAGACTCCGGTATCGGCCATGCGTACGGATACAGCAGTGCACGTGGTGTTCCTCTCATGCGACCCTATGTGAAATATACACCGACCTGGCCGCGGAGTTTCATGCCGCAAAGCCAGCAGATGCGCGACCTCGTGGCAAAAATGAAGCTCATACCAAATGAATCGGTCATCAAAGGGAAAAGAGGAATCTTCCTCGACGATTCCATCGTCCGGGGCACACAGCTCAAAGACAACATCCGCGACCTCCATCTGGCAGGGATGAAAGAAGTGCACATGCGAATTGCGTGTCCTCCTCTCACCTATCCGTGCGAGTTTCTCAACTTCAGCCGTTCTCGATCAAGCATGGACCTCGCCACTCACATCGCGGTGAAGGAGCTTGAAGGAACAGATGAGACCGATCTGAGTGAATACTCTGATCCATGCAATGGCAAGTACCACGCGATGGTGGAACAAATCAGAAGGCGGCTCGGCCTTACGACCTTGCGCTATCAGAAGCTCTGCGATTTGGTCGACGCTATCGGACTGCCGAAAGAAAAACTCTGCACCCATTGCTGGGACGGATCAAGTCATTTCTAGGATGCCTGTAGTTCCTTTCTCGCCACCTCAAATGTGATCCTGAAGCAAAGCAGCGTCTTATCCGTAAGTCCAATTCGGCCTCAGCCCTGCAGCACACCGGCATCCGCGTCGCCCACGACATCGATGAGACCGACGACGGTCATATGTGGATCTGTACGT
>VGWB01000297.1 GCA_016873755.1 Ignavibacteria bacterium | reverse complement strand
ACCACTGTAACAAGGTTCGGACAAAGAACCGGTGCTGGGGATTCGACGGGGAGAGACCGCGTATGGACTCTTCCACTTTTGCCCACTCATCCTGAGGGTACACGAAGAGGCATTGCTCAAAGCCGCGCGTGATGATGAACATCTCGTTTGCTCCCGGGGAGACGTTTCTGCGGAGCTTGGCAGGGAGAGCGATGCGCCCTTTGTTGTCGACAGAATACGAATACCGCCCCTTGAAAGAGGACATAAACGCGCTTTCAGAAGTGCCCGATTTTATTGGCAAATTTCTACCCCAGATTCCCCACTTTTCCCCACACGAGATGGAAATTTACGGAATTGGCTGTTAAAGTCAAGTACAAAAATCAAACAAAATAAAGGGATTTTGAGATGGGTTAGAAAGTGGCTGAAAATGTGGGGTTTTTGGAATTGGGGCAGAATCCCCACTTCAGGTTATGATGAGCTCTTTGTGGGTTCGGCTGGGGAAACGTTGCCTTGGATGAGTGGGATGTGGATAAGTACGGGATGGGGGCGTCGGTGTCCCGTTCTGCCCCACGATCATGTGGAGGTAGACACCGAGCTGTACACTTCAGTGAATCACGAACAGTCTGCGTCAGCAGGAGCTGCCAAGCGAGATCGAACAATCTCCTTCAATATTCCAGGGTCAACGTAAGAGATGGGAAGAAGCGCAGCATGTTTACACGCTGCCCGGTCTTCCGATCGAAGTAAAAGACGTTCTTGTTGTCGTACAGGTTGATAACCTGACCGCCCAGGATCCCTCTGACGCCAAGCAGGTCGAAGCGGTACGCCATGCTCAGATCAAGGCGATGATACGCCGGAAGGCGCGCCGCATTCTTGCTTCCCAGAACGAGGTACGGCATTCCTGTCTCCAACTCAAATTGCCCCGGAAGCGCATCTCCAAGCATTAGTCGGTCGAAGTAGCCCGTGCTCTGTGTGAAGGGGAAGCCGCTGCCAAATTCCCACCGAAGGGATACGTCGGCATGCTCGAACGGACGAACGGTGGCAAGAAGGTTGACGTGATGTCTCCGGTCGTATCGGGGATGGTATCTGAATCCCCGGTTGTTGACCATAGTCTTGCTCCAGGCATAGGTTGCGTAGAGATCGATATCCATAACCTTCGCCCGCACCATTGTCTCAAGACCATAGGATGATCCCGAGCCGGTGATATAGTCTGGATCGCTCGCGTGAACCTTATCACGGTTGTACGCAACAAGCGAGCTATAGTCTTTGTAGTACGACTGGAAACTCACCGAGGCATTTTCCGTGACATTCCCATCGACACCAAGAACAAGGTGAACCGATTTCTCGGGGGGCAGTCTCTCCGGCACCTTGATCCAGGCGTCAAAGATTGACATCACGTCGTCCTCGTTGCTGACGGTGATCGATCGCTGGCTGAACAATCCCCCCGACGCCTTCGCTCTCCAGTTGCCAAACAACTGGTAGCTGACATTGATCCGGGGTTGAAACGCCTCAACCCCCTGTTCCTGCCCCAGCAGTGACGCGAGTTCGGCGTGCAGGCCGATATCAAAAATCCACGGATCGTACCGCGCCTGGTACCTCACCCATGCAGCAACCTCGGCGAAGCCGCTGGATAACGTAATCGGCATTCCGACAAGGTTCACGAGACTGTACTCGAGCTGCGGAAAGCTGAAGTCGAATCCGAAGAAGAAGAGGTTTTGAGCGTCCGTGTAATACGTGGCGGCAGCATGAAGACCGGGCTCTTTTACTAAGGTAGAAGAAGGGGTGATGACCTTCGACGCCTTTGCGTCGCGGTCAGCTCTATAACTGCAACTATACGCAAGAGCCTGAACGAACAACCGGTCAGCAATCAGGTTGGAAAATGTGATCCCGATGGCACTGTTTTTCCAATGGTAATTTGGCTCATCCACGCTCGAGAAGAGGAGCTCATCCGACGAATTCAAAAGGCTGAGGTCAATCTTAGCCGCTCCAAAAGGCTGCCCCTTGAATTTGAAAAACACATCGTAGAATGATACTGGAACATTCTGATTCACAATGCGCTCGAACGTCTGTGAGAAAAGGGACTTTCGGGCGTTGACCATCCACGAGGTGTTGGCAAGTGCAGGTCCCTCAAGCTGGACTTTTGATGAAAGGAAATTCACGCTGGCGCGGCCCGACGGTCTGTCAGCGCGACCATCGCGCGACGAAATGTTCACAACCGAGGAAAGGCGGCCCCCGTACCCTGCCGGAAACGCCCCAGTGTACACTTCCACATTCTGGACAATATCCGGATCAAAAATACTGAAAATGCCGAGAGCGTGGAACGGATTGTATATCTTCATCCCGTCCACCATAACAAGGTTCTGGTCTCCGGCCCCTCCCCGGACATAGAACTTCGAGCTTACGTCGCTCGTCGAGACAATTCCGGGTAACATCTTCAATGCCTGAAAGACATCTTCCTGCGCAAGAACAGGCGTCAGTTTGATGTCCTTCATATCAAGCACATGAACGCTTGTGTGAATCTCCGTCAGCTCGCGCCTTCTTGGCGCAGTGATGAGCACCTCCTCGGTCTCAACGGCCGTCGGGGCAAGCAGGAAATCCAATTCGATAGGCCTTCCAGGCCTCACAAGCGCCCGCTGAACCTTCCGCTGATACCCGATGATCGAGACAGCAATTTCATATTGCCCCTGGGGGACGTTGGGGATTAGATAGAAACCGCTGTTATTCGTCGCTGCTCCCCAACTTGTGTTCAGAATGACGACATTGGCAAACGGGATGCGCTGGGCTGTAACGCTGTCTGAAACGAAACCACGGATGTCAGTGCCCTGAGCCATCAGAACAAGTGGTGAAGCCGCAGCAAGAACACAAGGAGCGACGAGGTGGTGGATGACTGACAGAGACATCTTGTGATGAATGTACAGTCTAGAGCATGTACGCACGAAATTGAACGTTACCATCCGTTCCTCATATACTCGTCCGGTGCGAGACCAGAATCGAACCTCATTGGCTGTAGCGGAAGTCTTTCCGTAGTTCGTACACCAACGAATCGACCGAATATGCGCCAAAAACTCCATAGCCCGAGCTTATGTTCGAGTAATCTGGCTGGTCCAGTCTGGTGGAGTACTTGTCCGCGAAAGCGTTCACGGTCATGTAGTAGTTGAATAGATGCTCCTCAAGCTGCACAAGCCGGAATTTTGCCTGTCGGAATACCAGACCTTCGGCGGGATATCGCCTGCTGATTTCCGAGAGAACCCACTTGTATGCATTCGTTCGAAATGTTGATGTGAAATTTGGCCCGTCGACGCGTTTGACCGTCGGATACGGTGTCATCGCCAGTCCAGACGCCCCATCCACAACAATATACGAGGTTGGTACCTCACGTTCCTTCGTTGTCCAGCCACTCTCCTCGAGCGCGTCATACACAATAATGAACCGAACAAAGTACCCCCTCGCCCCTTTCGACAATGAACCGGTCACCTCAAACGACTGATCGAAAGATGGGGGATACTCCAGCCAGTAATAGCCCAGACCCAGTAGATTTAGATACGGCTTGTCGGGCACGGTCACCGAGGCATTGGCCCTCCCAAGCTGGGGTGAGTCCACGTGAAGCTCGTATGTTTTTCCTCGACCCACAGCAAACGGCCGTGCCACATAACAAACGATAGGAGTCTGATACCGAGAGTCCTCGGGCCTCGGAAGAACCGTATCTCGAAGCATGGTCGTTGTCCCCTCAGAGTAGACGCTGACGCGTGCATCCGTAACGACGGGTTCCGAGGTGTTCTCGTACGGATCGAAACCCGTGACATCATAGTTGCTCGACACCCGCACGAAGAGAACGGCTCGGTCTGTCGCCAGAACTGAAAACACAACAAGCTTTTTCTCGAACGGACCGCGTGGACTCAGCGGTTCCTCGCAACCCGACACTATG
>VGWB01000296.1 GCA_016873755.1 Ignavibacteria bacterium | reverse complement strand
TCCCCCTGAAGCTAGCGGCCAACCAACACATTGCTGTCGAAGTGGCCCGTGAAGCGGCGACCCTGGCAATGCTTGCCACTGTCGGGATCCTTGCCGGGAGTACTCGATGGCAGCGAGCAGGCTTCTTCATGCTTGCCTTCGGCGTGTGGGATCTTTTCTACTATCTATGGCTGAAGTTGGTGCTCGACTGGCCGGCGACGCTGTTCGATTGGGATATTCTCTTCCTTATCCCACTGCCATGGATCGGTCCTGTCATCGCGCCCGTATTGATCTCGGTTCTACTCATTATCGCGGGCCTTTGGATCATCCGGAGCGAACATCGACAGGGAGTGTTTAAACCTCCCAAGCTCGCCTGGGCACTTGCAGGTGTGGCGACGGTCGTCATCTTGATCTCATTCATGATGGATACCAATGCCACGCTCCGCTTCCAAATGCCTGAGCCATACCGGTACGAATTGCTGGTCGTGGGACTAATCCTGTACGTCGCGGGAATGGTTCTGGCTTTTCGAAGAAGAAAAGGGGGTGGAGAGGGGAGGGCCTAGCCCGATTTTCTGGCTAGACCGACCACTGAAAGCCCGTAAGGGAGTGTGGTTCGACGGAGAACGTGACGTTCGGACGCGAATAGTGATGCCAGAAGTGAGTTAAGGAACCCAGCAGGAACATCGAGTGTCGTGTCTTTCTCCGGGTGGAAGAGCCGCTCCGCCAATCGCGCAACAAGTGCCGCCGGGAAGAGAAATGTGTTAAAGTACGAGATCATTTCCACCCGAAAGCCGCTTTCTTCAAGTACCCGCCTCACCTGCGACCTGAGATATCGGCGTTTATGTCGATTCACCACGTCGTGACGGCTCCAGAGAAACTGATACGCCGGCACGGTGACGAGGACGCACCCCTTCGGTTTCAGAAACGTATGGGCCTGTCGAAGGATCGCAACATCATCATCGATGTGTTCGATGACATCGAGAAGCGTGACAAGATCGAATCGTAGTTCCCGGTGAGGGAATGATTCCAGCGTGCAGTGGTAGGCGTTCTGGAGTCCGCGTTCTCGGCACAGATCGATGGCAAGCTGTGAAGAGTCGGTCCCGTACGTGTCGTAGTGCTGCGAAAGCTCCTCGAGTACGGCTCCTGTCCCGCACCCGACGTCAAGCACCCGCGATCCACCAGGAAGCCTGATCCGTTTCTGGATAATATCCAAGAGAATTCGCTGGCGGGCGACGAACCACCAGTGGGATTTTTCAATCTCGTAGAACTTCCAGTAAAGCTGTTCTTCCACGTCTGAGTTCTCTCGGTGAGTCCCTGGACTGCCTATTCGCTCTGGCCGGGGGAACGACAAATGATTTTGACGGAGTGGGATCTCCCCTCGGAGTTGCGTCCGGCCTAGAGAAGACTTGGCTAGTTCTGTTTCTGGTATTTGCCCTTCGAGAAGCTGCGGCGGACCCGGATCAAACCCTTAATGTCATCAATGGCGGTTCGGACGATCTTCACGCGAGTATCAAGATCCTCGATCCAGCTTACCGGCAGATCGAAGATCCGGTACCCAAGCTTCTCTCCGATGACCAAAAGCTCGGTGTCGAAGAACCAGCCAGTATCTTCGACCTTCGGCAACAAGTCCTGAGCCGCTTTTCGTGTGAGGGCCTTGAAGCCGCATTGCGCGTCCGAGAATTTTGTGGTGAAGAAGCCCTTTACGAGCAAGTTGTAGGCGCGTGAAATCGCCTCCCGCTTCAGGCTGCGCCTCGTCGTGGACGCCTTGAGGAGACGGGAGCCGATACCGATGTCGAAGCCGCCGCTGATGAGCGCTTCGATGAGCGGAGGAAACGCGTAGAGGTTGCTGGAGAGGTCGACGTCCATATAGCTGAGGATGTCGGCGGGGCTTTCCGTCCAGACTTTCTTCAGTGCTCGACCGCGGCCTTTCTGGTCGAGATGAACAACGCGAACCCCGGGGTACTCCCTGACAAGCTGGTGGGCAACGCCAAGTGTGCGGTCTGTCGAAGCGTTGTCTGCTATGACGATCTCCCATTCGAACCGGCAGTGCTTCGTGAGGAAAGCGTGGAGCGTAGCGATGCTTGATCCTAAGATCTTCTCTTCGTTGTAGACAGGGATTGTGACGTTGACCAGCATACCGACTATTCCATCATTCCATTATTCCACCATTCCACTATTCCACCTTTCCATCACTTCATCATTCCATCACCACAGTGCGTTTTGCTCGAAGCCTTTCCCACCCATGTGACGCAAGCAGCAGGAGAAGAGGGATCGCCGGATAGAAATAGCGTGCCTCGGTGTTTGTCGGAATGTGTATGACAATGTAGTAAAAAATGAGAAGAACCGGGAACCAGAGGAGTTTGTTCCTCGCATCCTTCGCAACAGCGATGACAGCAAGAACCAGAGCTCCGTACTGAAGAAGAACCAGAAGCAATCGGATGATGAATGAAAGAGGGTATGTCGCGGCGTACTGTGCAATGGAGTGTTCACCAGATGAATCGAGGAACTCCTTGAGCGACGGCGCGAATTTTCTTGTCATGATCCAGTCAGGCGTCAACAGAACCGGAATCCGTTTTGCCATGACGCCTGCATACCAGCCGGGGTGCTGGCGGATAATCTCCAGCGCCTCTGAAAACCGTCGTCCGTCGCGCTCGATTCCATCGGGATATGCCCAGGCGCGGTAGCCTTCCAGCGCCGCTGTTCTTTCATCTCCATATACTGTGCCCAGCGTGTCGCCGAACTGACTGATTCCCTCCCACATACTGATGCCGTTGCCGAGACCGAGCGGCACGATCCTCCCATCCGTCGCGCTGTAGTTGCGAATCGTGTGTGCTCCGAGGATCACCACGGCACCAAGCAGGAGAAGAAAAGAGGCGCGGAGCGGCTTTTGGGCCACTCTCAGAGCCAAGAGAGCCGCGACGAAGAAGATGGGAAGCAGAAGAACGTCGGGCCGTATGGTCATGCCGATGCCACACGCAATTCCGGATAGGAGGTACCACTTTGGCCGTTCAGGTTCATTGACTCCCCGTATCAGAAGCCAGAGGGTCAATACCAGAAAGAACGGCATCACAGCGTCGGGAAGAATGGCGATTTCGAAGCGGGCACTGAGAGGCCAGACAGAGTACAGAAGCGCTGCGCGCCAGGCAGCCTGTTCAGAGACAATCAGCCAGCCGACCCGGTAGAGAGCAGTTACCGTCAGGGATGCCAGAAGGGCGTGCAGGAGCTGTATCACGAAAGGGCTGGACACGATTGCGTACGGGACGAGGACTAGAAACAAATATCCCAACGGCCGGTCGATGAACGTTTCGTACGACCAGTGGGAGGTGGGACTCGAAAGCGGCGCGATGTCTGCGTAAGTGACAATTCCTCTGCCCTGCAGAACGTTCTCAGCGACCTCGAGATAGGAGGCGGAGATTCCTTCAAAGTAGTTGGGACCGGGGAACATCAGGATAAAGATCAGCCGGAAGGCGAAGGCTGCAACAGCCAAAACGAGGATATTATGTTGAAGTTCCTTCTTCATGCCGGATTTCAACTCTGATGGTAATAGGAAGTATTGTTTCAAGCCGCAGCAAGAGTGTCTTGTTGGGTTCGATGCGGCCGTAGCTCTTCGAAAAGCGGGTGTCGATGATAGCGAAACTGCCGGTGTCCACTGAAATGGAATATCGTCCGAACTTCCCTGTAACAGTCGCGTGGCGATCCTCCTTTAGCTCAACCCGGACTGTTGGGGCAAGATGAAGAAAACTCTCGATGGTATGCAGCCCAGAACCCTCAAGGAAATCAGTAATCAAAAGTCGAACTCGGGACTTGCTGAATTCGAACCGTCTCCGGTGGACCACGGGCTGTGGGGGAGAATCATAGCCGTGGTGGACGGCGTCGAGGAGATCTACGTCAGGGGACGTTGTCCACTCTTTCACCTCTGGTCTCGTCGTATCTCGTTTGA
>VGWB01000295.1 GCA_016873755.1 Ignavibacteria bacterium | reverse complement strand
GGCGACCCCCCTCATATCGCAGCCTTGCTGTTGGGCGGGACTCATCCTGAGGGTAGAATGCTCACGAATCTGGAAAACGATTCGGAGAGTCTATTTGCATCTGCATCCGTCTTCATGGACATCGCGGCCTCTCGTCGCTAATGTTGCAGCGCTTCTTGCGTGAACATCCTGCACGGTCACAGAAAGGTGGCAAGACAATGAATACACACGAACAACAACAGCCCCGAGAAGCAGGACGGGGAGTAACGATCCTTGTCTTCGGGATCTTAAGCATTGTTGCTGTCGGTCCGATCCTTGGCATTCCTGCCTGGATCATGGGAAGAACAGACCTCGACAAGATCAATCAAGGACTCATAGCAGAATCCGAGCGGCAGCTCACAAAGGCAGGCATGATCCTCGGTATCATCGGGACGTTCTACGTGATCTTTGTGCTGTTGGTCGTCTTTGCAGTTCTGCTGGTATTTGGTATCAGATAAGCGCCGAAAACCTACTACGTGAAGGTTGTCCTGTATCCGGAGAAGAAGTAGTCATGAGATTCCCGAAGTCTTGAAGACATCGGGAATCTCGAACTAAAAATCGTATTGCCTTACCGGCATTAGTTTCGTAGATTTCGTTGTGTTTGGGTCTGATCCCAGACGCCAAGTGTCCGGAGATGACCGGCGCCGCTTGGCGTTTGTCGTTTCACGCCCCCGTAGCTCCCGCCTCCGCACTGCGTGCTCCGGCGAGCAGGCAGTATGGATATCCGCCCGAACCTACTCGACTAAGTCGTTGAGGCGGGGGGCGTAGCCGGGCGGGGGCAGGGAAGCAGCGGTTTCTTCCAAGATCAACCACGAGCGCTTTTCAGCGAGTGGCTTTGATTCTGAGAATCCCGCCATAAGGCGGGACTAGAAGACTGAGGCCCCGTAGCTCAATATGGATAGAGCAGAGGTTTCCTAAACCTTTGGTTGGAGGTTCGAGTCCTCTCGGGGCTACAGCAGCAGTGCAAAATTCAAAATGTGAAATGAAGAATTGTGCGTCGAGTTTGCCAGTGCGGGGTACAAGTTCCAGGATGTACGCTGTCAGCGGCGTTTTGACGGTTCCTTTCTATGCCACAAGGTGCGTCTCCCGTCTAACTTTTTAGGCTGATCACGATTCGGCGCCTGTCTCTTACTCAACTACTCGCTACTCCACTACTCATCGAGCAGACTACTCCCTCATGCGCTTCTCGAAAGCCTTCATTCCCACTCAAAAAGAAACTCCCGCTGACGCCATCATTCCCAGCCACCAACTGATGCTTCGGGCGGGATTGATGCGTCAATTGACAGCCGGTGTGTACATGTTCCTTCCTCTTGGCCAACGTGCGCTGCTCAAAGCTATGCAAATCGTGCGCGAGGAAATGGACGCCATCGGAGGACAGGAGTTCCTCTACCCGGCCCTGAATCCGGAGTCTCTTTGGATTCAAACGGGCAGGAGGGATATCCCAAATTTCATCCTGAGTATCAAGGAGCGAGAGCTCGTGTTGGCACCGACCCACGAAGAAGTCGTTGCGTGGCTCGCGGCGATGCATATTCAATCGTACAAAGACCTGCCGCAGATCTGGTACCAGATCCAGACGAAGTTCAGGAACGAACCCCGGCCGAGATCCGGCGTGCTGCGAGGGCGACAGTTCATCATGAAGGATTCGTATACCCTCGACACGTCGTGGGAAGGGTTGGACAAGGGATACGATCTCCATGCACAGGCGTATCGAAACATCTTCACGCGCTGCGGACTGAAGTTCTTCGAAGTCGGCGCGTCAAGCGGTGCAATGGGAGGTACGGGGTCTCAGGAATTCATGATTGAGTCAGAGTCGGGTGAGGATGCCGTCGTGCGCTGCAAGAAATGTGGCTACGCGGCAAATCTCGAAATCGCAACCTCGAGTATTCCTCTTGCGGGACGGTTGGGCGCCTCAAAGCCGACCGCGGAGATCCATACTCCCAACGTGCGCACGATTGACGAGCTAGCGTCGTTCCTGAAAGCCGATCACACTCGTCTGGCCAAGTCGCTTGTGTACAGGCACAACGGTCAGCCTGTACTTATACTGATGGTTGGAAACGATCAACTGAATGAAAGCAAGCTGAGCGCGGCGCTGGCCGGCGGAGAGATCAAGGCGATGGATGCTCAGGAACTGAAAGCGCTCACGGGTGCCGATGCAGGATCTATCGGCCCTGTGGGCCTCAGGCGCTTCAGGATCATTGCTGACAAGCGGCTGGAGAGCGCCAATAATCTCATCGGCGGTGCCAACAAGAACGACTATCACCTCGGCAACATCGACATGGAGCGGGATGTCACACTGGATGGATATTTCGATCTCCGCACCATCGAGGATGGAGAACCCTGCCCGACCTGTTCGTCGCCGCTGAAGATCTCAAACGCGATCGAGCTTGGACACATCTTCAAGCTCGGCACGAAATACTCCGAGTCGCTCAACGTTACGTTCCTTGACGAGAACGGCCAGGTGAAGCCGGTTGTCATGGGAAGCTACGGGATAGGCATCGAGCGTATTGTCGCTTGTGCCATTGAGCAGAGCAGGGACGAGAAGGGCATTATCTGGGACAAAGCGCTCGCCCCGTATCTCGTGCATATCATCGCGGTGAACATGAATAACAAGGACATTGTTCTGGCTTCAAATCAAGTGTACAAGGCATTGACGGAAGCTTCTCTTGAGACGCTGTTCGACGATCGACCGAATGTGACCGCAGGATTCAAGTTCAACGATGCCGATCTGCTCGGGATGCCCCTCCAGATCATCGTGGGCGAAAAGGGTCTCAGGAACAATCAGGTTGAAGTCAAGATCCGGAGCACGAATGAGCGAAAGATGGTCAGTAAGGAAGACCTCGTCTCCGAGGTAAGAAAACTCCTAGCCAGCTAGAATTCTTTGCCAACCGCGCCGATTCGATTCTTCGTCGGCGGTGAATGGGTACAAGCCGGAGATTCCCACGCCGTCAGCAATGTCATCAATCCGTACGACTCCTCCACTGTCGGCAGAGTCTATCTTGCCACCGAAGCTGACGCGGAGCAAGCCATCCGACGTGCTCTCGCCGGTTTCGGGAAGACGAAAGCCCTGCCGAGCAATCAGCGTTTCGATATCCTTTCATACCTGTCGAACGGGATCAAGTCGCGGAAAGAGGAATTTGCCCAGCTCATCACGGCAGAAGTTGGAAAACCCGTTCAGGCTTCGCGCGCGGAAGTCGACAGGGCAGTTCTCACCTATCAGCTCGCGGCCGAGGAAGCCCGGCGTATCGAAGGGGAGGTAGTTCCGCTCGATCTCAACGCGGTAGGCCAGAACAGATATGGCGTTGTCCGACGGTTTCCCCTCGGGGTTGTCCTGGGCATCGCGCCGTTCAATTTCCCTTTGAATCTCGTGGCGCACAAGCTGGCTCCTGCAATCGCCAGCGGTAACGCATTCATTTTGAAGCCTCCGCCGCAAGCTCCCCTGACGAGCCTCAAACTCGCGGAAATCGTCGAGTCGTCCGGATTTCCGCTCGATGCCTTCAGCGTCCTGCCATGCACGAATGAACTTGCTGAAAGACTCGCCGTGGACCCCCGTGTCAAGATGCTGAGCTTCACCGGCAGCGCGCCCGTTGGTTGGCATCTGAAAGCAAAAGCCGGGAAGAAAAAGGTGATTCTCGAGCTGGGAGGAAACGCCGGTTCAATCGTCGACCGCTCTGCTGACATTGACGAGGCCGTCCGGAAGAATGTCCTGGGTTCGTTCGTCTACTCGGGTCAGGTCTGCATCAAGGTGCAGCGCATCTATATCCACGAAGAAATTTTTGAAGAGTACACCAAAGGGTTCGTCCAGGCCGCCAAGGCACTGAAAACCGGCGACCCGAAAGACCCGGAGACGGTGATCGGTCCTGTGATCAACGATGAGGCAATGGAGCGCATCTTGAGTTGGATTAGAGAGGCAACTGTGCAGGGAGCGAAGATCCTTA
>VGWB01000294.1 GCA_016873755.1 Ignavibacteria bacterium | reverse complement strand
TTTGTTTGAGATGATTACTAGCCCACCTCTATCACATCCCTGTAGCGCACATCCGAGCAACCCTGCCCCCGGTCATTGATTCGATGCCGAGCGGCGCGTCATTGAAGAAAGTTCCATCACCAACGTATAAGAGTCTTGTGGGTAACGGTACAGAAAATCAAAACCGCTACCGGCTTTGCCCGAAATGCGGTAATTTCTCGCATATTCAAGAGGGGCAGTACTATTGCATTCTGTGCGGGACGAAACTCATTGAACAGTGTACACAGTGCGGCACGGCGATCCTGCACCCGCAAGGGCGGTATTGCCACCACTGTGGCGCGCCATATCGTGGTGAGCACGTTGAAAGCGGCAGGCCGTAGTTACGGATTCGTTCTCTTCATAAGAGACCAATGCCTCAACTAGGCGCAAGCGAATATCGAATCCAGGCTCTTGATCAATCGGGGAAACCGATTCAGCGGTACATCACGTCGACCTCGATCTTTGCCGCACGCGACCGGGCGAAGTCGTTTGCCAAGACCTACGGCTGGAAGCGCCTGGAGGTCAAGAAGAAGAAGACGTTTAGCTACAGGGTGATGCGCGGGACGACAGCGATTGATGGTGTCCAGAGCGCCTACTCGCGCCAGGAGGTTGCTACAGCGCTTGAGAAGCTCGGTTTCAAGGTGCAGAGTATCCGCCGGTACTATGACATTCGGTTCTCCGCGGCTCCGGAGGAAATAGTCACGTTCATCGGCACGAGCGCGAAGCTGCTGGAACAGAAGCTCCCGTATAACGAGATCCTGCATATCATGGCAGGTAATGTGCGGGACAAGAACCTGAAGAGCGCGCTTAAGGGGATCATCAAGGATCTCAAAGACGGCGTCGACTCCCGGGAAGCTTTTCAACGACAGGGGAAGGTGATGGGCCACGACACGGCGTTGATGCTGGGAATTGCCTCGAAGAGCGGCGATATGAAGTCCATCTTCGAGAGCGTCGCCCGGTTCGTTGAGCGGCAGGCAGATTTCAAGAAGGGACTGTTGAGCTCGATGATTCTGCCGGCAGTAACCGTTCTGGCGTTGATCGGTGCCCTTGCGTTCTACATTCTGTATTTGCTCCCGAAGATGGTGGATCTGTTGACGCCCGTCTCGGGCTCCATGCCGCCGCTGACGACATTTACGCTCGAAGTGAGCGAAATGCTGAAAGATAATTTCTGGTTTCTCGTTCTGGGGATCGCTGCTGCGATGGGTGCGTTCTACGCGTGGTTGTTGTCGGCGAACGGCAGAGTGGCGTTTGATCGCTTCATCATTCGCGTTCCGTATCTGGGGCGGATCCTTCGGAACACAAGTGTGGAGCTCTTCTGTCGCGTGCTCGGCATTATGTACACCACCGGCGAGAATATCGATGCCATCCAGCATGCGTCAGAGGCAAGTCGAAATAGGTTCCTGGAGAAGCAGATCAAGTTGGTGGCAATCCCCACCATGCTGAAGTACGGAACAGAGTTCTGGAAGTCGCTGGAGATGACCAGGTTTTTCCCTGAAATGGTCGTTTCGCGATTCCGGACGGCTGCCGAAACGGGAAGTGTGAAGTCGACGTCGACGCAGCTCGCTGATTACTATGAAATGGAAAACCGCTACGCGATGAAGAACCTGGTGAACGTCATCGAGGTCGGTGTCTCGCTAGTTATCATGGTCTCGATGGTGTTCCTCACGCTCCTCTCATCCGAGACGGCAACGATCAAGATTGAGCCCAAGCGGGATCAACAGCAGCAACAGATGACCGTAGAACCTGACACTGTTATCTACATTACCAACGAGGACTAGGGGCGGTGGCGACGCAAACTCAAAGGACAAAGAGAGAGTTCGGCGATCTGCTGGTCGAGAAAGAGATCATCTCCGCGGATCAGCTCCTGTCTGCGCTGGAGATCATCAGTCGTGAAACCCACGAGAAGCGCCGGAAGCTGCCGCAAGTTCTCGTTGACGATCTCCATATCAACCGGGATCTGATCTACGATGAGATTGCGGATTACTACGCGTTCAAGAGGCTGCAGATTGACCCGGAGCATGTAGATGATGAGGGGCTGGCCTTCATTCGAAAAGGGTTGAACACGTTGCAGCCTGCCATGCGCACGATGGCGCTGGAGTTCCGCGTGCTGCCCTACGCGACGGATCCGGATCGGCCGGAGCGGTTGCAGGTGATTACGCCGGACCCAACGCGGCGGGAGGTTTACTCGATCGCTCGATCGTTTGGCTTTCCGAAATTCGAGATCTGCTACGTCAAGCTGAAGCAGTGGGAAGATCTCTGGCAGCGTGTGAATATCGGGCGCTCGACCTACGCATCACTTGAATCCGATGCCCGCGAGATCTCTCTGGCGGAGGCTGAAGAAGACGCGGAGCTGTACGAGCAGGACCTCGAAGAGGAGATCAACCGCAGCGGGTTGGTGGACCTGGTGGAGAACATCTTTATTGATGCGGTCCGCGTTGGTGCAAGCGACATTCACGTTATGCCGCGCGGTGAAAAGCGCACGGAGTTTTACTTCAGGATTGACGGCAAGCTCAACCTCTGGTACGCAAACATGGAAACACGAGCAGAGGCCGTATCCGCCGTGGTCAAAGACCGGGCGATGAATCTTGACCGTTTTGAGCGTAATACGGCCCAGGACGGGTTTGCCCAGTTTGTCATCGATAAGAAAACGGTCCGGTTCCGCGTATCGGTCATTCCGACAATCGGCAAGGAGCTCAGGAGCAAGTATGAGTCGATCGTCATCCGCGTGCTCCAGGAGCCGACCTTCAGTACAAGACTCGAAGACATCGGGTTTGACACGTATTCTGAAAAAGCTTTCCGCAAGGCGATCACTATGCCGTACGGAATGATCATCGTGACGGGACCCACAGGGAGCGGAAAGAGCACGACGTTGTTCTCGGCACTGCGAACCGTGATGGATCCGTCCCTGAATGTCATAACGGTGGAGGATCCGGTCGAGTATTTCATCGATGGCGCGCGACAGGTGAAGCTCAATCCAAAACTGGATTTCGACGGTGCGCTGCGGGCTATTCTCCGTCACGACCCCGACATCGTGATGGTTGGTGAGATTCGAGACAAGAAGACGGCCGACATCGCTGTCAAGCTGGCCAACACAGGTCATCTGACGCTCTCGACGCTGCATACGAACGACGCAGCGAGCGCAGTCTCCCGGATGTACAAAATGGGCATCGAACCGTTCCTGATTGCCTATTCTATCAACATCATCCTTGCGCAGCGCCTGGTGCGCAAGCTCTGCGAACGGTGCAAAGCGCCGGTCAAGGAACCGGACGTCACCGCGTTGATGAAGCTCGGTTTGACATCAGAGGAAATTGAGCAATCGACATTTTGCAGGCCGGTGGGATGCATTAGCTGCATCAAGGGATACAAGGGGCGGACGGCTATTTATGAAGCGCTGCCGTTCACCAAAACGATCCGCCAGACGATTCTGCAGGCCGGAGACGTGGTGGATGATGATGCGATCCGGCGGGAGGCATTGAAACGTGGCATGCAAACCCTCAGGATGTCCGGGCTGAACCTTGTCAAGAAGGGGGTTACTACGTTGGAAGAGATCGCAAGTGTAACCATGGAAGATGAAGAGTAGGTTAACAACAGAAACCAATTGAGGAGGTCATGAACACATCAAATCAAAACAGCGAAATCCGGTCACTTCTCATCGTGGACGACGATGATTCGTTCCGCATCGCGATGAAACAGATCCTGTCGTCCTCCGGCAGGTATCGGGTCCGTTCGTGTGAATCCGGGGAAAGCGCTATCGAGGCTCTGCAGCAGGAGAGATTCGACGTGGTCATTCTCGATTACAGGATGGGTGGCATTTCGGGTCTCAATGTTCTTCAGTGGATGCATGAGCAGAAGATCGATACGCCGGTGGTGATGATGACGGCAGCGGGGTCTGAGAGCGTTGCGGTCGAGGCTATGAAACTGGGTGCGTACGACTACGTTC
>VGWB01000293.1 GCA_016873755.1 Ignavibacteria bacterium | reverse complement strand
CCTCGAATACATCCAGAACACACGACGCCTGATCAACGAACGAAAACAGCAGAAATGAAGTCTCTTATTACCTTCCTCCTTGTACCGGTTATGGCGTTTGCGCAACTTGAAGTGGAGCGCAAGAGCATCCATCAGCTGGAAAGCGAGCTTCATCGAAACGACCCTGTGAACGAAGCCGCGCGGCCGGCAGCGGTTGCCCCCTTGCTCCCAAAGCTCGGAGAGTCCCCGGCCCTGGCGAAAAAGGTCTACGGCTGGCATCCGTATTGGGCGTCCTCCACTGCGTATCTTTCTTACGACTACGGTGCGTTGTCGCACATTGCTTACTTCAGTTATGAGACCGATACCGCAACCGGCGGCTACACGAGAATTCACGCCTGGAATTCAACGCCAATCATTGATTATGCACATCAGCGCGGTGTGAAGGTCACGCTCACGGTAACAAACTTCGGCTCAGAGCAGAACAACAAACTGCTGAGCGACACGGTCAAGCAGCAGACGATGATCAACACGCTCATCTCCCTGCTGCAGGCGAGGAATGGGGATGGGGTGAACTTCGATCTCGAGTCGGTGCCGAATACACAACGCTCCAATCTCGTTGCGTTCATGCGCCGCGCGGCCACCCAGATTAAGGCACAATTGCCAAACGCCGAGATCTCGATGGCGACTCCGGCGGTAGATTGGTCCGGTTCGTGGGACTTTGCCCAGTTGGCGCAGATCTGCGACTACCTGATCGTGATGGGGTATGATTACTACTGGAAGGGATCTAAAACGGCCGGTCCCGTCGCACCTCTCGAGGGGGAGACCCAGAACATCACAAAGACAATCGACACCTATGTCGGTCTGGGAGTCCCCCGCGAGAGGCTTTTGCTCGGTGTGCCGTGGTACGGGCTTGACTGGCCTGTCCGGAGCAGCACGCGAAAAGACAGCGCAACGGACGCCGCGTCATCGCGAACGTACATCGTAGCCGAGCCGATGGCAACTCAGTACGGGAAGACATTCGACCAACTGACAAAAGTGCCGTGGTTCAGCTATCAGAGTGAATCAACATGGCGCCAAGTATGGTACGACGACAGTCTGAGTCTTGCGCTGAAGTACAACCTCGTGAACGCACGCTCTCTTGGTGGGATCGGGATTTGGGCGCTGAGCTACGACGGGGGTCGCTCGGAAATCTGGAACGGAATCAGATCCGCTTTCACGGTGACAGATGTCAGGACGGTTGAAGGAGAACACCCTGCTGAATTTCAGCTTTTACAGAACTACCCCAATCCTTTCAACGCGTCTACCACAATCGCGTATCGAATCCCGGCGGCGGGTCATGTCAGCTTGAAAGTCTACGACGTATTTGGACGGGAGATCGCAGCACTGGTGGATGGATACAGAGAGCCGGGAAGTTACTCAGCAAGATTCGGCGGGCACAAACTCTCGGTCGGTTCTGGAACGTATTTCTATAGACTGGTCATCGGCAGTTTTGCTCAAACGAAGAAGATGTTGCTCATTCAGTAGCGTACTTGGACGGCCTCTCTGCTCAGCATCGGGCAAACAAACGAGCAGCCGAGCTGGTGCTCGGCTTCTTGCGTGTGGACAGGGGCGGAATCCCTGTCCGCCGTGTCTCTTGGCGGAGAACCGCCGACAAGTGGGCGGGCCCCCGCCGAAAAACGGCGGGGTCCTCAATTTCTCAACGAAGTTAGCTTCGCTCCGCTCGCTAACTTCGGAGAAATTGGGAGTGGACAGTGCTTCGACTCCGTCCCTTCCATACAGCGGAAGGGACTTCGCTCAGCACTGAACTATTAAGCGAAAAGCCGAGCGTTGGCCCGGCTTTTCGTCGTGGACAGGGGCGGAATCGAACCGCCGACACATGGATTTTCAGTCCATTGCTCTACCATCTGAGCTACCTGTCCGAAAATTTCCGAACTTAGCAAGCGACAGCGCAGCTAAGTTCGTGAAATTTTCAGGATCCCGGTCGTTGTTTGACGGGATCCGAAAATCGGAGCCTTTTCCTGCAAGCGAGGACGCTTGCAGGAGCCAGGAGGAGGAGCGAGACCTCTCTACTTTTGCAGCCTGAAATCAGGGTGACCGAAATTTTCAGGATCCCGGCGTTTTTTGACGGGATCCGAAAACAATCTCTCCCCCGGAGCCGAAAAATACACACCCCTTCATCCCCTCTCCCCTACGCACGAAGCCGTCACTACAGAGGGGACTTGTTACGCCAGGGTTCTGTGGGGCCGTACGATCCACGTTTTACACGTCCCATCTCGAGCGTAGCGCAGCAACCTGAGGCCAGCCCGACAGACCCGTCGGTCTGGCAGGGAGAGGATCAGAGGGGCGTGTCATCAACGCATGATCTAACAGTCTTGCCCTTTGCGTGACACCACAAACGAAGTTTCTGAAAAATCTGAGATCCCGAGGCTTCTGACGGGCTCCGAAACGTTTCGCCATCTCCTCTTCCATCTCACACTATATATCAGATTTTCCCTGAAAAATCAAGCGTTCTCTCACTCAGCGTCGTCAGTCTTCGTCGCGTTCCTGTACCCTCTCCTTCTTGGTGTTCACCGGGTTTGCATCCAGCACCCAGACGCCGCGACCATGTGTTCCAATGGCGACCATGTTGTCGCGCGGATGAATGACGAGGTCGTGCACATACGTCATCGGCAAGTTACCGCCAAGTACGTTCCAGGTGTCGCCCCTATCCGTAGTCACATAAACACCGCAGTCAGTGCCGACGTACAAAATGTTCTTGTCCTTCGGATCCTCCCGAACCACATTAACCGGCCCAAGCGGAATTCCTTTCGAGATATCGACCCAGGTTTTTCCGTAATTGGTTGATTTCCACACGTACGGTGTGAAGTCGTCATCACGCTTTCCGTTCTGCGTCATATACACCGTATTTATATCAAAGGCTGAAGCGACGATGCGAGACACCCACTTCTGGTACGGCAGTCCCTCCATGATCTCTAGCCAACGTTTTCCGCCGTCCCGCGTCGCATGAACGCGACCATCGTCCGTACCGACGTAGATCAGCCCGTATTTGAGCGGTGACTCGGAAATGCTCGTGAGTGTATGGTACGAAATATCACCCATCTCGGAGGGGGTGTTATAGGTCAGATCAGGACTGATCTGTTCCCACGTATTGCCCTGATCCAGGGAGCGCAGGAGGTACTGCATCCCGTGGTAGATGATGTTCGGATTGTGCGGCGATATGATAAAGGGAGCAACCCACTGTCCGCGCAGCCTTGGCTCGTCCTCAAACGTCCGCGGCAAGAGGCGTTTCGACACACGTTTCACGACGTCGGACCGCGAGATAGTGCCGTAGAATCCCGCGGAGTACACGATCGCTGGGTTCGTCGGATCGATGGCGTGGCTTGAGCCCTCGCCGCCTGGCGCCGGCTCGAACACCTGTGTCGGAACTTTGTCCCGTCCCCTGCTCAGGTCTATCACGCCACGGTAGCTTCCGTGGTCTTGAATTGAGCCGTACACCCTGAAGGGCGTATCCATGTCGTACGCTATATTGAAGAACTGGACTGCCGGCAAACGATCCGTGAAGCTCCTCCACGTCTTTCCTTTGTCGTACGAAGCGTAGGCACCGCCGTCATTGACGTTTACCAGGTAATTAGAATTGTCCGGATCGATCCAGAGACCGTGGTGGTCGCCATGCATGCCGCGCAACGGCGCGAATGTCTTGCCACCGTCAGTCGATTGATTGAGGCCCAAGCCCATCGAGTAAATGGTGTTTTCATCGTTCGGATCGACGCGAATCTGGCCAAATACCCAGCCATACGTCGCTGAATGCCGTTCCATATACCTTCTGGTGGTATCCGTGAGGCCGCTGACCTGCTTCCAGGACTCGCCCCCATCGTCTGTGCGGTAGATGGTTGCTCCTTTGATCACAGCTGCCATCGGTCTTCCGTACGAATCGAGCCTGCCTTCCTCAGCCTCTCGCGCAATTTCATAGTTGTCCAGGAGCAGGTAGAGCACGGTGGGATTAGATCGT
>VGWB01000292.1 GCA_016873755.1 Ignavibacteria bacterium | reverse complement strand
ATGACCGAGCGGAACTGTTTGACAATTTGGGGTGATCTGAATGTATTAATGGCAATATAAGCAACATTATCAGAAACCAATCGGTATTCAAATGGAGGTCGAGCGAAACCAAAAGTCCACATCATATGGTGCGCAAGGGGCATGCTCCTGACGAGACTAAGCGTACGGATTTTGTCGTGCAAATCAAGGAACTCGACTGTGAACGTTGTACCTTTACGACCCCAGTAAGATGAAGTTACTGCCTTCATCCTCAAGAGCATGCTGTGTAGAGGCACAGATGTAAGGATAAACATCACGTGCTAATACTTCCTGACAGGATCGACCATCGATAGTGAAGAGTTCAGAACCAATTGGAGGAAGTCTGTTCTGAATCTCGTCATCACTTCGAACTGCGATGACAACAGGTTTCCCTTCGATGAGCCGCGCCTGCACAGGGGGATGAGCATATTCGTTCATCACGAACTCTTCGGGAAAACTAATTCGAGTGTGTCCATCGTGAAGTGATGCAAGGAATTTCAAGAGCAGCATGTCATACTCGGAGTTGGTCTGTTCCTTTGCTGCTTGAGGTATGTAATCCTTGAACAGCTGATCCCAGTTTAGATTCGGCACATTCTCGAAGCCTGCGAAGCTACTCTTGACTTCGAGCCATAGGTGTGTAAGTCCTGCAACTCGTTCCGCCGAACTGAGGGTTGCGGAGGTTTGCGCTCCGGCTCCTAAAGTCAGAAGAAGACAAAGGAAACACACTGTGAGAATTGATGTTGGTTTCATAATCTTCTTTGTCCCCTGATTAGGCATTTCGTGCAACGGTCCGGGCACTACACCGTTGATTTTGCCGCTACTAAATAATCAATTTTCTCGCGGCAAAAACAATGGAGCGACCCCGCCCGAACGACCGACAATAGGCATTAGATCGTTCGGTCGGGCGGGCACAATAATCATCTTTCAACAGAAGGATCGTAGTGCCCTTTGTTAGCCACCGGGCGCCGTGGTTGACTTTCTCACATAAATGATATAATTTTGCTACAGTCATTTTGGAGGATGCGATGCCACTTATCAAGCCGATTTCCGATCTCAGGAACAAAGCCAATGAGATCTCGGAGCTTGCCCACAACTCAGATGAGCCCATCTTCATCACGCGCAATGGAGAGGGGGATATGGTGGTGATGTCGATGGCTCAGTACAGCAAACTTCAATTGAAACTGGACCTATTCCGGAAGTTGGCCGCGGCTCAGAGTCAACGAGCCGCAGGGGACAAGGGCCGGCCTCTTGCTCAGGTAATGAAAGACCTTCGAAAGCAGATTCGTGAGTCAGCCTGAATACTCTGTTCGACTGCTTCGGATCGCTGAAGACGATCTGACGGAGATCATCACGTACATAGCCGCTGATCGACCGTCGGCTGCTGAGAAGCTGGCTACGCGAATTGAGAAGAACCTTCATCTGCTTGCTCGCAATCCGCACCTAGGCCGTATTCCGAACGAAGAGGAACTTCTTCGAGTCGGATACCGCTACCTCGCTGTTGAGAACTACCTCATTTTCTACACCATCGAAGCGAAGACAATCTTGGTGCATCGTATCCTTCACGGTGCTCGGGATTATCTGAAGCTCCTCTGATACCCCAGAAGGCGCCTGGCGGCTAGCGTCTGCAGCAACAACGCCGTTGCTTTTGCCGCCATAGAATGATGCGGCGGTCCGAAAGCTTGATATGTTGAACGCTGCATCAGACCTCCGAGATCTTCGAGTTCCACCGGCAAACCGATTGGAAGCGCTGAAAGGTAAATGGTCGGGCTACCTTTCGATTCGGATCAACGACCAATATCAAATTGTGTTCAGATGGATTGACGGCAATGCCAGAGATGTTTTGATAACGGACTATCATTGAAAGGACGAGAGCTATGATCCCCAAGAGGCGAAGGCCGACCCATCCTGGAGAGATTCTGTTGGAAGAATTCCTCAAGCCGAGGGAGATGAGCCAGATCGAGCTTGCCAAGAAGATGGGTGTTCCTGTGCAGCGAGTCAATACGCTCATCAACGGCAAGCGGGATATGACGGCAGAAACGGCCATTCTTCTGTCTCGAGTGCTGAGGACGTCATCGGAGTTCTGGATGAACCTTCAGGTTGCGTACGACTTGTTTGAAGCGCAGCGAGCAATGGAAGCTGCTTGAACTACATCCGCGATCAGAACCTGCCCGCCCGTCCGATCAGCTCCTTGTTGTAGTCCCTCGGAGCTAAACAGGAAGATGTCCTGTGGAAGAATTTCTTGACAGCCTCTCAGATCGCCACACACAGAAAGTGGTCTGGGTGCTTCGTTTGATAGAGAGGATTGAGATTGTCCCGCAGCAATACTTGAAGAAACTTGTGGGCACAGAAGATCTCTGGGAAGTCCGTGCGCAGATTGGAAGCAATACCTATCGATTGCTGGGCTTCTTTGATGGGCTGCGACTTCTGATCTTGACAGGCGGATTCGTGAAGAAGCAGCAGCGGATCCCCGTTCGTGAAATCGAATTGGCGCATCAGCGTCGAATCGAGTATCTCGAGAGGAGGAGTAGATCATGAGCGATGTGGAACGGTACATTGAGAATCGTAAGAAGCGCAGCCCGAAGTTTGCGCAGGACTTCGAGTCCGGATACGAAGCATTTGAGTTCAGTGTGATGCTTCGGCAAGCACGAAAACGAGCCGGCATAACGCAAGAGATGATTGCGAGCAAACTGCGAACGAAGAAGTCCGCTGTATCGCGCATTGAGAACCACGCCGAAGACATCCGCCTCTCCACTCTAGAGAAGTATGCCAAAGCTTTAGGAAAGAAGCTCAAAGTCCAACTCGCCGATTGATCCTGCCGGCTGCCTCCCCCGGGGGCGGCCATGACGCCTAACGCTTGGCAAAAGCACGCAGCCCCGCTTGCCGCATTTCACAACAACTCATCTATCACAGGTCGCGGCAAGCGGGGTTGAGCGAACTCTTTTGAGCTGGCTCACTTGGTTTCTCCCTCGATACATCAGATGCGTGAGCGTTGTGCTTTTGCCTGTTATGCGCCTGTGGCCGTGCGGTGCAGTTGACAATGCATACCTTTTGCCATATATTGAGTCGTGGACATTCTCTGGAACGAAGCAAAGAACAAGAAGCTGAAAGAGACGCGTGGCGTCTGCTTTGAGGATGTCGCGCAAATCATACTTGACAAGAACTATGCGGCCGTCCTTGAAAATCCTGCTCGTCCGGAGCAGATGATCTTTGTCGTAAGGTATAAGGGTTGTACGTACGTTGTGCCATTCGTCATAGACGATGACGACAATATCGTTCTGAAGACAGTGTTCCCGAGCCGAAAGTTCCACCAACTGTATAGAGAGAAGAAGCGGTGAAAACCAAACTTGATTCCTTTGAACGGCAGATTGAAAATGCCGCAAGCTCGTATCGTCCCCTCTCGAAAAACCGGCGAGCGAAGGTGGAAGGGATAGTCGATCGCGTACGCAAGAGGCGAACGGTAAACATCCGAATCGCCGAAAGTGTTCTGGAAGAACTGAAACGGCGGTCGCAGGAAGAGGGGCTGCCGTACCAGACGTTGATTTCGAGTATTCTTCATAAGTACGTGACGAACCGACTGGTTGACGAAGAAGCAATCCGCAAATCCCTCCAGATCCTGCAGCAGCCGTAAGCCTCTCACGATACCGGCCCTCCCGCACGGCCATGGCGCCTAACGGTCGGGGCACTACGCCGTGCCGTTTGGAGCTATCAACAAATCAATTCTTGGCTTTGCGCCAAACGGCATGGAGCGACCACAACTATTCTTTTCACATTGCTTCAATTGAGCCATATCTCCGCCGAAGGCGGATGCGCCTCTGGCGCAAACAAAGGGAGCGCCGTGCTTACGCTTGATATTTCTAAAAGGTCTCCTATGAGTGAGGAGAAATGGGTATGATTGATTGCCAAGCCAAATCACATCATCACTCACAGACTCACAGGAGGACCTATGTTGTATTCAGGAGTCGACCTTCATCGCTGTCTCGTCGTC
>VGWB01000291.1 GCA_016873755.1 Ignavibacteria bacterium | reverse complement strand
GCAGTGGTTGATGACAAGCGTATCCATGCAAAACATCCTCCCATGTGCTAAGGTAGCGGAGTGACGGAAAAGAAGCAAGAATAGCCGTGCGCTTGCAGCAGAATCCTTTCCAACGAGAGAACTGATTGCATCGCACGATTTCGCCCCAGTCGATGTTATCACATTCAGTAATCGTTGCTTGACATCGGTATCGGGCAATGGTACATTTTTGCTACAGGTGAACCAATGGCAGAAGTGACGACGCTGAAGGAGCTCCTCTCCCAAAACACGCGCGTCGGTGAGCTGTATGAAACGATGCCGGACAGTTGGGTAAGCTGCCACTCGTGCGGACATCAATGCAAGATTCCTCCCGGGAAGGATGGAATTTGCCGCGTGCGTTTCAACCGTGATGGCAAGCTGTATGTACCGTGGGGCTACGCCGCCGGTATCGCGCTTGACCCTATCGAGAAAAAACCATTCTTCCACGCCTACCCCGGGGCAAAGGCGCTCAGCTTCGGCATGCTTGGCTGCGACTATCACTGCTCATACTGCCAGAACTGGATTACTTCGCAGGCGTTGCGCGATCCTTCTGCGATAGCCGGGATCGAGTACATGACAGCCGAGGAATTCATCGATGCTGCAGTACGATCCAAAGCGAAAATTGTCACCAGTACGTATAACGAACCGTTGATTACAAGTGAGTGGGCAGTTGAGCTTTTCAAGCTCGCGAAACGGGTGGGCTTGGTGACGTCGTATGTGTCAAATGGTAACGGTACGCCGGAAGTGCTGGACTATCTTCGCCCGTGGGTTGATCTTTTCAAGGTGGATCTGAAAAGCTTCAGTCAGAAAGCCTATGCGCAGCTTGGCGGAATACTGCAGCGTGTGCTTGATACCATCAAGATGCTCCATGAAAAGGGATTCTGGGTTGAGGTTGTAACACTCGTTGTACCAGGATTCAACGACACCGATGAGGAGCTCACCGAAATTGCCAAGTTTCTGGTCTCTGTCTCACCGGATATCCCATGGCATGTTACCGCGTTCCACAGGGATTACAGGATGACAGAGCCCGATAACACTCCACCAAGCACGCTGATCCGAGCACGTGAAATCGGGTTGCAGGCAGGGCTCCGGTACGTCTACGCCGGCAATCGCCCGGGCGAAGTCGGAGACACCGAGAACACATTTTGCCCGTTCTGCGGGACCACACTCGTCGAACGTTGGGGATTCAGTGTGCTCAGTAATAAGATCAAGCACGGGAGCTGCCACAAGTGCGGAACGAAGATCGCGGGCCGGTGGGAATGACTATGACACCTCCCTGGAATTTCCTGCAATTCACAACACGGTCCTGGCAATGGCCCGATTGACTCTTCGTCCGATACTCCGGCGGACAGCCACTCTACTATCTGCGGTCTCTCTGTTTATATCCGCGCTCGTATTGGTCTCCTGCACCAAATCGGGTCCGACGGAGAGCACTCCACCAGAACTCATCAAACCGTATCCGTGGGTCACCTCAAGTCCGCAGGTCGAGGGATTAGATACCGCGCTGATTGCCACAGCGGTGGATTCCATCAGGGCGAAGTCCTACGTGTACTCTTTGCTTGTCGTAAAGAACGGCCATCTCGTGGTCGAGCGCTACAACGGCTACTACACGCAGTACAACGACTTTGAAATCCGGTCGGTGTCTAAAGGCTTTACGTCGGCGCTGATCGGGATCGCGATACGAGAGGGGTTCATCCGCGGTGTTGATCAGAAGATGATGGAGTTTTTCCCTGAATATGATTCACCGAACCTTGATCCGCGGAAGCGCGAAATCACCATCGAGCATCTTCTCACCATGAAATCGGGACTCGACTATATAGAGTCGGATGATCATTCGGGTATTTTCAATGAGAAAACTAACTGGCTGCGGGAGGCGATCAACCTACCGCAGAAGCACAACCCGGGTGAGCGATTCAACTATGCGAGCGTGAATTCGAATATCCTTGCGGGCATCATCGCCAAGGCGGGCAAGATGAGTGCTCGGGAAGTAGCTAAGAAGCATCTGTTTGGGCCCTTGATGATTATAGACCGAGGGTGGGACCAGGATCCGCAAGGGTACTACCTGGGTGGGACGGGTATGTATTTTACCCCGCGCGATCTCGCGCGGTTCGGCTACCTCTACCTGCAAGGTGGCACGGACGGAGGCCGCTCCGTGGTTCCGGCCGATTGGGTACAGCGATCGCTTCAACCCCGGGCCGGGCGGAACTTCACGTGGGGTACACTTCAAGATGTCAACTATGGCTATCAATGGTGGACGGGAAGAAGCGGGCAGGATTCGCTCTTTTTCGCTGCCGGGTTCGGTGGGCAGTTCATCATCGTCGTACCTCAGAAAAATATGGTGATCGTCACAACGGCAAATCCGAATGTCGATATCCCGCGAGCCAGTGAGCAAGAGGATTTCATTCTGAGTGTGGTAACGCGATATATTCTGCCCGCTGTATTGCCCTGAGCAGTTCACAGCTTCATCAGAGGTGTTCGACAGAACCGTTCTTGTCAAATCCCATGAAAGCAATGATTCTCCAACGGATCAGTCCGGTTACCGAAGGAAGCAGCCCGCTTCAGGTTTCTGACCTACCCGATCTCACTCCACAGCCACATGAAATTCTCGTGAAGGTTCTGGCGTGCGGGGTCTGCCACACCGAACTGGACGAAATCGAAGGACGGACTCCCCCGCCGCGTCTTCCCGTTGTCCTTGGACACCAGGTCGTTGGAAGAGTTGAACACGCAGGCGCGAACGCGAAGAAATTTCAGCGCGGTGACCGTGTCGGTGTGGCATGGATATTCTCCGCTTGTGGATCATGCAAATTTTGTAGTGCCGGCAATGAAAACCTCTGTGAGGGTTTCCGGGCAACGGGCAGAGACGTAAATGGCGGATATGCAGAGCTGATGACCGTGCCAGAAGATTTTGCGTATCAGGTTCCCGATACGTTCTCCGATGCCGAGGCAGCTCCGCTCTTGTGTGCGGGGGCAATAGGGTACCGCTCGTTACGACTCACCGGTCTGAAGGATGGTCAAAATCTGGGCCTGACAGGATTTGGCGCGTCTGCGCACCTTGTGCTGAAGATGGTGCGCCACCTGTATCCGGCGACACCGGTTTTCGTGTTCGCCCGGAGCGAGCGAGAGCGGGCGTTTGCGAAGGAGCTCGGAGCAGTGTGGTCAGGAGAGGCGGCCGAATCATCGCCGGTCAAGCTCAAAGCAGTGATTGACACGACGCCTGTCTGGACACCGGTCGTTGAAGCGTTGAAGAACCTGGAGCCCGGGGGTCGGCTCGTCATCAACGCGATCCGCAAAGAGGAGATCGACAAGGAAAGCCTTCGGCGTCTCGACTATCCAACACATCTCTGGCTTGAGAAGGAGATCAAGAGCGTTGCCAATGTGACACGTGCAGATGTTTCGGAGTTTCTGCGCCTCGCGGCGGAGATGCGTCTGAAGCCCGAAGTGCAGGAGTACGACCTGGAAGAAGCAAATCGAGCGCTCATCGAGCTCAAGGCAGCCAAGATCCGTGGAGCAAAGGTTTTGAGGGTGGCAAGCTGACCGTCGAAAAATCCGTGCATCCACGGATCTCGGGTAAGGCAACACACATCAGATCTGTTTTTCCCCGTTAACAACATTCTAAAACCCATTCTCGAAAGGAGATTATGCTGAAGCATCTGCTGCGCGCTTGCGTCGTGCTCCTCTGTGTGTCTCCCCTGTCTGCTCAGACACTCACCCAGGACCGGACCTCTGCGTCTCAACCTGCAATGGCGGATACTTCGCTACTTGATCTGTATGAATTCGCCCTCTCAATCACACTGCACGCGCGCACCGATTACGAACGCGCAGAACACCTGCTGAACTGGCTGAGCCACAATTTCCGGTGGCTTTCGACTGACTACAAGAAGCGAACCGTGAAGGAGATAATTACTCGACGGGGAGGGAATTGCTTTGAACTTGCTACGGTATACATGAGCCTCATCAAGACCCTGGGAATTCGCTACCGACAAGTGGCCGAGATCAACATTCACCCAAGGAGTGAGCGCCGGCAGAG
>VGWB01000290.1 GCA_016873755.1 Ignavibacteria bacterium | reverse complement strand
AACTGAAACTCAACGGCGCTGGTGCGACCTTCCCTTATGTTATCTACTCAAAGTGGTTTGATGTGTACCACCAGAAGACAAATATTGAATTCAACTATCAGTCCATCGGAAGCGGCGGGGGAATCAAGCAGGTCATCGAAGGGACTGTTGACTTCGGCGCCACGGACGGCCCGATGTCACCTGAGCAGCTTACAGAAGCCCAAACCAAGCAGGCGACCGAAGTCCTTCATATTCCGACGGTAATGGGAGCCGTTGTGGTAACCTACAATGTTCCAGGAATCGGTCCGGGGCTGAGACTGACGCCTGAGGCTCTCTCCGCCATCTTCCTGGGTGAGATCACGAGTTGGAACGACGCGAAGCTCGTGTCACTGAATCCTGGTAAGACGTTTCCTGACAAGCCAATTATCGTTGCGCACCGATCGGATGGAAGCGGTACATCCTTCATATTCACGGACTATTTGACAAAGGTGAGCAAGGTGTGGGAGGAGAAGGTAGGGAGGGGGACCTCGGTAAAGTGGCCCATTGGCCTTGGCGGGAAAGGAAATGAAGGTGTGTCTGGCCTCGTCAAGCAGACGCCAGGATCAATTGGGTACGTCGAGCTCGCCTACGCGGTCAAGAACAACCTCCCATATGCGTGGTTGAAGAACAAGGCAGGGCAATTCGTCGAGCCGAAGCTGGAATCCGTTACGGCTGCAGCAGCAGACGCAGCGAAAGGCATGCCTGATGACCTCCGTGTTTCAATAACGAATGCAGATGGCAAAGACTCGTATCCGATATCCGGGTTCACTTGGCTCTTGGTCTACAAGAACATGAAAGACAAGGCCAAGGGTAAAGCTCTCGTAGAATTCCTCAAGTGGGCGATGGGTGATGGGCAAGCATACGCGAAGGACCTGCTTTACGCTCCTTTGCCGAAAGAGGTCGTCAAGCGGTGCGAGTCAAAGATCGCTCACATCAAGTATTGATCGGCCGAGACGCGATGGTCGGACTTCGCTTCGAGTACGTGCATACGTTCACACGACGTGAGGAGCCAGGTGCATGCTGACACGCAGGGTGTTGCCGCTCCCTGGCCTTTCATCAGTCAAAATATCCCCCAGACGAAACCTGGGGGACGTCGTTTTCAAATACACGACGCTGACATTTGCCGTCATCGTGTTGTTGTTGGTAGTGCTGATGGCGTACGAAATGTACGTCGAATCAAAGCCCTCGCTGGCGAAATTCGGATGGGACTTCTTCACAAGCTCGACGTGGGATCCGGTGAGAGAAGAGTACGGCGCCTTGCCGTTCATTTTCGGCACTATGATGTCATCTCTTCTCGCCTTGCTCATTGCACTTCCTCTCAGCCTCGGGATCGCGATCTTCTTGTCGGAGATGGCACCTCATTGGCTTGAGCGTGCGCTTTCCTTTCTCGTAGAGCTGCTGGCCGGTATACCCAGCATTGTCTATGGGCTTTGGGGAATCTTCGTGTTGGTTCCGTGGATTCGAACCAGTGTCGAACCTCTCCTGTCCACGCATCTTGGTTTCCTCCCTCTTTTCCGGGGTGCACCCTACGGTTTTGGCATGCTCGCAGCTGGGTTCATTCTGTCGATCATGATTCTGCCGATCATTTCCTCGATCTCTCGAGATGTCCTGAAAGCTGTTCCACAGGGGCAACGTGAGGCCTCGCTTGCCATTGGCGCTACAAAATGGGAATCGATTCGGATCATCCTCAAAGACGCCAAATCCGGCATTCTGGGAGCGACGCTGCTCGGATTGGGAAGAGCGATTGGAGAGACAATGGCAGTTACCATGGTCATCGGGAATCGCCCCACCATTTCACTATCGCTCTTCGACCCAGGCTACACGATGGCGAGTGTGCTGGCAAACGAGTTCACGGAAGCGACAACCTCGATGTATGTCAGCGCACTGGTTGAAATCGCTCTCTTGCTCTTCGTCATCACGATCATTGTGAATATCCTGGCCCGTTTCCTGGTGTGGAGTGTCACAAAGAAGTCATGAAAGCACAACGCAGATACATTCCATCCTTTCACTACTACAAGCGCATGCTCACGGGCAGGCTCATGCTGTTTCTGTGTTCGCTGAGCTCCCTCGTCGCATTGGTGCCCCTTTTGCTGATCTTCTTCTACACGGTGACTCGCGGTGTCGACTACCTGAGCCTCGACTTCTTCATGAAGATGCCGAAGCCTGTCGGGGAAACAGGAGGGGGGATGGCGAACGCGATTGTTGGAACGCTGGTGTTGATTGCCACAGGAAGTGCAATCGGACTTCCTGTTGGAATCCTCACGGGGATCTACCTGGCCGAATTCGGGAACGGCAAGTTTGGAACGCTCGTGCGATTTCTTGCGGATGTGCTGAGCGGGGTCCCCTCAATTGTTGCGGGCGTGGTTGCCTATGGGCTGGTTGTCATCCCAATGAAGCACTTTTCAGCTTTGGCCGGCGGTGTTGCGATGGCGATTCTTATGGTTCCCACTGTGACGAGAACAACCGAGGAGATGATTCGACTCGTTCCACATTCTTATCGGGAGGCTGGCCTCGCTCTCGGGATACCTCAGTGGAAGACGACAGTGCAGATCGTCCTGCGCACGGCATTTCGTGGGATCGTCACCGGCATCCTCTTGGCAATTGCGAGGATCGCCGGAGAAACGGCGCCTCTGCTCTTCACAGCGCTCGGCAATCGCTTCTGGTCGACGGCTCTCGACCAGCCGATTGCATCCTTGACGGTATTCATCTACGACTACGCGAGGGCGCCATTTGAAGACTGGAACAATCAAGCGTGGACCGCTGCCCTGGTTTTGATCATTATCATTTCGACACTTAGTCTGGCTGTTCGATTCGTTACCCGAAGCCGCTACACACAACGGTGAGAGCACATGCAACCTGAAACGATTCGACATACGGAACTCACAACAAGCCCCTCTCTGGCCGACGGTTTTGCACCAAACGGGATCAAGATGAGTACGACGAATCTCAACGCATTCTTCGGTGAACTACAAGCGCTCTATGATGTGAACATGGAGATTGCTTCCAATCGGGTCCTGGCAATCATCGGTCCGTCCGGTTGCGGCAAATCGACGTTCCTGCGCTGCCTGAACCGGATGCACGAAGTCGCTGGCGGCACTATGACAGGATCAGTCCTGCTAGATGGCCATGACATTCACGAGACAGACGCCGTCCTCGTTCGTAAACGCGTGGGTATGGTATTTCAGAAGCCGAATCCCTTTCCAACGATGTCGATCTTCGGCAACGTCGCGATAGGACTGCGATTGAACAAAGGTACTCCCAGGAATCAAATTGCCGAGTTGGTTGAGCAGAGCCTGAAGCAGGCAGCATTGTGGGATGAAGTCAAGGATTCACTGGACAAATCAGGCGTGAGTCTGTCGGGCGGACAGCAACAACGACTCTGCATCGCTCGGACCCTAGCGGTGAACCCGGAGGTAATTCTTATGGATGAGCCGGCGAGCGCTCTGGACCCGATTGCTACGGCAAAAATCGAGGAGTTGATCTACGACCTGAAGAAGGACTACACGATTGTGATCGTAACGCACAATATGCAACAGGCGGCGCGTGTTAGCGACCACACTGCCTTCTTCTATCTGGGAAGGCTCATTGAGTTCGACGAGACAAAGAAACTATTCACAAATCCTGCGAAGAAGCAGACGGAGGAGTACATCACCGGCCGCTTTGGATAGGGAAAGTAGTCCGAATGAGGAGAATGGGCGAGAATACGCATATGAAGAAACGGAGCAAACGCTATGGCAAGACACTTTGAGCTGGAGCTCGACCAGCTGCGCACCCTTCTCATCAGGATGGGAAGCCTTGTCGAGGAGCAGATCGACTGCGCTGTGCGCGCGATAAGTACGTCGGATGTGTCGCTGGCCCGTCTCGTTATGGACCGCGACACCAAAGTTGACGAGTTCGACAACAGCATCGACCAGCACTGCATGCGCATTTTCGCTCTCACGCAACCGGTGGCGATCGACCTCAGGCTGCTCATGGCTGCTCTGAAGATCAACAATGAGCTCGAGCGCATTGGAGATATCGCGGTAAATCTGGCA
>VGWB01000289.1 GCA_016873755.1 Ignavibacteria bacterium | reverse complement strand
TCGGAGAGATGCAGGAGTGGTTGAACTGGCACGCCTGGAGAGCGTGTGTGCCCCTAAAGGGTACCGTGGGTTCTGCGCCATAGGCGCATCCGCCTTCGGCGGAGAATCCCACCTTTTGACCGACAGATCATGTTCTACGTCTACGTTTTATGGAGTGAGAGGCTGAAGAAGCGATACGTGGGGAGCGCGGTTGATCCAGACAAGCGTCTGCATGAGCATAACGCAGGGAAGAATAGATTTACCAAGGGAGGTATTCCTTGGACTCTGATGCACACTGAGGCATTCCCTGATCTACCCTCTGCTCGCAAACGAGAAGCGTTTCTGAAGAGTGGTGTTGGCCGGGCTTGGTTGGATCAGCAGTTCCGGCAGTATCGAAACAAGAAGAACAAGCAGTAATTCTTCGGAGAGATGCAGGAGTGGTTGAACTGGCACGCCTGGAGAGCGTGTGTGCCCCTAAAGGGTACCGTGGGTTCGAATCCCACTCTCTCCGCTATGAGCGGAGTCGTTGCTGGTCCGGAACGGCCAGCGTGATCCATCCTCAATCAGAAGATCCTGTCACAGCCATGAGTCGCTTTCCTACTCTCCGAATTCTCTTCCTCACACTCCTCGCCGCCCTAAGCACACAGGCCCAGACGGTCGTTTCCATCAAGATCGATGGCAGCATTAATCCCGCTGCTGCGTCATTTGTCCAAAGCAGTCTGGAGAAGGCGGTAGAGCGGGATGCAGAGTGCTTGATCATTCAGTTGAATACACCCGGGGGCCTTCTCAAATCCACCCGCGTGATCGTCAGCGAGATCTTGGAGGCGAAGATCCCAGTTGTGGTCTATGTCTCCCCTGCCGGTGCTCAGTGCGCGTCAGCTGGTGTCTTCATTGCCCTGGCAGCTCACGTGGCAGCCATGGCTCCAGGCACAAACATCGGGGCAGCTCATCCTGTTGCACTTCAGGGGGAGCAGGATTCGATTATGATGGCTAAAGCCACGAACGACGCCGCTGCCTTCATCCGCAGCATAGCCGAAAAGCGCAAACGAAACCTTGCGTGGGCTGAGGAGGCCGTCCGCCAAAGCATTTCCATCACTGAAACCGAGGCCGTGAAAAAGCAGGTTGTCGATTTCGAGGCAAGAAGTCTCGACAGTCTGCTGGCGAAACTGGATGGAAGGTCGGTTGAAATACCCTCCGGTACTGTGACCCTCCAGACGAAAGGGGCCACGGTGGAACGGCTCGAAATGGGCTTCTCGGAGAAAGTGCTCGATATACTGAGCGATCCGAATATCGCCTATATTCTTCTGATGCTGGGCGTCTACGGCTTGTTGTTTGAGCTCTACAATCCTGGTTCCATCCTGCCGGGAGTAGTTGGCGTCATCAGCCTGATCCTGGCGTTTTACTCACTGCACACGCTGCCGATCAACTTCGCCGGCCTTGCCCTGATCTTGTTTGCCGTTATCCTTTTCATCGCCGAAATCAAAGTCACCAGCCACGGCCTCCTCGCCGTGGGAGGAGTCATCTCGCTCCTCCTTGGATCCATGATGCTTATACGCTCGGAGTCCGCATTGGAATTCGTCGAAATATCCTGGACCGTGATTCTCACAAGTGTTGCGGTCACGCTCATTTTCTTCATGTTCGTTATTGGATTTGGAGTGCGGGCCCTTCGCTCCAAGCCTTCCACGGGCAGGGAAGGGCTCGTGGGCGAGGTCGGAGAGTCTCTCACCCCGCTGAATCCCGAAGGGCACGTGAGGGTGCACGGAGAGATTTGGAGAGCAACCGCTGTTGCAGGCACCATCCCCAAAGGCGTCAAAATCAGGATCGTTTCCATAGAAAACCTCACCTTGCGTGTCGAGCAGGTGCAGTAGACAAAGTCTGTCAAAGAAAAGAAAGGAGTATCGTATGCAACCTGTATCACTGATTATCGTCATCGTGGTGGCCTTTGTTCTGATCATCTTCGCGAATTCCTTCAGGATCCTTCGCGACTACGAGCGAGCGGTCATCTTCCGTCTCGGCCGCCGGGCAAGGGCAATCTTCAATCCGGGCGGCACGGGAAACGGGCCCGGCCTTATTATTCTCATCCCGCTCATCGATAGAATGATCAAGGTCAGCATGCGAACGGTGGTCATGGATGTGCCCGCGCAGGACGTCATCACGAAAGACAACGTGTCACTGAAAGTGAACGCTGTCGTGTACTTCCGCGTGATGGACCAGGACAGGGCCATTCTAGAGGTGGAGAACTACCTCTTCGCTACGTCCCAGCTTTCTCAAACGACGCTGCGAAGCGTGTTAGGTCAATCCGAGCTGGACGACTTGTTGGCTGAGCGAGAGAAGATCAACATGCAGCTCCAGAAGATCATCGACCACCAGACCGAGCCGTGGGGAATCAAAGTCTCGACAGTTGAAGTAAAGCACATTGACCTCCCTCAGGAAATGCAACGTGCGATGGCAAAACAGGCGGAGGCCGAGCGGGAGCGCCGCTCCAAGGTTATTGCTGCCGAGGGTGAGTTCCAGGCTGCACAGCGACTGTCGGAAGCGGCAAAGATACTTGCGCAGCAACCGAGCGCACTTACGCTCCGGTATCTTCAAACCCTCCGGGAGATTGCGACGGAGAACAACTCTACAACCATCTTCCCCGTGCCCATCGATCTTTTGAGGCCGTTCTTGAATGTCGACTCGAAGAAGAAGTGAGAGTGAACGGTCTCCGTCGGACATTGAACTCGTCCTGTATGGACACAACAGCGGCCGTTCCGTCGTTGCGGTCCAGCAGCTGAACGAAGCCACTGTACGGATCTACAAACGCGTCAACGGGAAGATAGTGCATGAAGATGCGCCATTCTTCCCGTTCTTTTTTTTGTCCAGTGAAGCGGTCATCGGCGGTTTTACGCGGCATCACTGGATCAAGGAACTCACCGGCGGCAACGAATATCGGTATCTCGTTGCGTTTTCCCGCTGGAATGACATGTGGGACGCAATTCGTTTTGTTCTCACAAACCATAACAAAACCGCTCTGAAGCGCATTGGGCACTACACCGAGCTCGATGCCATTCTGCTGAAGCCCGATCCGGTCACCCAATTTCTGCTCCAGTCAGGAATCACGCTCTTTAAAGGAATGTCGTTTCACGATCTGCGCCGGATGCAGATAAGCATGCATGCGCACGCGAAAGCCAACCGCCCGAGCGATCCCCGAAAAACCGAGGATCGCATTCTCGTCATTGCGCTTACCGACAATAACGGCTGGCACGAAGCCCTCGACGCACGCAAGCTGAGCGAGCCGGACATGCTCCGGGCGTTTGTCCAGATCGTGACGGAGAGAGATCCCGATGTCCTTGAGGGCCACGCTCTTTTCGATAACACGCTGCCTTATCTTGCTCGGCGTGCCGAACTGCACTCCGTCGACCTCGCGCTCGGAAGGGATGGGTCCAGCCTGCACTCCTATTCTCCCCGCGGGGCGATGACGGAACGGGACTTCGAGCGGGGCCTCTTTGAGGCCGCAGGTCGACATTTCATCGACACGCGCATCCTCGCTCACTCGTACGATACTTCGAAAAGGATCCTGGAAAGCTACAGCTTACGCTCTCTCGCCCAGCATTTTGGATTTGCATCGAGGGAAAGAATCACCCTGCCTCAGGACAGGATTGCAGCGCTCTGGGCAGATCAGCCGGATTTGCTGATCCAGCACGCGCGTCAGGAAGCGAAAGAGATCCTACTGCTCAGTAACCGGCTCTCTCCAAGCCTCTTCTATCTGTGTCAGATGTGTCCGCTCGCATTCGGCACCATGACTCGGTCAGGAAGCGCCTCAAAGATCGAGCTGCTCCTTCTCCGCGAATACATCCGCCGGAAGTATTCCGTCCCGAGAGCCCGCGTCGGCGCGCAAACGACAGGAGCTTACACCGACGTTTTCCTTACCGGCATTCTCCCGACCGTGCTCTACGCGGACATCGAGTCCTTGTACCCTTCCATTATGCTCAACCGAGCGATCGAGCCCGTCACCGATGAGCTGGGGGTGTTTCAGACACTGCTCCGGGAGTTGACAACGCGTCGACTCGAAGAGAAGCGAGCCGTACAATCCA
>VGWB01000288.1 GCA_016873755.1 Ignavibacteria bacterium | reverse complement strand
CCGGATAGTACAGATCACGTAAGTAGACGACCACAGTTGCCTCGACGAAGGCAAACGCAACGGCAAAGAGCAGGACCCAAATTGTTATGCGAAGTTGACGCATAGGTTTTGACGCCTTGGTAGACAAGCATTCTTGCTTGTCCAGTACGGTCAAACAAGAATGTTTGACCCACCTGATAAGTGGCGATGCTTGTTCCACCAGAAAAGATTGACCTGCCAGTCAAACATGTATGTTTGTCCCGCCAAGTGCAAAGCTGCATGTTCGACGATTGAAAGCGAAAAAGCCGCCCTGGTGATCACGGGGCGGCTTTCTCTCGAAGATCCAGATTTTGACTATTCTCTTCCGGTTGCTGCAGGCCGTGGATCCTGCATTGGTTTGCGCGGGAATTTCTGTTCCATCATCGCAGCGTTGTAGGCGAAAGCGGCCATGATAGTGGCTGCCTGTTTCATATCCTCCGGCTGCACACGCTCATACACATCCATGTTGTAGTGATGTGTCCGGGTGTCGTATTCAACGGGATCCTGGATGAACTGAAATCCTGGCAGCCCGACGCCATCAAATGAAAGATGATCGGTCCCCGATGTGTTCGACAGCGTCAGCGTGGAAGCTCCCATCGAGCTGAAGGAGGCAAGCCACTCGCGGAAAATCGTCCGTGCAGCTTCGTTCCCCTGCATATAGACACCGCGGATTTTGCCTGTACCATTGTCGTGGTTGAAATAGACCGAGAATTTGTCGTACTCCGGCTTCGTTTTCGGGGGTGTGCCGCCTCCCATCATCATCTCCATCATTCCTCCCTCCCGCTCGGCAAAGTGCTTCGCGACATAGGCCCGGGATCCGATGAGGCCCTGCTCTTCAGCTCCCCAGAGTCCAACGCGAATCGTTCTCCGCGGCTGAAGGTTCAACGTTTTCAAAATCCGCACAGCCTCCATGCATGCCGCGACGCCCGTGCCATCATCGGTTGCTCCAGTGCCCGCATGCCACGTATCGAAGTGACCGCCCAGCATGACGATTTCATCCTTCAGGTCGGTGCCAGGAATCTCTGCAATGATGTTGAAGCACGAATCGGCTTTGGTGAATACAACTTCAAGATTCATCTCCAGCTTCACCTTGTGTCCTTTTTTGAGCGTGCGGACCATCCGGTTGTAATGCTCGGCCGCAACGACAATCTGAGGCACGATAGCGGGAGCGTTTTCGCTGTACGCACTCACCCGTTGATCGAACGGAGCTTGGCCCGGCTGTGGAACCATTGCGCTGGAGACAATGAATGTTCCTCCGTCGCCGCGCCCGGGTGTAAGCACCGCGAGTGCTCCTTCTTTCTGCGCAAACTCCAGCTTCTGCGGCGTCAGTCGTTGGCTTTGTTGCGCAATGAGCATCCGCGCAACCCGCGCACTGTCAATGCCGGGCATCATTTGTCGGGCAAACGCCATCACAGAGTCGAAATTGTCCATCGCCAACCTTGGAAACACCATACGGCGTGGTCGCCGACCCGACGGAGCCTGTGGACCAGCATTGGCCATCGCAAGAAGCACGGAATCTGCCAGCCTATTTGCGTGGGGCTCGAAGTGCGCCTGCAGCTCCATCTCACCTGTGAGTAGAACACATTTCCCTTTGAGCTGTCCTTTGAATTTGTCGAGATCCTCCGTTTTCTCTGCATCGAGGTAGAGCGCATCCACCTCTTTTTGCCTGACACCCGGTGTCCACGCTGCAGGATACGCGATGAGAGGTGAAGTATACGGTTCGGTTACATTCGCCGCAAATTTCTTCAAGGTCCATCCTTTACCGACCGGTCCGTGGTTTTCAAAATGCACATTTTGCAGACCCATTGCGGTCAGTTTTTTGGCCGCCCATTCTCCCGCCCTTCTATACTCGGGCGACCAGGACAGCCGGGGGCCATAGATATCGCAGAGATCGCTCAGGATTTCCATCACCTGCGATCTGTTCATCCCTTCGTCCTTGATCTTGCTAATAACCGCGGTGTCGACTTTCTCGACCGCCATCTGGGGGAACGAGAACTGAGCAACAAGGACGGCAAAAATGACAACGCGGATCAAGTGTCTTGCCATGAATACCTCCTTCCTGACATTATGGATGGGAATGTGGATGGAAGAAACGGTCAAATTCTTTCAATGGTCTTCGTCCTATGCAGACCAACAAATATTAGACGAGAAGAGGTCAAGAAAGTCTCGCCTACCTCGTGCAGTGTGCCGGATCGAGAAGGTTGGCTTCGCTCAGCGAGGGCGACAACACGATCATGTTTTGAAATATTGTGGAGAATAACCCAAAAAATCAAACAATTCGTCACAACAAAACCCGTGCACAGCCGCTGGTTTTCCAGCTCATTGATCTCTGGCGTGTCTATGCAAATTGGGTTACATTAGATACCGTTCATATCGAATGGCTAAGACGACATGCCTCCAAAATCTATGGGTCAGCTTGAAGCGGAAATCAGTGAAGCAGTGGTGAAGTTTGAGCGGGAGTATATGGGTCGGGGCCCAAATCGAACTCGAACCTACATCCTGAACGACCTTGTCATTATCAGGCTTGAGGGGGTATTGACACCTGCCGAACAACAGCTTGCGAAAGACGCCGAGGGTGTGAAACTCCTCAAGGAAGTTCGCTGTAATTTGATCGAAGGGGCCAGGGATTTGCTTGCTTCGCTTGTCAAGGAAATCACCGGCCGGGAGGTGGTGAGCATGCACTCCGACATCAGTTCCAAGGTCGGGGAGCGAATAATCGTTCTTACGCTGAAATAGCAGATTTTGGACGGTTTTGCCGCTTCCGCGCCAGTCCGGGAATCATTCTCGGCTACCCCGTGTTCCATGATGTGCCTGCGTCATTGTGGGGTTGGCAGGGGAAAATGGGCGCAGGCAAAAATTCGGTAGACGGGCTACGAAGCAACTCCTCGAGAGCCGATGAGGGGCTTGGTAGAAAGTAAACCGACATTCATCATCAATACGCGATGGATGTCGGTTTTTCTATTTGATGGGGTCGGACAGATATCTGATAGTATTATCAGCAGAAGGTGCAGCTATGAACGTCGCTCTTCAGAAAACACCGGCGGCAGCCGAACCACAGACATTGGAGGCACTGGAGTCGGCCGTCAGGGACTTCTTGAAGAATCATTATGGCGAGCAAGCAGAGAGAATCGAGACGGCGGCAAGCAACCACATGGTCGTCGTCACGGCATTCGGTGTCTTCGGAGTCCGCGCAACCCAAGCCCTCCAGAACCAGAGCGGCTTGGACTTTTACAGACGATTCCTTGAGCAGTTGTTCAAGGCTTCGGAGCCGATGTTGCGCGAACGGGCCGCGACGGCACTCAGCTGCAACGTGGCAAAGATCCGATACGTGTTTGGAGTCGAGGCAAGCGAACTCGACATCATCTTTCATCTCGACCGGAGCATGGGAGAAGGCAAGGGATGATTGCCAGGATCATCGACCTCTTCGTGATGCAACCGATTCCGATCGAGAACACTACGAGGGGAGTAGATCCCCGGACGAATTCACCGGAGCAATTACGCGGATTGTTTGCTTGCGACAAACTATGAATCAAAAAGGAGAAACCTATGAATACTCTGAAAACGGTGCTACTGATGTCTATTCTCACGGTGTTGTTGGTGTTCATCGGCAACCTGCTCGGCGGCAACGGCGGGATGATGATCGCCTTCTTGCTCGCCGTGGTGATGAACTTTGGAACCTACTGGTTCAGCGACAAGATTGTGCTCCGCATGTACGGGGCGCAGGAACTCGGCCGTAGTGACAATCCCGAGCTCTTTCGCATGACGGAGGAACTCACTGCCCGTGCCGGGCTCCCAATGCCGAGGTTATACTTGATCCCGAGCGATCAGCCAAACGCGTTTGCGACCGGTCGCAACCCGCAGCACGCCGCTGTCGCCGTCACAGAGGGCATTCTTCGTTCCCTTTCCCGTGACGAACTCCGGGGCGTCATCGCGCACGAGCTGGCCCATATCAAGCATCGCGACATCCTCGTTGCATCGATTGCTGCGACGATGGCCGGTGCCATCAGCATGATCGCCAATATGGCTCAGTGGGCGATGGT
>VGWB01000287.1 GCA_016873755.1 Ignavibacteria bacterium | reverse complement strand
CTCCGACCACTACGCCAGAGATGTGATGGATATGGTCTTCGGAATCGCCCGTGATCTGGGCATTTCACAGTTTATCGATGAGGAGGGGACGGAGATCACAGACGACCATCTCCCCCTGAACATGATTGGGATCCGTACGATCAATCTGATCGACTTCTCGTACCCCGACGCGTCGAACAAATACTGGCATACCCTCGCCGACACACCCGACAAGTGCAGCGCTCAAAGTCTTGCCGCGGTCGGCCAGGTGCTTCTGACCGTCATCTATTCAAAAGCGACCACCATTCAATGAGAGCGATTATGGGAACGAACTCATCCTTTGGCACGTTCGAAGCTGTTCGCATCCTCGCACCCGGCTATTACTTTGCTACTCTCCTCCTTGTGTTCTACTGGTCCGTCTTGTCGAGGTATTTCTCCTACCTGGCCCTGGATAGTCTCTCCCTTCTCCTGACATTCGTCGCCGTCGGGATGGTCGCAGGACTGACTCTGTATGCGAAAGAGAGCACAAAACGGAGGAAGGCGTTCCAGGAGAATCAGCCCAGTTTCTATCTCAAGAGCAAGTCGCGCACAATGTCGGGACTTCGGACGCTCGAGGAGAGCGAAGCACGGCAGCTCTACTTCTACATCCTCAACAACCATATGCCTCCTCTTTTTCACGAAAAGATATTCTTTTTTGGCGTCGTATATCACATCATGATTCAGATCCGGCGGACATCCTTCTGGTTTGCCGTTCTCGCCCCGATTGCTCTCGCCATTGAGCTGTCAGCCGGTCGGCAGCTCCCGGAACTTCAGTCGTTGATCGCTTTCACCGTCATCGTCTGGATCATTTACCTGCTCAACGTTCGGTACAATAAGGCGGACAGAAAAATGCAGGAGAACTATCAAGACCAGATCTATTGGCTCGAGATGAACAACGACCTCGTCGAGAGCATACTCCGCAAACGATACTCGACAGAACCATGAAGAAGAAGGTCTGGACTCAGGTCACATTTCATGTTGCACCGGAATTCCAAGATCTGTTGGTCGGGCAGCTCGCCACGTTAGGTTTCGGCGGATTCCTGCAGGAGGATCGGGCGCTCGCGTGCTTCATCGAAAAGAACCGCTGGACGACTAGATTGGAGCGCACTCTGAGGGTCTTGCTGGAGAGCCTCAAAAACGAATTCCCCGCGCTCGATATACGGTTCCGGACGAAATCGGTCCCGGACCGAAACTGGAATGCGCGATGGGAACGGGGTGTTGGTATCGTGGAGGCCACCGACCGCATCATCATCAAACCCTCTTGGAAGAAACTGAGCCCAAGGCACAGGGGGAAGATCGTTTTGCATATCGACCCGAAGATGTCGTTCGGCACCGGTCACCACGAAAGCACGCGATTGTGCCTTGTGCTGCTGCAAGAATATCTCAGGACAGGAGCTCGAGTGCTGGATTTCGGATCAGGTACAGGGGTTCAAGCCATTGCTGCGGTCAAGCTCGGCGCTCGTTCTGCGGTCGCGATTGACAACGACTCGTGGGCTGTGGACAATGCCCGGGAGAACGTGAAGAAGAATCGCGCCGCGAGGACTGTCAAAGTCCTTGCCGGCGACCTAAAGAGCTTGCCCGACCGCCGGTTCGACCTCATCGTAGCCAACATCGACATGCCCACGATCAAAGCAACGCTGGCACAGCTGCTCGAGAAGCTCAGACCGGAGAGCATCATCATCCTCTCAGGGATCCTCACTTCAGACCTGACTCAGTTCATGGATTTCCTCTCCCAGCAAGGCGTTGTTCCACTCGAGATCGTCGACGAGAACGAGTGGGTCGCCATCGCGCTGACGAACGTCGATGCGGCTGACCGCGATTGACATAGGAACCAATACCATTCTGATGCTGATCGCTGAGCTCGCGCCCGACGGAACCCTCAAGATGGTTCGCGATGAGCATGGCATAGCCCGACTCGGCAAGGGGGTCGACGAGAATCGATCGATACCAGAAGAAGCAGCCTGGCGAGCGCTGGAGCTCCTCCGGCGATACAAAGAAATCTCGGATGAGTGCGGATCAGAGGCAATTGTCGCATACGGCACAAGCGTTCTGCGCGATGCGGTCAACAGGGAGCAATTCGCTCGCTTCATCTTCGAGCGACTCGGATTCGAGATCGGCGTGCTCGGTGGAGATGAAGAAGCCGAGTTGACGTATCTCGGGGCTGTTTCAGAGTTCTCGCAGCCGGGAGATGAACGCCATTTCGCCGTCCTGGATATCGGCGGAGGAAGCACGGAACTGACTCTCGGAGTCGGGGTGGCAGTCCAACGAAGACAGAGTCTCTCCCTCGGCTGCGTGCGGCTGACCGAGCGAATCCTTAAGTCTTCGCCCCCCTCTTCCCTGGCAATGAACCAGGCGCTCAAAGAGATCCGTGCTCAGGTTTCCGAATTTCGCTCTCTCCCGGCCCGAACGCAGCTCATCGGCGTAGCAGGCACACTCACCACGCTCGCCGCACTCGATCTTCAACTCGTAGAATATAATCCCCTACGCGTGAGCGGCCACGTCCTCGCTTACGATACGATTCAACAGTTCTTCAACCACCTTCGGATCAAGACCGTGAACGAAATGCTTGCGTACCCGCAGATCCTCCCAGGCAGAGCGGACGTCCTGCTGGCGGGAATACTAATCCTTATGGAAGTGATGAAGAGATTGAATGTGGATAGGATTACCGTGAGTGATCACGGACTGCGGTATGGTATTGCTCGGCGGGAGTTTCTACGGAAAGCATGGAAGGCGAACTAATGACGCACCTCGTGCGTTCCTCGAATGAGTCGTGCGGTGAGCATCGTTGGGTCAGAAGCCGCAATCGAAAGGCCAAGACACACACCCCTCTCTCCAACATCGTGGCCAGCAATCCAGTATTGTTCGCTCACGACAGCGTTCCCGCCAGACCGCTGGCGGGCTGCCGCGCTCTCGTGCTCAGGCGGGCGCGAGGATTATTTGCTTCTCCTTTTGTCCCCTTCCCAGACGGGGACGCGACCGGTTCTCAGCTCGCAGGGGGTTACCTCTACCTCCCCCTACCCCCTAAATCAAGGAGGGGAAAAATGTGCGATGACGAGTTGTTCTTGCTTTTCCTTTTTGTCCCCTTCTCTGAGGGGGACGCGGTCCGCCCGATCCGACCTTGAGTCAGATCGAGGTCTCGTCTTGACAAAGTCAAGACGGATTCCTCAGGACCGCGGGGGGTTACCTCTACCTCCCCCTACCCCCTCCTACATCAAGGAGGGGAAAAGTGCGCATCGATGATTGGCTTCTGTCCTTTTGTCCCCTTTCTCAAGGGGGACGCGACCGGTTCTCAGCTCGCAGGGGGTTACCTCTACCTCCCCCTACCCCCTCCTACATCAAGGAGGGGAAAAGTGCGCATCGATGATTGGCTTCTGTCCTTTTGTCCCCTTTCTCAAGGGGGACGCGACCGCTTCCTAGGTCGCAGGGGGTAGCTGTCACGAGAGACCAAGTATCTGTTCTCTTTTCCTCGCCACCTCTTCAATCCTCAATAACACACCGTCTAAGTTCGCACGAACCTCATGATTTGTGAATCGGAGAACTTCTATGCCAAATCCCTCAATGAAAGACTGTCGTCTTGAGTCTTTTTCCTTTGCTTGCTCTCTGAAGTGGCTGTCACCGTCAACTTCAACAGCAAGCCTCAACCTCGGGCAGTAGAAATCAAGTGAGTACTTTCCGACACCAAATTGCCTGCGGAACTTGTGGCCGCCCAACTGCTTTCTACGAAGCTTCGACCAGAGGATGACTTCAGCCTCGGGCATTCTCTTGCGAAGCGACCTCCGCCTTTGTCTTCCCGACCTCGAATTGAACACTCTGGTCATAAGGCTCTACCTCCTATAGGCGAAAAGGCCATACCGCTCCGATTTCTGCATCTCTTGTTCGCCAAGCTACGGTGCACATGTGCGCTTCTTGTCCCCTTCTCTGAGGGGGACGCGGTCCGCTTCTCAGGACCGCAGGGGGTCGCTCTACCTCCCCCTACCCCCTCCTACATCAAGGAGGGGAAAAGTGCGCATCGATGATTGGCTTCTGTCCTTTTGTCCCCTTTCTCAAGGGGGACGCGAC
>VGWB01000286.1 GCA_016873755.1 Ignavibacteria bacterium | reverse complement strand
TGGCAATGATACGCTAACGATGAAAAGTTGCCTGGGCGTCAGTTATCTTTCTTTCGTGCTCATCCTAGGGAGCCCTTTCTCCTGCTCCCAGTCAAACCGGCCGTTGGCTGAACAGCTCCAGGCAGCGCTGGAGAACGGAGCTCGGAAATACGATGGTATGGGCGTCTCAGCGGTTGCCGTCTTGCCCAATGGGGAAACGTGGCTCGGTGTGAGTGGAAAGTCTCATGACACCGTTGCTGTCAAACCTGATATGCTGTTTGCCATTGGGAGTATAACAAAGAACGTCGTCGCTGCACTCACGCTTCAACTTGCGGCGGAGGGGAAGTTGTCTCTCGAAGAATCGTTGCACAAGTGGCTCCCGAAGTATCCCAAGGTGGACAGCACGATCACCATCCGTCAGCTTCTCAATCATACCAGCGGCCTGTGTATGTTCCAAGACGCGCGGCGACACTTCGTCCTGAATGCTGCTATACTATGCACCGACCTCATTCACCTTTTGCGACCAATCTGCATAAATAGATGTTGACTTCGATTGAATACTGGTTCAGCCAGAGTGCATCAGCCCCGATTTCTGAGGAAAGAGGTATATCCGTCTCGAGAACCACATCCAACAAAATGACGCCATCGAGGATGACACCGCATATTCGGTATGGAGCTGCTCTCCTGATCTTGATTCTGCTCTCCTTCAAGGTTGATGAGGTGTATGCTCAACCACAACGCTGGTTCGATAGGCCCCAGAACGAATGGCCGCAAATTACGCTGGTCAACCAGATCGACTATGTGGGGAAGAAATTCCCTATCGCCGGTTGTTCGTTCCTGCTTGATACCGGCAAGGACACGCTCCTCGTGACTGCCAAGCACATCCTGACGTACTTTAAGTCGGACACAATGAAATCGGTGTTCTTCGCTCACTCACTCAAAGAGTGGAGAGCGTTCCCCAAGAACAATCCGGCCAATGTCGTGGTTGTCGATTCGCTTCTCAATGCGGATTCAACGGAACCCATTGGCCGGATTCCTTCGCATCGAGATTGGCTCCTCTTCTCGATCAGACAGAAATCGAGGAACATTTGGCCGCTGAGACTGAGAATGGATTCACTCCGGCATGGAGAACCGGTCTTCATCGTCGGATGGCGGTACACCGACACTAGCTGCACGCAGAGAGTCTACGAGGGGAGCTACGTCGAGTCCCAGGAAGGTTCTGTCATCATCTCGACGAAACTGTTGTCCGACAACAGGATGCCCGGGCTCAGCGGATCTCCCGTGATCGACGCCAACGGCTGTGTCATTGGGATCATGTCACAGAAGCACGGAAAACTGGAGCGACTCGGCTCAGTCGACTATCCCAGGAAGATTGTTGAATTGCGCCTGCGCAGATGATGATGAACCCTCTAGAGTGAATTTGGAGGGGAATCCCCTCTTCCCTTTCACTCGATTGGAAGGAGCTTCGTGTGAAGTGTGAAACGATAAACTTGGTCTTTTTGACGCTTCTCGCCCTTGTTTTTACCGCCGGCCTCACGTTTGCGTCCATCGAGTTACCCCGACTCGTTGATGTAGTCCTCAAGGAGACTATCGATACCCCCGATGTCGCAACAGGACTGAACGAGCTGAGCGACTACAAGACGAGCTTGTACCTCGACCATTTCCATCTTCGTGCGATCGGATATGTGAGCCTTACCCTTATTGTTCTCTTAATTGTAGTCGGATTTGCCACCGAAAGAAGTGGTTGGACTGCAGCGGGCGCTCTTGTTCTTTTCCTTCCGGTCTTCGGCCATTTCGCAGCAACGATGTTCTTCCTTGGCGGATTGGGATTCCTGCGGCTTCTCTGGCTGCCCGCACTCGACGTCTCATTCACCCTTTTCCGTCTCGGCGAGATCATCAATGCGCCTTATGAGATTCTGGCATCTATCGATTCCTCAATCGGTCTCAATCTGGGATCAAAGATCTCGTATGGAATCACCGGCCTGGGACTCCTCATCTTCTTTCTTGGAACTCTAACCTGGTTCTATGCAAGGATGCAGAAACGAGATGTGGCGGATTCCTGGGTGTATCGACTTTCACGACACCCGCAGTACCTGGGGTGGATTGCCTGGAGCTACGGCGTGTTATATCTACCGGGCGAGAACATTAAGCTCTGCTATGGACTCTCGAACACTCTTCCGTGGCTTCTCTCGACGATGATCATCCTTGCCGTCGCCATGCTCGAGGAATTGAAGATGAAAAGGGCGTATGGAGAGAGCTATGAATCATATCGGAAACGTGCACCTTTTCTTATTCCGCTGCCTCGCGTGGTCGCGCAGGTGTTCAACCTCCCTCTGCGTCTGACGTTGAAGAAGGAGTATCCGGACCGGAAACGGGAAATCGTAGCGGTGCTCGGCTTCTACACCTGTCTCTGCCTCGGAGTATCAGCCTTCTACGGAGGGTTCGTCCGTCTGTCCGATGGAAAAACGGAAGTTTCTGCACAACGGGTTGACGACCTCGCACAGATATTGAAGGAAGCAGATAATTTTGGAGAAAAACGGCGGGCTGCGGGCGAACTGGCAAGAATTGGTGAACCCGCCATGGAGTCGCTCATCGCGTTGTTGAATGATCCCGTTCCGCAGGTACGTGCGTATTCTGCAGGAGCACTAGGCGGAATGGAATCGGAGCGAGTGATCACACCGTTGATCGCCTTATTGCACGACAGCGATTCCTACGTCAGGAGAACGGCAGCCGGATCGTTAGGGGGAACCGGCTCACCTCTGGCTATTCCATCCCTTGTTGAGGCAATGCAGGATCCGAAGAAGGACGTTGTAGGCGCCGCAGTACGAGCGTTAGGAGAGATCAAACACCCGGATGTTGTTCCGCACCTGATACGAGCGCTTCGTGATACAACGCTTGGAGCGACCGGACCGGCTGCCGCGGCCCTCGGCGAGCTCGCTGCACAGGAAGCTGTTGAACCTCTCATCCACTGTTTTGAAGACATGCCTACCTGCCCGTATGATGTCGTCGGTGAAGCACTCTGGAAACTGAACTCAGACCGTGCAGTTGATGCATGGATACTCGGTCTCAAGAACGGGAGCTGGTGGTATCCCCGAAGTGCGTGCGCCACCGCATTGGGCAGGATCAAATCCGAAAAGGGGATCGAGCCTCTTGTCAAAGCGTTGCAGGATGAAAGCGAGCAGGTCCGGCGTGCGGCTGTGTTAGCGCTCATGGAGATAGGATCGGAAAAAAACCGTGGGGCGCTTGAAAGGGCAACAGCGGACAGCGACCTGGAAGTACGGATCTACGCAGCGGAGGCGTTGAAAAGAATAGGCACTGGGAAATAGAAAGAGTCTGACCTGACGCGCGACCTCCTGTTGGCCCGTTGTTCCCCTACCCGGTTGCTCTCTGGGAACTCCTTTCTTTAGAACCGAACATCAAAGCCGAATACGTCGAAAAAAGTGGTACAATAGGGCGACCGAGACTACGTCCTTCTCGCTCACTCGTTGCCCGCGCGAACCGTTCAACCGCCGATATTAACCGTTTGTCGGTTACAGTTGGTTCGCCGGACTTAACCTCACCACATTGTACCGCTGCTACAGCCACCGATAATGCACAGGACACCACAGATGAACTCCTCAACGTCAATCAAGCTGTTCTGCATGGCACTTGGCGTAACGTTCATGTGCCAGGCTCAGGAGATGCCGTCCCAGCATTTCGATCTCGTGAAACTGACTGACGGCGTCTACGCAGCAATCGAGACACCCGGTGGCTCAGCGGTGAGCAACGCCGGGATTGTCGACCTCGGCGACGCGGCACTCGTCTTCGACACATTCATGTCATTGCAGGTGGCGAAAGAGCTCGCAGGGGTTGTCGAGAAGTTGCTACGCAAGCCCGTACGCTACGTTGTGAACAGCCACTATCACAAGGATCACATCTGGGGAAACCAGGTCTTTGTGCCTGGGGCGACGATCATCAGCTCCCGGTGGACAAGGGACGCGCTCCTTGGGAGCAAGGTGCCTGATATCGGGAACGAGGTCAAAGAGATCTCCGACAAAATCGCTGATCTCAGGTCGAAGGCCGCGTCTGAAAAGGACCCCAAGGAGAAAAAGGAGATACTGCTCTCGG
>VGWB01000285.1 GCA_016873755.1 Ignavibacteria bacterium | reverse complement strand
ACAGCACGCAGCCACGCAGGCGAGGTCGGCCCGCGTCTTTCTTGACTGCGCCGAAAGGGCTCCTGGCAAACCCACCATCCTGTCTGTCGATTGACGATTCGGTAATGTCCTGATTTCACCAGGGATTTGGGCCGTCGCAAGTTCCCCCCCAACAAATGAAATAGATAGTCATTCTGAAGGAGTCCCGCTCGCTCTTGAGCGGGACGACTGAAGAATCTGAACACATCGTTTGATCAGATTCTTCGTCCCACTTGGGAAGCAGTGGGACTCAGAATGACTTTTTGGTCAGTCTCAGACTTGGGCTGAGCAGCTCATTGGTTGTCAGGGCATGAACGGCCGCACGCTTTGGCCGGTTGATTTCGTCTTGTCGTCTGCGTAAATTGAACGGCCAGCTTGCGCATTCGACGTTAGAAACTTCCCGGATCATTGTCCGTTCTTGTTCTGTCCCCACAATGACCGATTGGTCCCGCGTGGTAGAATCATTTCAATTCCTGGTCGTCAGTCAATATCGCACACAAACTCGCAAATCGAGCCGCCGCTGCGCGGCACCAGCAGGGAAAGGAGCCAAGCCATGAAACACCTCACAGCAGTTGCATTTCTGGTAGCCTGGGGACTTGTTGCGCAGGCGCAGACACCCTACAAGCTGCCCCCGAAAGATGTTATCGATATTCTCGATGCTCCACCGACTCCATTCGTGCTCGTCAGTCCGGGCAACGACGCGATGATGCTCGTGGAGTATGAAGCACAGCCGTCGATCGCTCTGCTTGCCCGGCCCTTCCTGAGACTCGGCGGAACGAGGATCGACCCTCAGCTTCATTCCGAGCAACGGACACGGCAATTCACCGGCATCGTCATCAAATGGATAGACGACAACAAGACGATCCGCATCCAGCTTCCAGCGGATGCGAAGATCGGAATTCCCCAGTGGTCGAACAATGGGTCAAAGATCGCCTTCGCGCGAGATGCTGAAAACGGGGTGGAACTGTGGGTGGCGGATACCAAGACCGGTCAGGCAAAGGTTATCCCCGATGTCCGGGTCAACGACGTCCTCGGCTCCCCCTTTGAGTGGATGAGCGACAACGCTCGTCTCCTCGTCCGACTCGTGCCGGCTGCAGCCGTAAAAGCTCCGGAGCCGCCTCAGGTCCCAAGCGGGCCGACTATAGAGGAGACAAGCGGAAGGGTCTCAAGGACGTGGACGTATCAGGACTTGCTGCGGAACGCGAGCGATGAGATGCTTTTTGAATACTACGCGCAGTCCGAGCTGGCCACAGTCGATTCCAGAACAGGGGCGCTCAGGAAGATCGGAAAACCTGAGTTGATCGTGTCGGCTGGTTTTTCGCCGGATGAGAAGTATCTGCTCGTGACGAGACTGAAGAAGCCCTTCTCCTACCGTGTTCCGTACTACAGTTTCGCGCGGAACGTAGAGGTGTGGGAGACGCAGGGTGCTGTGGTCAAAGTAATTGCCGATCTCGGTGTTTCTGACGACGTCCCGGTGCAGGGTGTGCCGAAAGGTCCGAGGAGCGTCCAGTGGCAGCCGCTGCACCCGGCCAAGTTGCTCTGGGTCGAAGCGCTCGACGAGGGGGATCCGCTGAAGAAGGTGCCGCACCGCGAGGTTGTGATGACCCTTTCAGCTCCCTTCACTGGCAGTCCGACAGAAGTGATGAAAGTCCAGCACCGATTCTCGGGGTTCGACTGGACGGCGAAACGGGACGAGGTTGTTCTCACGGAGTATGACCGGGACCGGCGGTGGCGGACATCTGCGTTTGTAGATCTCACAAAGCCTGAGGCAAGCCGGAGGGTCATTTTCGACCTCAGTGCCCGAGATGCCTATAACGATCCCGGACGACCTGTCTATGAAACCCGGCCCGACGGTCAGCGTGTTATGCTGCAGGATGGAGACTGGATCTATCTCACGGGCAGCGGCGCGACACCACACGGAGATCGCCCGTTTCTCGACAAGATGAACCTGGTGACGCTCAAGAAGGAGCGGTTGCTTCTTTCAGGCGAGAAGAGTCTGGAACGCTTTACCTCCTTCGTCAAAGCATCCCGCACGCAGGTGCTTGTCCGATACGAGTCTCAAACGGAGGTGCCGAACTACTTTGTCGTCGACCTGAAGTCCAAGTCGCGACGCGTCCTGACGGATTTCAAGGACCCCGCTCCGCAAATGACCGGCATGAAAAAGGAGCTGGTGAAGTACAACCGGGCTGATGGGGTCCCGCTGTCGGGTACGCTCTACCTGCCGCCCGACTACAAGCCGGGGACGCGACTGCCGCTCTTGATCTGGGCGTATCCGCTGGAGTACTCGGATCCGAGCACGGCGGGACAGGTGCGCGGTTCGCCTAACGCATTCACGTTCTTCCGCGGAGCGAGTCCGCTCTTCTTTGTCACCCAGGGATACGCGGTCCTGATGGATGCGACGATGCCTGTAGTCGGCGATCCCGAGACGATGAACAACACCTTCGTCGAGCAAATCGTCGCCGCCGCGAAGGCAGCGATCGACAAGCTCGATTCGATGGGCGTTGCCGATCCGAAGCGTGTTTTCGTCTCTGGTCACAGCTATGGTGCATTCATGACGGCCAATCTCCTCGCGCACTCGGACCTGTTTACTGCCGGCATCGCAAGGAGCGGTGCGTATAACCGAAGCCTGACGCCGTTCGGTTTCCAGAGCGAGCGACGCTCCTTCTGGGAGGCACGCGACGTCTACATGGCGGTATCGCCCTTTATGCACGCGAATAAGATCAATGAGCCGATTCTTTTGATTCACGGCGAAGCCGACAACAATTCGGGCACGCACACGATGCAGTCAGAGCGCCTGTTCCAGGCGATCAAGGGTCACGGGGGCACGGCGCGGCTTGTGCTGCTGCCTCACGAGAGCCACGGCTATGCGGCACGGGAGTCCGTCCTCCACGCCCTGGCAGAGATGTTTGAATGGGCCGACAAGTACGTGAAGAACAAGCAGTGAGGGCTAGTACACGAGCAGTGATGTCATTCCCACGTGCCGAAGGCATCACTTCGTGAAACGCGGGAATCCAGATCGCTGCGTAGGAAGCGCCAAGTACGGAGAGGTCGCTATGTTCTGGACTCCTGCGTTCGCAGGAGTGACAGAGTGACGTCGTCCCCGCGCAAGCGGGGATCCAGAACACCGCTCAACACTGTCCGAGTGCTGGGACAATGCGAGGTTCTGGACCCCTGCTTACGCAGGGGTGACATCGAAGGGGATGTCATTCCCACATGCCGAAGGCATCACTTCGTGAAACGCGGGAATCCAGATCGCTGCGTAGGAAGCGCCAAGTGCGGAGAGGTCGCTATGTTCTGGACTCCTGCGTTCGCAGGAGTGACAGAGTGACGTCGTCCCCGCGCAAGCGGGGATCCAGAACATAGAATTGACCTGGAGTCGCGTTGCCACTGCAGTCGAATCGTGGGGCCATTGAAACGGATGACAGAATTACGTTTCTTCTACGTCTACATCTTGGCGAGCGCGAGGAACGGGACGCTCTACATTGGGGTGACCAACGACCTCGTTCGTCGAGTCTTCGAGCACAAGAACGGCCTGATAGCGGGATTCACAAAGAAGTACGGTGTGCACATACTGGTCTATTATGAAGTCTTCGGTGACGTCTACTCCGCGATTCAACGAGAGAACCGATTGAAGAAATGGAAGCGTATCTGGAAGCTTGAGTTGATCGAGAGGCACAATCCGAAGTGGATTGGTCTGTATGGCGAAGAGGGGGAGATTTCTCCGCTACCGACGGAGTAGGTGTGGCGTTGGTGCGGAACGCTTCTCACTTCAGTGTGAAACCAGGACAAGGCAAAGATCTGGATGCCTGCTTTCGCAAGCATGACATGGGTCCTGATGTCATTCCCACGTACGCGGGAATCCAGAACACTGCTAAACGCGGGCCGGGGAGAGAGGCATCAAACGGGGACTTCAGGAACCACAAGCCGGATATTACCGTTTGCATGAGAACGATGGCAATCGCCACCGTGCTTGCCAAAAGCATCCACACTATCTGGAAGGAAGAACCTATGATGAGAAGATTCGTTGCTGTTCTGAGCGTGGGACTCCTGTTCATCTCCGCAATGTTCGCGGATGACAC
>VGWB01000284.1 GCA_016873755.1 Ignavibacteria bacterium | reverse complement strand
CCCATCGAACTTTGATGTGTATGCCCCCGGTGTCAACGACTCATTCACCAGCAGAGATACCTCACGCCCCATCACATCGTAGACCCTCAACGTGGTCAAGCTGGTTTGAGCAATGGTGAACCTGATCGTTGTTGAAGGATTGAAGGGGTTGGGGTAGTTCTGCGACAGCGTGTAGCCTGACGGAACGACCGCTTCGTCGCGCTCGACGCTAACCGGTGCCGTGCCTTTGATAAACCTCACGACCGCAGGCAGTGCTGAGACGTCAAAATGCGCGACATACACTGTATCGCCGGTCGGACTGAACGCCATCCCCCTCGGTAAAGGCCCCGTGCTACCCGGATCCCACGCAGTCACTGTGAAGCTATCGACAATCGCCTTCGTGGCCGGGTTGTACGCATAGAATGTGTTTGCCGTCCACTTCCTCATGTACTGTATGGAGTCCCTTACCGATCTCCTATCGGCACTCATCCAGACATGTCCCGTCTTCGGGTGAATGGCAATCGATTCGACGGATGCACCGAACAGGATGCTGTCCTTCAGCGCATACGGCCCAAGAGATCCGTTATCGCTGTGATAGACCAACGTGTATGGGGGAGCATAAGTGAATCGCGGCACGTACACGTCATTGCCATCAGGTGTTACAGCGATCGCGCGGCCAATCGCTGGGACAGAGGCAGCAAACTGAGTTCCCAAAGAGCCATCGGGATTCAGTATCTGCCCGGGAGTTCCACCCAAGACTGAACAGGCAAAGTATTCACCGTCCCGATTTAAGGCGAGGGAAGCAACGTTGTTCTGCAATGTTCCCAACGGAAGAAGGATCCTTCTGACGCCCTTTCCGGTTCTGTAATCGACTTCCCAAATGAGAGGTCCGGGCTTATGCGCGAGGGTTCCCCAAACGGCTGCAAAATTGCCATTCTTAGGATTAATGTTTCCACCAGTTGCAGACCCTCTAATAAGCGTGTCGGTAACAGTAACACCAGTCTGGTCGGGGCCAGTGAGAATCTTGATGGGCGAAAAACTTGCTTGAGTCCCATTGGGATTGAAAACATAAATGGGAAAGAGCCTCGCTTTGCCTCCTTCAGGCCTGTCAATTGAATCACGCGTAGTATTCTCGGAGCGGGTTTGAATCCAAACCTTGCCCGCCGGGTCGACACCAATGCCAACATTAACTATTCCACCTAGCAATTTGTAAAATGCGGAATCCGGCGGGAAGGGGCCCTGGTAGATGTACTTGGTGACCTGGCCATATGAAACCCCCACTGCCACCACGATCACGAGGAGTAGCCAGCACAATTTTCTCATAACTGTTCTCCTTTTATGATTGGTGAAGGAATTACGTGGATTATTGTTGGAAAGTCTTCGACTGTTCTCAAGATTCAGACATCGACCTTCCTGGGGAACTGCTGTTTTTGTTTTGCGTGAAACCGTCTACCGTCCGTAGTACGGAGCGCTTGATTTTCGGGTCGAGATCTTCATCAAGGCGCCGGATTGCGACGAGGCGTAGAGAGCATCTCCGCTTCCCCACGCGAACGACAACGTACCTGTTCCAAATAGGGTCGTGTACGCCTTGTAGGGCGCTCCGCTGGCTTTGGTCGGGGTTACGATTACGACGAATTCTGGTGCATTGGTGCCGATGTAGAGATATCCATCCGATGAAAACGTGATCGATGTCGGGACAAGGTTCTTCCCGCTGAACGCGGCGGTTAGGTCAAAATAGACCTCAGGAGTGCCAAGGTTGTCTCCGCTGATCGGCGCACGCCAGATTGCCTCACCTGAGGCGGTGTTCGCCGCGAAGTAGAGGTGTCCGCTGTGGACCCTCAGACCGCGCACATTGCCGGCAAATGGGAAAGATTTTGTGGTCTTGTCCTGCTTGATGAGGTAGAGATTGGTGTTGTTTCCACCGGCCCAAAGATTCTCGCTCTGGTCGAAATCGAAATCTGTGATAAATACTCCACTGGGGAACGCTACCCAGAGCGCCGCTGCGCTTCCACCACCGGGATTGAAACGGTACACGGCGCGTACGCTTCGCGCGGCATAAAAATATCCACCGGGACCCAATCTCAATGCACCCCACTGAGGCGTTCCTCCTGTCTCCGGTGCATACTCTGTCTTGACTCCGGCCGGGGTAATCTTGTAGATTTTCGCGTTCGAAGTTTCCCCCTTGATGGCTGCATAGAGATTACCGGTTGCGTCGGTCGCAAGGCCGCCCGCAGCGTCTGTCGGCCCGAGGGTTCCAAAGCTTACGACTGCAGCTGTCAGCGAGTAGGAAATCGGCTCACTGAACAGAAAGGCTCCCCGCACTGCGACCTTGACGGAAATCTTGTCTCCGAGAGCCAGCGGTGCCACCAGCTTTAGCTGGCTCGATGTGGCGCTGAATGGTGTCGCCGGACTCTTGTCGAAATATACCGTGTTCTCTGCGACGGCTACGGAAAAATTGGTGCCAGCGAGTATAAGCGTGTCGACGCCCGCAAAAGCGCCTCCCTGAGGCGAAATGCTGGTGACCGTCGGGTTCGGTCGGGGACTTACTGCATTTGGATCATACACCGTTCCCGTTTCGTCGTTGACGAGGCAACCGCCTGACGAGAGCACCGCCAACCCAGCAAGTGCGAAGAGACAGAACCTGAGTACTTTCGTGATCATGGGAATACCTGCAATGATGATTTCACGTGTGTCGAGTGGAGAATACGAAGAGCTATATTTATGGTGGATGTCGAATATCGAATGATAGAAGCAGCCAACACACTTCATTACTCATCATTCGTTGTTCCCCGCCAAAGGCGGGTGCGCCTCCGGCGCAGATATTCATTATGGGCTATCTCAAAAAGGAAAGTCATTCCGTCGGATCTTAAGTCGGAATCCAGAACAAAGCCGTGTCTGGATGCCCGCTTAACATCCGCGGGCATGACAGGCTGTTTCTTGGTGACTGCTAGTCAAAACCCAAACCGCAGCGAGAACCGCTGCACATTGTTGAACACGCCGAACGGCGTGTACGAATAGTCGAGCGCGAATTTGGTGCCCGCCAGCGAATGCTGGAATCCAAGCCCGTACGAAAGACTGTACTCGTCAGCCGGCGTCACATAGCCGATCCTGAACGCGAAGCTGTTCAGGAACAGGTACTCGGCGCCGACTCGAATCTGCTCCGGGAAATCCCGCGGATGCTCGGCGTCGACGGAAAGAAGCAGCGACTGTGTTTCGCGATTGATGGCAAAAAGGTCCATCACATTCATCGCCATACCGAGCTTGAACGTGAGCGGGAGCTGGAAACCTTCTTTTTGATAAGTCACCTCACGGGCGAAGTTCCGGACCGTCATACCAAGTGTCAGGCTCTCGAAACCCGTTCGATACATGACTCCAAAGTCAAATGCAACGACGTTCTTGAGCTTGAACTGTTGTTGCTCCGGATCCTTGATGCCTGTGGCCAGGCCGTCGGTCCCTGTCACGTAGCTCGTCTTGGTAATACCGGTTCCAAGATCTTGCGTCACGACCTTCACGTTGGCGCCAATCGAGAATTTGTCTGTGAGCGACCGGGCGTAGCCGAGGCCGAACATCGTTGCGTTCGGCTTGATGGTGCCGACGTCAAGATACCCATTGGCGTTGTTCGCCAGGATGGTTGATTGAATCTCGCCGTAGTTGACGTACTGAAACGTGAAACCGAAGACGCCGTAGTCGCCGTCCCAGGGAGCAAATGCCACGCTCGCAAACGTGTGCTCGATGTCAGCGATCCAGTTGACTCGCCCTAGGGAGGCCTCGGCGAACATACCAAGCCGCGCCATCCCTGCCGGATTATAAAACATTGAAGCTGAGTATCCGTCTGCCGCAGTGAATGCCTCGCCCAAGGCGGCCTGTCGGGCGTGCGCGCTGACATTGAGAAACTTCATTCCAGTCTGAGCAAGCTTTGCGTTTGCCCTTTGCGCCAAACTCAATGACGGTATGAGTACTGCAAGCAGCATAACAACCGTCGCATATCGCAAGCCGTAAGTACGCTTGTTCATGTCCAATACCTGTCGAGTAAAGTTCGTTCCTGTTATCGTAGGTTAGTATCAGGTGATACCTAGGCAGGATTTGGGTATTTTCAATTGCCAATCTGCTGGAGGTATCACATGTCATTGGATCAGAGTCTGTCTCGCCGACTGCAATCGAAAACCGTCAG
>VGWB01000283.1 GCA_016873755.1 Ignavibacteria bacterium | reverse complement strand
TGAGAGGCCGCGATGTCCATGAAGACGGATGCAGATGCAAATAGACTCTCCGAATCGTTTTCCAGATTCGTGAGCATTCTACCCTCAGGATGAGTCCCGCCCAACAGCAAGGCTACGATATGAGGGGGGTCGCCCCGGGCCAAGTGCCACGCACCTCCAAGTTGCGTGGCACTACTCCACCGAACGCGTTGAGGTGTAGAGCAGGTTCTCGTGCACATTTCGCTATGTGTGCCGGCCGCGCTCTTTGGTCAGCCGGGCAAGGTAGTTCCCAGTGTTCTCTTCAAGAACTACGTCACATTTCCATCCGGCCTTGGCGGCGTGCTCCTTCAAAGTCCCCCCGTCCACATGCAGCCAGCCGCAGAACGGCCCATGCTTGCCTTGGTATTCAAACTGGACACGGATCTCCCCGATGTATCGCCCAGCCCGACGGTTCGATTCGTGATAAGCCAGGTTCTTCGGGTCACCTGTAGTACGCACATCAAGGGAGTCCAGCAATATCTGGCCTTCCTCGGACAATAATCCCCGTGCGTGGATCAGGAATCTATCCAGGCCTTCGATGGTCTCGACCATCCCGATCCCATGGCCCATCATCAAGATGGTATCAACGGGTTCGTATTGACATTTGAAGAGATCGGCGCGATGCACGTCCTTCACACCCCGCCTCGTCATGATCTGCACGGCTGCTGAATTCACGTCGATGGCTGTCACCTGGAAGCCCTTTTCTTGGAGAGCCAGAGTGTGGACCCCGGTTCCAGCACCCACATCGAGCACGTGACCCGTGCAGTAATCGATTGCTGCGTTCTCAATCGGTGTGAAAGCAGATGGCTGACGAAAGAAGTAGCTGATGGGCAGCTTGGATTCCTCCCCATCATCTCTCCGTACGATCACTTCTGCATTGGCATCACCCTCGAAGTAGGCTGAGAGCGCGGCCCCATAGGGTTCCATCGCTTTTGGATCCATATCATGCCCAAGTATGATGGTCTCTCGTTCAGGCCAAACGAGCTGGCGCTGGTCACCCACGTCGTCAGGCATTTCGGCCCCGCGCTCGGGATTATGCGGGACGTCTCTGCTTCTGCATTATGAAAAAAGCGGACCTGAAGTTCTGAGGGTCTCTCTTGAATTGCTCTACCTCTTCTCTGAGGCTGCTCAGTTCAAACGGTGGTTCTGCCGAGGCCGCCTTCGTCAGTTCGGCTTCAAGGTGCTTGTAGTAATCATTCCACCATACACTCTCAGATAGTACGAAGAATCCGCGCAACATGAAGTTGGCCGATTCAACGGCGCTTATCTTATTCATGTGATCAACCGCATCATGGTGAATAACAAGAAATCCCTCACTCTTGAGAAATCTTCTGAGCAGGTTCAGAGCGCTGGTGAAGCCAAGGTGGCCTACAGAACCTTCGGCCCAGACGATATCAAAGGCTCCATCGTCAAACGGCATTTCTCCCATCGGGCAACGTATCGCCCTTACTCGGCTTGATAGCCCCTTCTCTCTGATCTTTGCTTCCAACTTCTCCAGGGCTACGCGATCAACATCTACTCCGACAACGCTGCCGTTACACATTTCAGCCAGGTGTATCGTCGGTATCCCGGTTCCACAACCTACATCCAGTATGGCGGGCTTCTCAATCTCAGGCAGCAACCTGAACGCAAGAGTTGTGTACTTGAGCAAGTTCTTTCTATATGTCTCTGGATTTAAGGTCACGACGCTCGTGAATCATGGTGGAGGAAGCGACATACTCGGTCGATAGACGGATTGATTTGACATGCCTCTGCCAGGCTGACCGCAAGTAGCTACGGTGTGATTCCGATGCGTGCATTGAATAGCAGCCGACCCTTGTGACCGATGGGAAAAAACGGAGAGACATCAAATCCTGCATTTACACTCTGCGGCAGGTTGATATTGACGATCCTCAGTAGTTGAATGATGTCGAAGTAGAGAGATATCGCGAAGCCGCCGCCAGACCGAGAGACATCGATGGGCGAATCGACACCGAACGTTCCCACGCCCACACTAATGGGATAGCGCACGCCGGTTTCACCATTGAGCAAGTGGATACGCAGCATCGCGCTTGTGTTTCCGTACAAAACGGAATCAACGGTACGTGTATCGTACAGTACTTTCGGCACACTCAGCGTGAATCCGAACTCGAGCAGTCGGCCCTTGACCAAGATATGGTATTCGAGCTTCTCCTTGATTCTACCATAGTACTTCACAAGCTCTTCTTCGGGTTCAACGCGAACAATGACATGCCCCCACTCGCCGAGCGAATCGAGTTGGATCCGGACGCTTCGCATCAGCTCCGGATTGACATATGCCAGCGGGGCAACTTGCCTTGCACAACGTTCCAGCTCTCGGAGGTCAGCATCCTCATCCGCCATCGGACGGAAACTGATCGCGTATTGGACGTTCTCATCGATGAGGTTTTCCCGCCTGTTCGTGGAGATTGTTGTGATTTTCAAGAATTGTGGACCGTCTTGGTCTGAGAGACTATCGCGAAGGAAGACGACCCTGAGTACGCTAATCTCTTCGGGACTCAGGGCGATCGGATTGCCAGGCTCGATCACTCGGTCTCGAGTGGTCAGTTGAACATATCGAATCAAGGGCACAACTGCACCAATCCGGATGCGAGAGAACTGGCCCGTTGTGTCGTTTATCTGCGCAGGGATAGGGTTGAAGACTGCTGCAGACAGCGTGAGCAAACAGAAGAGCGCTTTCATTCTTTGAGGCCCGGAGAGCTGAAGTAAATGATACGAAGGCGTTAGCTGATCAAAGTTCTTTGGGTTCGTTCTACCGATTCCACCGTGCCAAGATCCGCTTTGCTGCGGCATTCGCGTGCTGCCATCGGCTCCTACAATCCGCTATCGGCGGACGGCGGAGAACCAAATGACACCGCAGGCTGGAGAGAACTCCGTCATAGGGAAAACGTCAGCCGCGATCTACGTCAAGGAATATTCAAGAGAGACAATCCCCGTCTTGTATACTTTATGGCCCGTCAGGCGCAGTTTTGTGGTCTTGGCCGGGTGCGCGATGAGCGGAATTCCTCCCCCAAGGATCACCGGTATGACAGCAACCTCCACCGAATCCACAAGCTTTGCCTCGACGAGATCGCGAAAGAGCATGCCCCCGCCAAACAGCCAGATATCCTTTCCCGATTCTCGTCGCAGAGCAGCCGCCGTTTCCTCTTGCTTCTCGGCTACGATAATCACTTCGGGATGATCGCGTTGCTTGAGCGTTCGGGAGAACACGAATGTCTTCATGCCGGGGATTCCACCCCTCCCCTCGCGCTTCATCATCTCGAACGTCCGGCGCCCCATAAGAATCGTGTCGAACTGCTTGAAGATAGAGGTGAAATCTATGTCCGGGTCCATGATGATCCAATCTGCTTCGCCGTTCGGCCCTGCGATGAAGCCGTCCAGACTTGTGGCGACAAGATATCGTACCCGCCGCATTCAAACCTCCGTAGTGTGGTGAGGACGCGCAACCCTGATGAAACCGCGTGACAGAAAATCGGTGAAATCGTGTATCGCCGGTGGCTTCCAAGCAGCGGAACGATGCAACGCGCCATCTTTTCAGCGCGCAGAACCGGAAAGACCCTTCGCCTCTTTCCCGAGGATTCCCTGGCCTTTGGTCCTCCTGGCATCTGCAGCGACCAGAACTTGTCTGGAAAAGTAATCCAGTCCTTCATCAAAGTCAATTCAGTTCAACAATGGAGTGATAACGTATGACAGGAAGAGCAATGAGATCAGCTCAACAATGAACGGTATCATCAAGGCATCAGGGAAGAGCTCAGCTTCGGTGTAACGCGTAATGAGGAAAGCGGCGAGGGCGACGGAAACGACAAAGTGCATCTCCTCTGGAAGCCGAAGTGGAATGATGTCGAAGAAGTACGACACGCCGGCGATGATCAAACAACTCAGAACCCGAATGTGAATCGACCGCACCTTAAAGGCGATCCAGTACAATGGGAACCGAAGCGCCCACGGAATAAGAGGAACAAGAATGCTCTCGACGTAGTTGATCCTCATGAGGTGTCAATCAGGGCAAGTGCCACGCACCTCGAAGGTGCCTGGCGCTTCAGCTACGGAATCCAACTCGCGCGGGATTCACTACCTCCCCGCTACCACTCGAGGCCGCGGGAGCGCATGAAGGACTGTGCGGTTGCATC
>VGWB01000282.1 GCA_016873755.1 Ignavibacteria bacterium | reverse complement strand
TGAGCTGGCGATTGTGAACACTTCTTCCGTTCCGCTGGCGAATGTCAAGGTTGAGGCCGTAAACGTTCCTTCTTGGCTGAGATTTTGGGCGATGGAAGAACGGATTGATGAAATCGGGGCAAACGGCGAGGCGTCGGCGGTGTTCACGTTCTCGGTCGACAAGAGCGCACCTGTCAACAGAGCGCACACGCTGAAGTTCGTGATTTCGGCTCCGACGGGTGAGAAATGGACGAAGGAGATCACGGTTGTGATCGCTGCGCCTGAGCGGTTCGAGTTGTTCCAGAACTACCCCAATCCATTCTCCGCCAAAGGCGGATCCGCCTTAGGCGGAAATCCTAGCACAGCGATCAGCTATCAGCTGTCGGGAGATGGATGGGTGAGCTTGAAGATCTTCGATGTGCTGGGTCGGGAGGTAGCGGTGCCGGTGGAGGGAGAGCGGGTTGCCGGGTATCATCGGGAAGAATGGGATGGCTCTCGTGTGTCGAGCGGGATGTACATCTACCAGTTGACAGCGACAAGCAAGGAGGGGAATCGTCACGTTGCACGGAAGACAATGATGCTACTGAAGTGATGAAGTAGGAGTGGTTATTTAGGAAAGGGTATGTGCCACCCGGGCAGATACCCTTTTTTGTTGCGGTATCTGAGGGCTCAGCGTACGTTCCTTAACCACGATCAACGCTGTAATACTTGCGGAAGCCCGCCCGACCGGGTGTGGTCTGACGGGCTCCCGACACCACGACGCGCGGGGTGAAATTGACATAATACGGGCATTTTTGATTTTTCCAAGAATTGCGATAAATTGAAGAGGAGCTGGATCGTCTCGAACATCGCCAAGTGTCGTATTTACCTTCTAGCATTCAGTTTGTATAGAGGTCATCTCAAAATCCCGCTCTTTGCCACAGTTGTCATTCCCGCACGTCTTAAGCGGGAATCCAGACGGCGCTTTCTGGACTCCCGATAGAATCATTTCCCGAAGGGATCCCTTCGGGACGGGAGTGACAGTCGTTTTTGAGATAGGTTCTAACCATGCCACCACCTCCTGAACTTCCCCAACTCGTCGAGCGCTTCGATCGCAACATCGAAGCATACCGATCCGGGCAATACAACGAAACCCAGCTCCGGCTGGAGTACATCGACCCGCTCTTCAAAGCCCTCGGCTGGGACGTTTACAATGAACGAGGCTACGCCGAAGCGTACAAGGATGTCATCCATGAAGCAACGGTCAAGATCGGTGGTGTCACAAGAGCCCCAGATTATTCCTTCCAGATTGGTGGCAAACCCAAGTTCTTCCTCGAAGCAAAGAGGCCTTCTGCGAGCGTCAAAGATGAGATTGGACCGGCATACCAACTTCGTCGTTACGCTTGGTCCGCTAAGCTTCCGCTTTCGATTCTCACCGACTTCGAGGAGTTTGCCGTTTACGACTGTCGAATCAAGCCGTTGAAGAGCGACAGCGCGGCTACGGCTCGCACTCTTATCCTTTGCTATAAGGAGTATGAGGAGAAGTGGGAGCAGATCGCGTCCATTTTTTCGCGCGATGCCGTCTTACAGGGCTCGTTCGACAGGTATGCTGAATCGACAAAGGTCAAGAAGGGGACTGCGGAGGTCGACGACGCATTCTTGAAGGAAATCGAAGCCTGGCGCGAGAGTCTTGCGAAAACCATCGCCCTACGGAACCCGAAGCTCACGCAGCGCGAACTGAACTTCGCGGTGCAGCGGACCATCGATCGCATAATTTTCATGCGTATCTGTGAGGACCGCGGCATAGAGATGTACGGGCGGCTTCAGGCGTTGCTCAACGGCGAGCGAGTGTACCGCAGACTTACCGAGCTCTTCCGAAGAGCCGACGAGCGCTATAACTCCGGCCTATTCCACTTCGAGGCCGAGAAGAACCGGAACGAGCCGCCGGACGAGCTCACGCTCCAGCTTGACATCGACGACAAGCCCCTGAAGGAGATCCTCAAGGGCCTGTATTATCCTGATAGCGCATACGAGTTCTCCGTTCTCCCCGCCGACATCCTCGGACAGGTGTATGAGCAATTCCTCGGCAAGGTGATACGCCTGACAGCCAGTCACAGGGCCGTCGTTGAGGACAAACCCGAGGTGAAGAAAGCCGGCGGTGTGTATTACACTCCGACATACATCGTCGACTACATAGTGAAGAACACCGTGGGCGTCTTGCTTTCTCCCCCTTCCTCTCAAGGGGGAGATAAAGAGGGGGTCGAAGAAGCATTTTCCTCCCATTTACAAGGGGAGGTGTCCAGACGAAGTCGGGACGGAGGGGTCGAGCAAACAGCCGACCCCCTGCGATCCAAAGAGTGGATCGCGTCCCCCTCGCGGAAAGGGGCAGAGAAGGCGCGCGGGCTCACCCCGCGTCAAGCCTCCAAGCTCCGCATCCTCGATCCCGCGTGCGGCTCGGGCTCGTTTCTCATCGGCGCGTATCAATACCTGCTCGACTGGCACCGAGACTGGTATGTAAACGATGGGCCAGAGAAGCACGCGACGGGTCGCTCGCCTGCGCTCTACCAGGGGCCCGGCGGAGATTGGCGGCTCACCACTGCTGAGCGGAAACGGATTCTGCTCAATAATATCTATGGCGTTGATATTGACCCGCAGGCGGTGGAGGTGACAAAGCTCTCGTTGCTGTTGAAGGTTTTGGAGGGAGAGAATGATCAGACGATCAGCCTGCAGCTCAAGATGTTCCACGAGCGAGCGCTGCCCGATCTCGGCAGCAACATCAAGTGCGGCAACTCCCTCATCGGGTCTGATTTCTACGAGGGGAAGCAGCTCAGTCTGTTGGATGAAGAAGAGCGGACGCGGATTAACGTGTTTGATTGGGAGAAGGAGTTTCCGGAGATCATGAAGGGCGGCGGGTTTGATGCGGTGATTGGGAATCCGCCGTACGTTAGAATACAGGGATTCCCAGCGGAACGGATTGAGTACTTCTCGAAAACATACGAAAGTGCAACAGGTAACTTTGATGTTTATGTAGTGTTTGTGGAAAGAGGATTCGCGCTCTTGAGTCCCCGAGGTCTGTTTGGCATGATCTTGCCAAACAAGTTCTTCAAGACGGATTATGGTCGTGGACTGAGGCTGCACCTCTCAAAGCACACGGCAATAGCAAAGATTGTTGACTTTGGAGCAAGCCAAGTTTTCAGCGCAACGACATACACTTGCCTCCTATTTCTGTCGAAGATCAGCCCTAGGCAACTGGAAGTTTCGAGGAGCGAGGCCAATGCACGTTCACTCGAAAGCCGCACGATCGCATTTGTGCCTGCTGCGAACTTGAGCGAACAAGCGTGGATGTTTTCTGCTGAGTCAACGCGGTCGATATGGCAGAAACTGAGGATACAGAGTGTTCGCCTACTCGATCTACCCGCCGACATGAGCCGAGGAAGCAGTACAGGAGCCGATGATGTTTTCCTCGTCGAAAAAGGAGCCAAGCTTGAAAAAGAAGCACTTCGAATTCCACTCTTTGCTACGGATTTTCGGCGCTACCACTTCGATCCAGCAGGAGACTGGCGAGTCATATTTCCTTATACCACATCGAAAGATTCAGCGCGGTTGCTTGAAGAAGAAGAACTGAAGAAGTTCTTTCCGAAGACTTACACATATCTGCACTCAAACGTAGCGACACTGCGGAAGAGGAAGCAATTCAGAAAATGGTTCGCGTTTAGCGCTGCCAGAAACCTAGAATTACACGATAGGGCGAATATTGCGGTGCCGCTGTTGGCGGATCGCGGAAGTTTCGCCTTGATACCGCAATCGTACAAGGGCCGACTTTGTCCGATGGCGAGCGGTGGCTTCACCATTACCCTTGGCTCTACGGTTCAGGTCGCTCCAGAGTATGTTCTTGGCCTCTTGAACTCGCGCCTGCTATTCTGGTGTTTACGCGAAACAAGCAACGTATTCAGAGGAGGCTGGATAACTTGCACCAAACAGTATTTTGGAGAACTTCCGATTCGCACGATCAACTTCTCCGATCCCGTTGACAAATCCCGCCACGACAAGATGGTCGAGCTTGTGCAGCAGATGCTCGATCTTCACAAGCAGCTGCACAAAGTCAAGACCGAGCACGAGAAGACCGCTCTCCAGCGCCAGATCGACGCCACGGATAAGCAGATTGATAACCTCGTCTACGAGCTGTATGGGTTGACGGAGGAGGAGATTA
>VGWB01000281.1 GCA_016873755.1 Ignavibacteria bacterium | reverse complement strand
GATCGGCACCGGAGTCGGGACAGACGCTCAGATTCTTCTCACGGCATCTTCAATCGATGGCCCGCGGATCCTAACTGGGGCGCAGGTTGTGAAGGCGCGTGGACGGTACGAGTTAGCCTCGACGCAAGAACATCACTCGCTGGACGACACCTTTGTCAAGGATTTTCACAGAAAACGCGAGATCGTGCGGGAAGGGACCGTTCGGCAGTATGAGGCGGATCCGGAGTTTCTGCACCACGAAAAGCGTGAATTGTTCAGCATCAGCAAAGAGGTCGAATACCACGGAGTCAAATGGGCAATGGCGATCGACCTCAACAAATGTATCGGGTGCAACGCCTGCGTCGCCGGGTGCAATGTCGAAAACAACGTTCCCACAGTGGGGAAGGAGCAGGTGGCAGGAGGACGAGAGATGCAGTGGATTCGCATCGACCGGTACTACTCCGGCACTTCGAACGATCCGATGCTCAGTCACCAGCCGATGCTCTGCCAGCATTGCGATCACGCGCCGTGCGAGAACGTCTGCCCCGTCGTCGCAACGACACACAGTCCTGACGGTCTGAACCAGATGACTTACAATCGGTGCGTGGGGACGAAATACTGCTCCAACAACTGCCCGTATAAGGTGCGGCGTTTCAATTTCTTCAACTGGCGTGATTATCTGGCCGACGGCTACTATGAGCAGGAGCCGATCAACCTGATGCACAATCCCGAGGTGACGGTCCGTTCTCGTGGTGTTATGGAAAAGTGTACCTTCTGTGTTCAGCGAATCATGGAAGCCCGTCAGCGCGCAACGGAGCAGGGGAAAGCACTCACGGGGAGCGATGTGACCACCGCCTGTCAGGAGGCCTGCCCGGCAACGGCGATCGTCTTCGGGGATATGAACGACCCGAACTCGGAGATCTCCCGCTACCGAGCCCACAGTCTCGGATACCACGTTTTGGAAGAAACGAACGTTCGGCCCAACGTGACGTATCTGGCAAGACTGCGCAACATCCACTCGGAGAAACTCGCGTGAGCACTGCCGCCATCGACTATACCCGTGAAATGCCAGTCGTCGAAGGACGGCCCAAAGCCTCTGAGCTGGATGCCACCATCGCCGCTCCGCTGGATCAATTTCCAACGAGAACCTGGTGGATTGCCTTCAGCATCACCGTTTCGTTTCTCACGATCGGTGTGGTATGTGTTGGTCTCACAATCTACAAAGGCTTGGGTTTGTGGGGGATTAATCAACCCGTCTCATGGGGATTTGACATCGTCAATTTTGTTTTCTGGGTCGGTATCGGACACGCCGGGACACTCATTTCTGCAATTCTCTTCCTTCTCCGACAGCGCTGGAGAACCGGCATCGCCCGATTCGCAGAGGCGATGACGATCTTTGCTGTCATGTGCGCCGGTCTGTTCCCCCTGCTCCACACGGGCAGGCCCTGGCTGCCTTTGTATCTGACGCCGTATCCGAACCAGAACTCACTCTGGGTGAACTTTACGTCTCCGCTTTTGTGGGACGTGTTTGCCGTGTCCACATACTTCATCGTGTCGTTGGTGTTCTGGTACGTCGGCCTGATTCCTGACCTCGCATCGCTGCGCGATAGGACGACAAGCAAGATTAAAAAGGTTGTCTATTCCATTTTCAGTCTCGGCTGGCGGCACTCGAACCGGCACTGGCAGCACTATGAGCGCGCGTATTTGATCCTGGCCGGATTTGCAACCCCGCTCGTTCTCTCAGTGCATACCATCGTCAGCTTCGATTTTGCTGTTTCGGTCATTCCCGGCTGGCACACGACGATCTTTCCCCCGTACTTCGTCGCCGGAGCGGTCTTCTCCGGTTTCGCGATGGTGCAAAACGTCTTGATCTTCGTGCGCCAGGCGTTCAAGCTGAAACATATCATCACGCTTGACCACCTTGAAAAAATGAACAAGGTGATGATTGTGACGGGCTCGATGGTGGGGTACGCGTACGCGATGGAGTTCTTCATCGCGTGGTACAGCGGCAGCCAGTTTGAGCAATTCGTTTTCCTCAACAGGGCACTCGGGCCGTACGCCTGGGCGTACTGGACCATGGTGACGTGCAACGTTGTGTTCCCTCAGCTCTTCTGGTTCAAGAAGATACGGCGGTCGATTCCGATCATGTTTGCCATCGGTGTTATCGTCAACATCGGTATGTGGTTCGAGCGGTTCGTCATCGTGGTGACGTCGCTCTCGCGTGATTTTCTCCCCACGAGCTGGGGACACTACGTGCCGACGCTTTACGATGTGGGGATTCTGCTGGGCAGTTTCGGGCTGTTCTTCACACTGATTCTGATTTTCGTGCGTGTGCTGCCGGTTGTCTCCATCTCGGAAGTAAAGGCGGCGGTAGAGGGAGCGCAACCGACTCAGCACTAAGGAGACAGGCGATATTCATGAAAGAGAAATCCCTCTATTCGCTGACAGCGCTGTTCGATACGCCGGATGAGATCATCCATGCGGCGGAGCGTGCCAGCAAAACAGGGTACACTCGTTTCGACATCAACACGCCCTATCCGGTACACGGGATGGACAGAGCGATGAGACTGAAGCCGTCGAGGCTCGGGATCTTCGCGCTCGTGTTCGGCTTGTTGGGAGCCTTTTCGGCTGTAGGATTCATGACGTGGGTGACGCTGGTCGACTATCCGCTGGTGATCGGGGGCAAGCCATTCTGGTCGTGGCCCGCGTTCGTTCCCGTTGCATTCGAAGTGACGGTGCTCCTTGCGTCGGTCTTATCGGTCGTCACGATGATCGTTCTCTACTTCAGGTTCCCCAACAACGCTCATCCGCTTCACGACACCCCGTACATGAAGAACGTCTCATCCGACAAGTTCGGGATCAGCATACAGGCGGATGATCCGATATTCGACGAGCACGAGGTGCGGGAGTTCTTGAGGAACGTCGGCGGCAAAAGCGTCGCGCCGGTGTATTTGGACCTAAGCGACCTTAATCATGGCCAGAAGCTTTTCGACCCGAAATTCCTCGGCGTGCTGGCTGTGACCGCAATCGTCGTGTCGGCTGTAACGTACATCATCTTCAACAAGGTGCTGTATATGGAGCCGTTCACGTGGATGAGCGCGCAGGAGAAGCTGAAGGCGCAGAATCCGAGCGGTCTGTTTGCCGACGGCATTGGCATGCGACCTCCGGTGCCAGGCACAGTGGCTCGCGGCTTCCTCCCGTATGCGTTGAAGGGGAAGCCGGATGATGCTGGCAAGTACCTCGTCAATCCACTTCTGCCTACGAAGGATGTCCTGGAGCGGGGGAAGTCACGGTACCTGACCTTCTGCAGTCCGTGCCACGGCAACTTCGGCCGGGGGGACAGTCGACTTCAAGGACAATTCCCCAATCCGCCGACGCTGATCTCGGATAAGATCCGGAACTGGCCGGATGGAAGCATCTTCCATCTCATCACGGAAGGGCAGAATATCATGCCCTCCTATGCCTCGCAGGTGTCGCGAGATGATCGTTGGGCGATCGTCCACTACTTGCGCGTCCTCGAGCGAGCGCAGAACCCAAAGGAGTCCGATCTGAAATGAAGAGTTCCGCTCCTGACACCGCCGCAAAAACCGAGCTGCCCGAGAGGATCACCCGGCTTGCCTGGGTACTCGTGCTCGTTGGCATTCTTCTGTACGGCGCAGGATACATCATAGATGCCAAGCGGAGCGCCTTCAACAACGTCATCGGTTTTCTCTTCCTTGCGAGCGTCGCGGGGGGTTCGATATTCCTTGTCGCGCTCGAATATCTCGCTGGTGCCGTCTGGAGCGTGCCGATGCGGAGAGTGAATGAGTTCCTGGCAGCCCTTTCGCTTGTTGTTCCGCTCCTGGCTGTTCCGCTGTTGTTTCACCTCCACGACCTGTTCCATTGGACCCACCCGGAGGCGGTCGAGGCGGACAAGATCCTCACTGGCAAGGCGCCGTATCTGAATGCCAATTTCTTCATCATCCGCTTCCTCGTCGTGTTCTTCCTGTGGAACCTCTTCTCGTTCATCTTCGTGAGAAACTCTGCGAAGCAGGATCTGACGAAGGATCCGAAGTTGACGTCCATCAACATCCGTCTTGCTGCCGGGTTCATGCCGGTCTTTGCCATCACGATTACGCTCACGGCAATCGACTGGGCAATGAGCCTCGAGCCTCATTGGTTCTCGACGATCTTCGGTGTCTACTATTTTTCCGGAACAGTCC
>VGWB01000280.1 GCA_016873755.1 Ignavibacteria bacterium | reverse complement strand
TCACATTTACGCTCTCTCCACTGGTCTGAGCGCGTCCGGGATTGATCTCGGCAGCTCAAGCTTCGAGTCCCTTCAACTGCCCAAGGTGATGCTGCTCGTGGGATCTGGAGTCTCTTCAACGGATGCAGGGCAAGCATGGCATCTGCTCGATCAGCGGTTCGACATGGAGGTCAGCCTGGTGGAAGCATCGCGACTGGGCAGAACCGACCTGGGCCGGTACAACGTCATCGTCTTGGTGAGCGGCAGCTACCCTGCTGACTCCGCAAATGTTGCATCCCTCCGCCAGTGGGTTGAAAATGGTGGTACGCTGGTCACAATGGAGAACGCGTGCGAATGGGCGGTGGGGAACAGGCTCGCTACCGGGAAATTCCGACGAACCGATGCGAGCCGGAGAGATACCGTCACAAGTCGGCGCGCGTATGCAGACGAATGGAAATACTCCGGCGCACGTCGCATGCCCGGCGCCATCTTCGAACTGAGCATTGACAGGACTCACCCTGTTTTCTACGGCTTTGATGGCGACAAGCTGAGCATTTTCCGTGGCACCACGATCTTCATGGAGCCATCGGCGAACCCGTACGCCACGCCCGCCGTTTACACGCAACAGCCGCTGCTGAGCGGCTACTTGCATCCAGACTTCGAGAAACCGATCAAGAACTCCGCTGCCGTGGTTGTCAGCGGACTCCGATCAGGCCGAACCATCTTGGTGACCGATGACCCAAACTTCCGCGCCTTTTGGTACGGAACAAGCAAGATGTTTCTCAACGCCTTGTTCTTTGGCCAGATTATCAGATCCAGCAGCGCGCGAAGTGGAGAATAGGGAGCCGTTCCCACCATTACATCTATTTGCTGCGAATAGGGATAGAGAGGTTCAACTCCGGGTCCGACCGCCTGGCGATTTCTTCTTGATGTTTGTCGAAGCCTTCTGTAGCCTCGTACATCGGAATATCCACGACCTCTCCAACCCACCTCTTAGCAGGAGGATACTATGAAAAAAAGAGTCTGGATCGGTTTCGTCGCCGTGTTCATCACGCTCCAAGTCCTGGACGGGATTGTGAACTTCATCATCCTCGATCCCGCGTACAGGTCCATCTCCCACCTTTTGCGGCCCGCGGGAGAAATGAAGTTCTGGATCATTCCTGTCACCGGCCTCTTCTTCTCGTTCTTCTTCACCTACATTTTCTCCAAAGGGTATGAAGGAAGGGGACTGCTGGAGGGTGTTCGCTACGGTCTTTATATAGGACTCATGTTTGCACTGCCGATGGCATACGCGAGCTACGCATAGTGCTCGCTCTGATCTTTAGACCGAAGGAGCAAGCACCCCCCGCTGCGTGACTGCATTCTCGTTTGTCGGAACACTCACGAAAGCGTCGGAACGACGACGCCTTTCAATTTTCCTATTCATCACGTTTTCGTTGATTGAACAGAGAGTTCTTTCTACATTTATCGCACCAATCGATAATCCTCTCCATACCAACTAATCACGAGGTAGAATGATGAAACGGACATTTGCCAAGCTGTCATTTGTCGTTGTTCTGTCACTGGCTGTCCTTGGCGGTTGCGCAACATACCAGGCTGCCAAGCCAGAGCTGGGCGGTCAGATCAATCTTGACACGGTCAAGGCCGGGATGTTCGACACCGGCAGGATGTGGACGTTCGACTACCCCCCGATTGACTATTTCAAGACGTCCTACGGCTTTGCGCCGGACGAGGCGTGGTTCGAGAAAGCGCGCCTCGCCGCTCTCCGTCTACCCAATTGCTCCGCGTCCTTTGTTTCTGAGGATGGACTCGTTTTCACCAATCATCACTGTGCACGCGGTGCGCTCGACCGGGTGAACAGAGAGGGCGAAAACCTGCCCGAGCACGGGTTTTTTGCATCCACACTTGCAGAGGAGCGAAAGGTTCCACGGCTGTACGTAGACCAACTGGTCCTCATTGAAGATGTGACCGACGAGGTGCAGAAGGCATTTGAAAGCGGCAGGAACGATGACGAGCGCGTTGCCAACCGGAACAAAGCCATCGAAGAGATCGAGAAGCGCTACCAGGACAAGACGAAGCTGAACTGCAACGTCGTTTCGTTCTACAACGGCGGCAAGTTTTCTCTCTACGGCTTCAAGCGGTACAATGATGTGCGCTTAGTGTTCGCCCCTGAACTCCAGTTGGGATTCTACGGCGGTGATTGGGATAACTTCACGTACCCACGATACGATCTTGATATTTCATTCTTCCGCGTGTATGATGACAACGGCCAGCCGCTGAAGAGCTCGAACTACTTCAAATGGAGTGCGCGGGGAGCAACGGAAGGCGAAGCGGTGTTCGTCATCGGGAATCCCGGCCGAACCAACCGGCTCTTCACCTACTCCCAAATTGAATTCCAGAGGGACTATGCCTATCCATTTGTGTCGAACAACCTGAACAATCTCGTTCGCATCTTTTCCAGCTATCTTGCCAAACACCCCGATCAGAAGCTCCAGTATCAAACGCAACTCTTTGGCTACTCCAATTCGCAGAAGCTGTACGTCGGAAGAGTAAAGGGACTGCAAGACCCGATTTTGATGGCAAAGAAGCGGGACTTCGAGAAAACGTTCAAGAAGGCTGTTCTCGACAACCCTCAGCTCAGGCAGGAGTATGGTCACCTGTGGGATGAGATCGCTGGCCTCCAGATCGACAAAGGAAAGCTGTTCAGCGAAGTCCAGAGCTATGGATACGTAGGTGCTGGCCGGTCGGCGTATTTTGGTCTCGCTGCTCGTCTGGTTGAGTTCGCCAACCAGCTCAAACTTCCTGAGGATCAGCGCGGACCGGTGTATAAAGGAAAGGCACTGGATTCCCTGAAGATGAGATTCTATTCGGCGATCAATACCGAGCTTGAGCAGGAGATCCTCTCCCTGCAGTTAGCAAATATGAAGGCTGCCTTCGGCGACAGGAACCCGGCATTCAACAAGCTGCTTGCCGGACAAACGCCGGCAGCATCTGCGGCGGGATTGGCACGATCGACAGTGATGTCCAGCGAAGACCAGGTAAAGCAATTCTTGAACGGCAATCCTGACAATATTCTCCAATCGAGCGATCCTTTCATTGCCTTTGTGGCATCAACATCAGAACGGGCGAGCGAAGTGCGTGATCGCTACAACGAATTGGTGTCCAGGGAGCAAGGGAAGGTGCAGTTGCTCGGGCGTGCCCTGTTCGGACTCTATGGAACATCCATTCCGCCCGACGCAACGTTCTCTCTGCGCATCGCGGACGGCGTGGTGCGAGGATATGAGTATAACGGTACGCTGGCACCTTATTTCACCACGTTCTACGGAATGTACGATCGACATTACGCCTTCAACAAGAAAGATCCGTGGGATCTTCCTGACCGGTGGAGAAATCCGCCTCCGTCGTTCGACATGAGCACGCCGCTCAATTTTGTATCGACGAACGACATCATCGGCGGCAACTCAGGAAGCCCCGTGGTGAACAAGAACCTCGAAATTTGCGGCATCGCCTTCGATGGTAATATCGAGAGCCTGCCGAATGACCTTATCAGCACGGACGAATACATGCGCTGCGTCTCCGTCCACTCGGCCGGAATTCTCGAAGCACTGGATGACATCTACAAGGCTGAGCGACTGGTCAACGAGTTGAAGACGGGCAGGATTTCAAACTAGAAGTCTGAACAATATTCAGGGGCAGCAAGCATTCGCTGCCCCTTCATGTTTTCCTGCCCACCAAAGTGATGCACAAAGGAACTCAGCAGCCCGCATCGGAGTTTGCAGGGCAATAGCCTGCGATTACACCAGATGTCGCATAGGGCCTCGCGACGTACGCATCCTTTCCATGATCTCTCCGACACAAGGGTCTCCTGCTCTGTGATACTGCCGTTCTCTTCTTCCCGGCAGCATCGTCACAGGACTCGCGAAGCAAATTCGCGATTTCTTCGTGGCTTCAACTTCACGCTGTCCCGAATCTCACGGTCACCTCGTGCGCAAATTGCTCGTCCTTGGGTCTTGAGAGGGAAGCTGCACCGTTGATGTACTCCTTTTGATCATTTCAGCTACGGAAGTCAGGACATGCTGCCCAAACATGGAACGCTCCTGACATCTCATGGTATCCGGATCGTGGTTACACCGGCTACGTGATTGAATACGGCGGGAAAACGATTTTCCCGTCGCTCCTGTCGAACCGCGCGAGTTTATGCAGCGTGTCCACGTCGATCCAAAA
>VGWB01000279.1 GCA_016873755.1 Ignavibacteria bacterium | reverse complement strand
CGCGTGCATCGTTGATACAAATATAATTTTTTCTAACTTGTTGTCAAGTGTTTGCGAGGTTTTTTGACGTCGAAGAGCGCGACATGACTTGACACGATCGCGCCGTCGACCATGCGCGGGCTCATCTTCATGCGAACGAGGAGAACACCGCGACAGACTGTTCGCGTGTAGTTCCAGTCACCTGACGTCGAGATTCGGTCATCGAAGGTAAGCGGGTACGACGGAGGGACAGGGAAGATCGAAGCGCTTAGCCGACCCGGATGAGGGGGAGGACATCCTTGTAATGCAACTCGAAATGTCGCCGGATACCGGCGTTGGACGGCGAACGGAGCTGGGGATCACGGTCCACAAGGGCAAAGGCTTCGTTTCTGGCGAGGGCAATCAGCTCCCCATCCTCCACCAGGCTGGCGATCTTGAATTCCGGGAATCCGCTCTGCCGAATGCCAAAGAACTCTCCGGGACCTCGCAGTTTCAGGTCGACTTCGGCGATCCTAAAGCCGTCCGAGGTGCTCCCCATGGTCTCAAGTCTGGTCTGCGCATCCCGTTTCTCCCTTTTCAGCTCCCCCGCATCCCTCCCCCTTCTGGGGCTGTCAAACCACCCATAATCCGCCATGAGGATACAGTACGACTGATCCGCACCTCGGCCTACCCTTCCACGGAGCTGGTGGAGTTGCGAAAGACCGAACCGCTCGGCGTTCTCCACGATCATGATCGTCGCGTTCGGGATATCGATGCCCACCTCGATAACCGTCGTCGCGACCAGAATCTGGATCTCCCGAGCCTTAAACGAGAGCATGGCCTTCTCTTTTTCTTCAGACTTCATCCGGCCGTGGAGTAATCCGAGTTTGAAGTCCGGAAAGACATCGCCCTGCAAGCGTTCGAACTCCGCGGTTGCCGCTTTCAGATCAATCTTCTCGGACTCCTCGATCAGCGGAAAGACAACGTACACCTGCCGGCCGCGAGCGACCTCATCCCGAACGAACTGATAGACCTTTTCTTTTTGGTGCTCCATCCTGATAGCCGTCTTGATCGGCCTGCGCTCAGCGGGCATCTCATCAATGACCGAAACATCGAGATCCCCGTAGAGCGTGAGGGCGAGCGTCCGCGGTATCGGCGTCGCCGTCATAACCAGGACGTCCGGGTTATATCCCTTCTCGCGAATCGTGGCTCGCTGCAAAACGCCGAACCGATGTTGCTCGTCGATGACGACGAACCCGAGCCGGGCAAACTCGACGTTTTCTTCGATTAATGCATGCGTCCCGACAACGATCTGGGCACGACCGCTGCGTGTGTCTTCCAGAATCTCCCCGCGCAGTCGGCGCTTCTGTCCTCCAATCAGCAACCGCACATTGACGGGAAGCGATTGGAGATGGCTTGTCAGCGTCCGATAGTGCTGCTCAGCGAGGATCTCCGTCGGGGCCATGAACGCGACCTGATAGCCGTTGTCGACGGCGACAAGCATGGCAAGAAGGGCAACAATCGTTTTCCCACTGCCGACGTCGCCTTGCAGCAGCCGGTTCATCGGTTTCGCCGACCGCATGTCTGCCGCGACCTCGTTGATGACGCGACGCTGAGCCTTTGTGAGCTCAAATGGAAGGGATTCCGCAAGCGCGCGGGCAAGCGTGCTTTCGATGGTGTAGGTGATTCCCTTGACTTCTTCGCCAACGCGCCGCTTGCGGTACGCAAGCATAAGCTGCAGGAAGAATAGTTCGTCGAATTTCAGCCGCCGGCAGGCTGAGTTCAGGTTCTCATAGCTCGAAGGGAAGTGAATGTGCTCGAGAGCGGCTTCGATCGACCCGAGCTTCACACGACTGCGGATTTCGTCAGGGAGGAGCTCATCGATGTGGCCGACACGGCTCTTGAGTGCGTTCCGGATAACCCGGCGGAACCCTCGACTGTCCAGACCCACTCGGCTGAGATCCGAAGTCGACCGATACTTGGGAATGATCGCGCCCGTGTTGAAGAGCTTTCCCCAATCCGGCTCATCCTCTTCCTCCGCCCCTTTCAACCGGTCGAATTCCGGGTGGGCAAACTGAATCCGGCCGAGCTTGTCGAAATCAGGGTACGCCGAAAGCGCAAGCATCTCCCCTTTTTCAAAGGCATCCTTGTACCACTGCACTCCCTCGAACCAGACGCATGGCAATGAGCCCGTCTGATCTTTGACGGTCAGGAAGAAAACGAGGCGGTTCGACCGGCGGGATCGTCTCATCTCTTGCCGGAACACTTCACCGATGATCGTGACCGGCTTGTCACCATTGACGTACTTCGGCAAATCGCGAATAGTGACAATGCGACTTCGATCGAGGTAGTCGAAGGGAAAGTAGTAGAGGAGATCCTGGATGGATTGAATTCCAGCCTGTTCGAGCGCCGCGGCGCGCTTCGGCCCGATCCCTTTGATATACTGGAGCGGGGAATCGTAACAACGTTGCTTATTCGAGGATTTGCGTGGCGACTGGGCGTTCACGTGTTAAGAATCGGGTGGGGTGGATTTTCTCGACCAGGGGATACTGTTTGGGTGTTCTGACTTCTATTCGCGCTTTGACTTGAAAAAGAGCTCGAGAAACGCTTAGCTGTAATGTCTAGCGTCTCTTGCTATTGAGGATCATTTACTTAGCCGCTACTTAGTGGAATTCGTGGAAAAGGCTCTGGATTAGCCAAAGATGTGTAGGCAATACTTAATTTTTCTTAGTACTTGACATCCCATCTCGAAGAACATAGCGACGGCTTTTGTACTTTCCTCCTTTCGGATCCGGTACCAGGAAACCATTTGGACCTGAAAGCTCTGCGAGGATCTGCGAAGCCTTCACCTGCGCGGCGTTGGAATCCCCAAGCTTCATCAACTCTCGACACTCCTTGTTCGATATCGACCCGTGTAGCTCTACAAACCGCCTGATCATCTCAGGAAACCTTACGGTCTCAATATCCCTCAACTGTGAATAACGCGCCTTGCCGAGTAGCTCGACTGCTACACCCCTGTCAAGGTGATAAGTTCCGCGCCTCCCGCCTCGTTTTTCGAGCAACTTCTTTGCGGGTGAGCTCAGATCATCGAGGATCCTCTTCATCTCGTCCGGCTCTCGTTGACAAAGCCTGCTTGCATCCAGATCGGAAATTGAATCACGCGTCGCCAAGTAGTTAAGCAGAATGAGATCAACAATCTCGAACTGAGATCCTTCCTTGCTTCTCCTCCCCACATAGCGAGCAACCTTCTCGTTGTAGGCGCCTCCGTACAGAGTAAGAGACACCACATGTTCGTCAGCGGCATACTCCGGCATTTCCCTACCGAATGAGAGCATCGGAATGAATATCCTTCTCCGCCCGTAACCAGCACGCTCGACGAGCCTACTTTTTTCCACAATCTCGGCGAGGCGCTTGTTGCGTTGCCTCGCCTCGTGAGTAAGGATGTTCCGGGGGGGTTATTCCCCCGATGAAAGCTCCCGGGTTTGAAATCGTCAGTCGTTCCTTCTCTAGTCGCACGTAAATCTGTCCTTGCTCGGTATAGTCACGGTGCACCATCGCGTTCAACAGAGCTTCTCTTAAGACTTCTCTTGGATACCGGGGGATCTCCAGAACAAACAAGTCCAGAGGCAGTTGTTGAACTGGGTTGTATTGCGGAAGAAGCAGTGCCTCAGTTATGCGATCAAGCATCGCTATCACGGACTGCTTCAGAGGCTCGCGCTGAATTTCCGTCGGCGTTTTGTGGATTACCAACATAAGTTCGTTCTGTGGCAGAACGCGTTGTAGGACCTCCCTTCGGGCAAACATAAGCACACCTGCATTGCAAACTCGATCATCTATGATCGCTTGAACAGCCCTGAGCAATTCGTCGTTCGAAAGTCACAGCAGGTCTGACTCCGGCGCTTGCGCTCGAAGAGTATTCCGAAATCTCTCAATTTCTAACGGATCAAGGTCATCGACTGCGACACTGTCAGCCGGTTCAGCACTCCAATCGACTGCACCGATAGACATTCGCTTCCGTTGGTGTTCCTGTGGTGGAAGTCCCCGGCAGGACTTTCCGACTCTGATCTTGTACAAACCTTCCACTGTTCCGTATGTCGTGTTCGCTGCTGCTGCTGGAACGCGAACGAGGAGCAAGACACCTTCTGGAACGTTCAGTTCTTCAACTTCTACACGTATGCTCGGTGTCGTGAATTGAAAAACGGCATTCTTGATGACGTCAAGGTCATAATCTTTACATCCATGAATTGCGTTCTTC
>VGWB01000278.1 GCA_016873755.1 Ignavibacteria bacterium | reverse complement strand
AAGGAGCAACTCCGCAGCAGAATTCAAGCTCGTTTGTCTTCGTCCAAAAGTATTTTTCAAGGCCGATTGTAGAGCATCGGCTTCGAAATTAAACTCACTCGCCAGAAAGGAAATGTCGTAGAAGTCTTTCATCCGAGTGTTGAAGGTCGTCAGCTTCACGATTGCCTCGAACTTCTCAGCGACGATTGTTTCCTTCGAATAGGCCAAGACTTTGATGGTTTCTCCCTCGAGCAAGGTAGGGTAGTCCATTTGAAGCGGATGCGGGATGACGATGTCTCCAAAGCCAAAATCAATCTGGATTGTATTCCTTGCCGATCCGACTCTTGCTGTGATCCTAATCCGAACTCCTTCGTAGTCAGCATCTTCTTTGATGACCTCGCTTTTGACTGAATCCGGGAGGAATCTCACTCCATCGTTAAGGTTGACAGATGTAATTTCTTTGATCAGGCGTTCAAGATGCTTGCGATCGCTTGAAACGTTTATTCCAAGGAAATCGATATCTCTTGTCGGTCTTGCCTTTTCAATGCTATATGCAAGCAGAAGAAACCCGCCCTTCAAAACGAACGTGTTGACGTGTCCAGAAACCGCAAGACGGGAAAGAAAGCGTTCCTGCATGTACCTAAGCAGAAGGAAATTGAAATCGAGATGCTCTTTGTCAGCGACGTTCCTGAGCCGTGCGAGCACCGAGGCCGATATGTTGGCCGGATTCTTCTTCATCCGACGATGGCCCTTACGTATTGTGAGACAATCTCCTTGACCCGGCACACCTCAGCAAATTTCATCAGCCTGCCAAGGTCCCGATTGCGGGACTTCAGATACTCTTTGAGGCCTTCAAGAGCCAGATCCTCACCGAGCTTGTTACGGAATCGAAAGAGATCGCATACAGTCTTTTCTGGACCGTAGATCCGGATATGGCCGGCGTCGCTTTCGTGATGCTCAACGCCAGCTTTGTACTGGGGCGCTGAAAAGTAGTACGGCACGTTTGGCGGGTACGAGAGCTTAACGGGCTTATCCGAGCTTGGTATTGCAAAAGAGATCGCGGTCGGAACAAAGGTTGTAAGCTCATGGAACGCAAGGGCCGACGTGAGGCAGATAACGGCCTTTGGCATAGCAAGACAGATTTCGACCAGTCCGCTTGCCTCTCCTGGCTGGACCTCGGCGAGCCGATAGAGTCCAGCCTTCACCTTCATGATGCGCCCCTCCTCGACGAGTCTCCGGATATCGCGGGTCTGGAAACCGCTCGCTTTCATATCTTTCATGCGAGCGTATCCTTTGCGTTCACGGAAGTATTTGATGATGCCTTCCACAGGGTTGACTCCAATTTTCTGCACTTAATGTAAACATACAGAAAAAAAGAGTCAAGCTCCGGCAGGTGTACAGTTAGGTCAGGGCCAAATCGAAGGAATGATAAAAGCTCTGGGGTTTTTGCCCGTATTGTTATTGCAGCTCCAGTTCCGTAACCACCAGCAGTTCTACTGGGTGCAGAAGGTTCCCGTTAGGGCTACGAAAAATTGTGGAAGTGTGGAATTGGGAAATTGGGTAATTGACTGAAGCGTTTTCCGCAGATACCGTTCATCCACGCTTCGCAGTAGTCTATCTCTGCCGTCGAATCAAGAAAGAGGCAATTCCGAGCATACGGGATTGCCTCTTCCATTTACCTCATAGCCGCAGAACCTACTTCCGCCTTTGACGCCGGTGGAATGTCTCTCTGACGCACCCCTGGAGTTTTCGCTTCACGTCCGCCCAGGCAACATTCCATAGCATGGTCGGGGCCCTTTGCTCGTCTGCCTCATCGAAGTACGTCAAGGCCTGAAGCACATGGAGCGTATCTTTGACGTGATATCGGCGTCTATACGCGTTAAGCATCTCATCCAAGGATAGATATTTTTCGAGCAGCGCATATAGGTCGATGAAGTCCTTCTTGCTTCCCCGTTGAGCAACAGCCGAGAGCTTCATTGCTGCTATGTCTTCCGGGGATGCCAACAAACACCCGAATTGCGGTATGAGACGCGGAGCTTTCAGATTGGAATACCGGTACTCGAGCAAGATCGTGCGAATCCCACGTATCGTACCGTGCAGCGTTCCACGCCCTACGGTTTCGACCACAATGGGGACGCCTTCGGTGCGAAGAGAATCTGCCACCCGAAGCATATCACCAATGGGATGCGGCGAAAAGAAATCGAGATCCACGGACTTTCGGTGCCCTAGATACAAAGCGAGACCTGTTCCTCCCGCGAGATAGCAACCACGACGGGCAAGTATCGGTCCCACTTGTTTCAATACGATGTTCTGTCGCGAACCGAGCACCTCGAGGTGAACTTTCACAAGTGCGCTCTCCGATTCCAAGGATTGCTACGATTTTTCCGGATCCAGGAGCTGACCATCCGATGATCCAAATCCAGAATGAGCTCCCAAAACCGGAGCACCTGCGGCGGGAGACCTTGACCACGATGCTGTCTGAGCCAGTGGCGTAACGCTTCGTCTCCCATGGTGTTGCGCAGCCATCGGGCGGATTCCCACGTGCTAGCCGCGAGAAGTCTCGCGATGATCAAACTGGAGTCACGCAAGGGAGAAAGGTGGCTTCGGCCATACTCCCAGAAGTGAGGCTTGAGCCGCTTAGGTAAACGGCGGAAGAAAGGAAAGGATCTGGTAGAATTCGCCACATCATAATTTAATGAAGTTTCAGCAGAGTTGCACCCGATAGCCTTCCCTCCGAGAATTCGCCTTGGATGTGGGACCAAACAGCAGCCATCAAACACTACTGCCTTCTCTTTCAATCGCAAATCGAAAACTGACAATCGATCCCGTCAAGAAATCAACGGGACGCGAAAAACGCGCAATCTCAGAACCCCACCTCCATTCCCAACCTCACCAACATCGGCGGCTGGAACTTGAGAGCAACGATGCGATCAAGTTTGAGGTCTTGAGCTTTGTACACGATGCCTATACCGCCGTCGCCGAGTTTCTCAAGAATCCTGTAGTGAGATATGGTCGCGCCGATCATTTCTCCAATCCCATTTTCCGAAGCAGGGCCCTACCTCGGGCGTCCAATTGGCGTTTCCAGGGGGAGCCTCAGACGGAAAATTCGGCGCCCGAACTTGTGAGGCCGACTCAGGTGAGGTGGTAGCTCAAATGCCTAATGCGATGAGAGTATATGTGAGAATTCTCCGAAAGACAGCAGTCTTGGCCAGTACTGCTACTGTAGCTGCAACTCCGTGATCACCAGCAGCTCTACTGGGTGCAGAAGGTTCCCGTTAGGGCTACTGCCAAAACGACAAGAGTTAGCGATCCGCCAGAGGCGGAGAAGCTAACTCTTTCGTCGTTTTGAGCATCCCGGCGAGCGAAGCGAGACGGGAGCGCAAAATCAGAAAAGGGGCAGTCCCGAACATCGGCCAATGCCTCTCTGGTTTCTGCATGGGACGACATCCCCGGCGGCACGACAGAATGGCCTGTAACTTCAGTAGCTGCTTTTTGTCAAGCCGCAAAGACTAGGACGGGAACGCGCCACCCCGCTTTCGGCGCTTGCGCGCCCGGTAATCGCGCACAAGCTCCATAAACATCTCCACATCCTGGTTCCAGTCCCTTGCCTTCCCGTCAAAGTACAACACCTTGATCGGGATGTTGTCGTGGTCACGACTGATCTTTGAATAGATGGCTTCACATACAATCGCGTTCATGCACGTGAAAGGACTGATGTCGATGATGCCGTCCACACCCTTCTCATGAAGGTACACTGCTCTTCCTGTGTTGATCACCATCTCGCCCAGGGTTGCGTAAGAGGGAAGATAGTGGAGGGATCGCCGGAAGATTTCGTTTATGTTCGCTGGCTCTTCATACCCGCGGAAATCTTCCCTGAACTGCTCCATCAGCGCGTGCTCGTCCTTGCGCTGGATTAATCGGCGCAACTCGAATGCTCCTCTGGCCAACGACAATGACCGACCGCTCGCACGGAGGTTTAGCACGACTTCGTCGTTCGTATACTCAACCCACTCGACGATTCCTGAAAGCCAAACTTCTCCTCCATATTCTTCTATGTGGCGAATGATCTCGTCGTTCGATCCCTCATCGAGACGGCAGTAGATTTCGCCCACCGCTCCAATGAGCGGCTTGCTGCCCGGTGCTTTGAGAGGCTGGCGGCGGAATGAATCACGTATCTCCGTCAATGCGTCAACCAACCGACTCATGCGATGGCTGTGGCTACAGCCCCGCACAGCAAGC
>VGWB01000277.1 GCA_016873755.1 Ignavibacteria bacterium | reverse complement strand
CATCGCCCACGACCTTACGAAGCCATATTGTGGTTTCCCAGGTGCCGGTCGCTAGAAGCCTTGGGATCATCAAGCTGACATCACGTTGCAAAGAGAGCGGGCGAGAGCCGTAGTCCCAAAAGAAGGAGCGTAGACGCTTTTGCCGGTGGGCGGAGATTAGGAGGGATCTGGTCGATTTCCTCATATCACAATCTACTCAACTTTTGCGAGAGTTGCATTGTGTACAGGCCGGGCAAGCGCAGCAACAGAGGAGGTTCTCGCGCAATACGCCGCTGGTGAGCTGGTTCCGTGAACCCTCAAATCAGAAAGCAGCAATTCCGAGCAGACGGAATTGCCGCTTTGCGTTTCTGTCTGAGAACAACCTCTCGAGAGCCGAGAGTGCAGGGGCTTCCTACACCTCAAACTCTTCCCATTCTTTCTTCACCCGTTCCATCAGCTTCTTGAACCGCTCCTCGCCGCGGATGTTGGCGAGGAAGGGATCGTGCCGCCATAGGGTATCGGTTCTCCCTGCAAGAGCCACTCATAAAACAGTCTGAACTCGGGTGTCGGGCAGTTGCATGTGTAACGCCTGCTCGTGGTGCAAAAGGAGCACTCGTTTGACGGCTCGCGAGTGTTCATGCGACGCCTCCAGCAAGGCCCTGAGTTCTCTCTCGCGTCTGCGCGGAAGATAGATCGGCCCACACTTCAATTAGCTCATCTTTGCCATCCGGGAAACGCGCATGGGAGTCTACTTCGAATCCAGAAGTGGACTTCACGTAGCCGACTTTTGCTTTCCGTCTCTCGAGTTCGCCCAGCACGACAGTTTCCAGCGCGTGGCCTTCGTTCGCACGTCCCGCAACATCGAATGCGTGGATCAGCGCAGGGTCAACGGGATAGATCTTGCGCGGTGGAGATGTACCTCTTCCACTCCCTACTAGAAAGAGATGCAATCCTTTCATAAACGAACTCAAACGCTAACGACAGCTCTTAAAATTCTGAGTTTAGACTTCGCTTATTCCTTGGGCAGCTCGATTCTAAATGGCACTTTCAAACTTTCCCAGTGGAGGAAAGCGGTTGCCGATGTTCCTGCGAGAGCGTCAAATCCGTACATCAACCACTCCATGTGTGGAGCTTTAACAGGACTTACGGTTACCCGGAGGGCATCTTCTTCCTGGCTATAGGAGAAGCTTCCCCAGGCGGAGCTGTTCTTGCTGAAAATGATGATCCACTCTTTTTCCGAAGGGATCATATGGATGCCGTATCTGCCCGCTGACAATTTTTTCCCTTCAATGAGGACATCCTTGCTTAATTCTATGGTCGTATTTTCGTCGGCCCCCGCCCGCCAGGGAAAAGGCTTTCCCTCTGAGTATTGATTTCCTGGAGCCATGCCATAAGGCACGAGCTCACCCCATATCTTTCTGCCTTTTACTCCGGGTCTGCTGTATTCAATGGTGATATCGGTGTCAATTCCCAGTCTTTGCATGACCCTGGCTTTCAGGCTTGCGCGGACCTGGTTTGTTTGAGCGGAAGCGGTTGAAGGCAGAATCAGGAGAAAGGATAAGATCAGGAAAAAGCTGATTTGGCTTATGCGTATCATGGTTCCCTCCTTATGTTAGAGTCTACTTCATTACTATCCGTCACATTTGGCATTGTGTCTGATTCCAGGGAGTACCTTAGCTGATCAATTTCCTACAGGAAGATTCATCCGCCGCAGCAGATCCTGAAAGCGTGGGTCGAAACGCAAATCATCCCAATCCCAGAAGACGCCAAGGCGCATCAGTGGAGATTCACGGTTCTGATAGGCTTTCTCCAGCCAGCGGAGTGCCAAGTCGTTATCTCCTGCGTGCGCGAACATCCGGGCAATACGAATTCCCGGGACGTGTCTTCGTTTGGAGTGCTCTACCATCACTTCTCCAGCACGTTTCATCCCCGCGCGATAGGCAACCTCGCCCCCGCCGGCTCCCAGCGCGTCGGCGAACTTGCGGTCTCCAATGGCAAGAAAATAGTCTTTCGCGGCAGCCAACGCCTCGTCATACATTCCCTTCTTATAGTAAGCCCCCCAGAGTCCGAGGTAATTGGATGCTTTGTTTGGTCCCGTCGGAAGGAGCTTCTGGAAGATAGGGATGGCTTCGTCATAGCGCCCTACGTAGTTCAAATGCCAGCCATAGAAACTCTTCTTGAAATCGTCCAAAGGATCGAGTTCGAGTGCACGCTGCACTTCCCGATTCCATTCCTCAGTCCGCCCTAGGGCTAAGAGGAGGTCGGAGTAGAAGAAACGGGCATCGGCCAGGTTCGGGTTGATTTCAATGGCCCGCTTGAATTCCCTTTCGGCGCCGGACCAGTCCCACTCAGTCGCGGCCTTGTGATTCGCGAGGGAAACGCGAAGTTCCGCCAGAGTCGAGTCGAGTTCCAAGGCTTTCGAGAGGAATGCTTTAGCTTTCGGGAAGGTTTCGCTTGGCGGTTGGAATCCGGCATCTGCCCGCACCATCCACACATAGGCGAGGCCTGAATAGGCAAGTGCGTAGTTCGGATCTTTTTCCAGCGCAAGCTGGAAATAGCGCTCGGCTAGGTCAAAATCCTGCCGCGTTTGCTTGAGCCAATAGAAGCGGCCCTGCAAATAGGCTTCGTAGGCTTCCGGGTTGACCGGCCGCTGGCTCTTCAGCTGCACTTGTTCTTGCGGTGTGAGCTGCAAGTTGATCGCACGAGTTATGGCCGAAACAATTTCATTCTGTAGGGAGAGCACGTCGCGAAACTCGCGGTCATAGCGTTCGGACCACATTCTGGTTTCCGCCGACGCACTGATCAAGTGGGCCGTGATTTGAACGCGGTTGCCGGAGCGCAGCACGGAACCTGTGACGAGCGCGTCCACGCCCAGTTCTCGCGCAATTTCCTTCGGAGGCAGCGTCGTGTTCTCGAAACGCTTCACGGATGAGCGAGCAGTCACGCGGCGGAATCCGCTCAGCTTAGCCAAATCCGTTATCAACGCTTCATGAATCCCGCTGGCCAGATAATCTTGCGCTGGCTCTCCTGAGAGATTTTCGAGCGGCAGCACGGCGAGAGAGTCTATCGTCTCAAGTCCGCCCGGAAGGAGAAAGAATTTAGTAACCACAATCGTTGCGAGGAGAACGGCGATGGCGCTGTACACATATGGACGCTTCTTCCTCGGGATCCTTAGCTTGATCAGTCGTGGCTTTGCTACGCCTGCCTCAAGTTCCTTTTTGAGTGTTTGCAGCTCCGTAGCCATCTCGCCCACATGCTGATATCGTTTCGCAGCGCTTTTAGCCAAAGCCCTCTCCACGATTCGTTCCAGCCCCGCGGGAACGTTCCTCTGAACGCTTGTGATTGGCTCCGGCTCTTCGTTGACAATTCTGTAAACGATGGCTTGTTCGTAATCTCCGGGAAATGGGAGCCAGCCCGTGATCATCTCATATAGCACAACACCCAAAGACCATATGTCTGTCCGCTGATCTACCTGTTCTCCTCTCGCTTGCTCTGGCGACATATATGCAACAGTGCCGAGCGTACGCCCGGTCTTCGTCAACACCGTTTGTCCTGCGAGCTTGGCCAGACCAAAGTCCACGATCCTTGCAATACCATCCTTGCCGATCATGATATTGCCCGGTTTGATATCGCGGTGGATGATGCCGCTCTCGTGTGCCTTGGCAAGTCCCTGGGCCACCTGCGTGGCGATATCGATAGTTTCCTCGAGGGTGAGCGGTCCACGCCCAATCTTCTGCTTCAGCGTCTCTCCCTCGTAGCAGTCCATCACGATGAAGAGCCGATTATCAGCCGTTTCATCGATGTCGTGGATCGTGCAGATGTTGGGATGTTGAAGGGCTGAAGCAGCTTTGGCTTCATGGATGAAGCGCTGACGGGCTTCCGCATCTCGGGTAAGGTCAGCAGGAAGAAACTTCAGCGCGACAGAGCGATCGAGGCGCATGTCGTGGGCTTTGTATACTACGCCCATCCCTCCTTCGCCAATCTTCTCAATGATTCTGTAGTGCGAGATGGTCGCCCCGATCATGTGGACCTCCATTGGCGGGAATCGGGACTGGAAAGGCACGTCTACGGTGCTTCGGTGCAGAAGGCCGGTAATTTCTCCATCACAAAGCTACTGCAGTTTACAATGAAAGGCAAATGCGCGAAAATGAGGCTGGCTTTAACAGGTGCGGAAGGACTGAATGGAAACGATCTGGCTGACTTGACTTTCAGTTTTCGACAGTGCAACTTTGATTAGGTGTTCTGTGGCGACGTGCGTACCGAGTAAGT
>VGWB01000276.1 GCA_016873755.1 Ignavibacteria bacterium | reverse complement strand
GCTTCAGTTCCTGCGTCTTCCGTATTGGCTGATTCATTTGCGCCACGAGGGCGGCTGCGGGAGCAGGATAGACTGCTGCCGTTTCCCAACGTGAATCGTTGAACCCGGGACGTTCCCAGCCTTCCAGCTCCTTCCTGCTATCGAAGGTTTCACCCAAGTAGATGTCGGCAGAGCGAACGGGTCCGTCTGCGTTCACCCGCCAGCCTTCATCGGAGACGATTCGGATTGATCGGCCACCGGCTGTCTCGATCTCCAGCTGTAGGAGCAGCTTGCGATCGAGCGAATTGTAGGCCCTGCCTCGATTCACGACGAGATCGTTGAAGCAACCGACGGCACCCACGTACCACCCATCCGCCAGCGTTGCCGAGATGACGTTCTCTCCTTTCGCCATCAGACTCGTTACGTCGTACGTCTGGTACTGAATTCGATCATCGTAGTCTGTCCATTCGGGAGCAAGGGCCTGATCCCCAACCCTCTGGCCGTTTAACTTGACTTCGTAGAGACCCAGGGCCGTCACATACATCGTCCCCCTCACGATCGGCTCTGCGCTGTGAAACGATTTTCGGAGAAGAGGCGACGGCGACATGAGTCTCGCCAGGCTATCAGCCCTGTGGTCGTCTGTGAGCACCACGGGTTTTCCGCCAATCCACTTCGCCGCCCAATCGCTTTTCCCCAAAAGCCCCATCGTCCAGGATGCATTTGCGCTCCAGGGAGAGACGTTGCCATCCCTGTCCCAGACACGGACCTTCCAGTAGCATCTGAGCCGCGAGGTCAACGCTCTTCCATCGTATTCGATCTGATTCGACTGCGCCGATTCCACCCTCCCGCTATTCCACAGATCCGCTTCATCAGAGCCCAGCTTCTTGCCGCTGGTCGAAACCAGAATCTCGTAAGCAGTCTGTTTTTGCCCCCGAGTCTTGTCTTTCACCTCCAATATCCAGCTTAGTCTGGGGTTGACCTCATCAATCCCGCGAGGCTCGGCAAGATACTCACAGCGCAGTTCAGCCGGAAGGATATTTCGATTCATCTGACCGCCCTTCTGCGGTTGCGAAAAGCTGGATGACATCACGCATGAGAACAACGCGATGACCATGCACAGTGTGCGAGCAGCAACATGTTTGTACTTCATGGCCTGCACCTGACATTCGTAGTGTGAACGATTGAAGTAAGGTGGTATTCTTCGTTGTAATGGTTCCTAACGCAGAACCGCAGCGACTGCAGAGGTACGCAGAGAGTGTCAACGTACTCACTCTGCGATTCTCCGCGTCTCCGCGATGAACTCAAGCTCATTCACAAGTTCATCGTCCATACTGTATGGCGACAGTCGGACTCGGCGCGCTCTCGTTGCCGGCTTTGTCCATCGCCGTCACGCAATAGTACCAGACTCCCTCAAGCTTCGATCCGTCGAAATCCTCACCATTGTCTCTAAAGCTCAGAGTACCTTGCTCGACAAACGTCAGAAAGGTTGAAGGTCCCGGCTTGACCTGAGGATCGCTGCTCCGATAAATCCTGTACCAATACACACCGTCGCCCGCTGGTGTCCATCTGAGAGTGTCTCTCATCGCTTCGAGGGCTGCGGGCCCGGCCGGAGCGCTGCCATCCTGCACCACATACGGAACAACGGCAAGTGCCATCTCGTGCGCTGATGGAGGGAAGGTGGAGGAGTTGACGCCGTCGGACGCCTCGATGAAGTACTCTATTCCATCCAGACCGACTTCAACCGGCGATACGTGGGCAACGAAGATCGCTTTCGTGCGTCGTTCCATCGGGAGCTCCTTCCACGTTGGATCTCCCAGTTGCCGGTAGACCAGTGCCGCCGCAAGGTCTTTGCATCTTCTGTCGTCCAGAACCCGTGCCTTGACAACAACACCCTGTCCCAGCGGAACGGACGTGGGAGGCGAGATAACCACGATGTGTGGGGCTGAAGTGTCAGCACGTCCGGCGAAGCATCTGCTCGGAATTGAAAGGCGACTTTCCACACGTTGCGAATCTATCGTGGAAACCTGGTAGGAGTAGTTGCCGTTAACCCTGTCTACGAACATTGAAACATTGCTGGGCAAAAGTGTTGCGTTTATTCTTACCGCATCCCTGTAAACGTTGAACCCCAATATTCCATCCATTCCATTCATTCCATCAATCCCGTCCAATCCAATATTCCACTTGACCACGGCTCCATCCTGCGTGCCTCGTGCGATCACCTTTGAAGGAGGTCTCACCGGCAAAGCTCTCCAGAGCGTATCCACCTTGGCCACGTAATTTGAATAGATGTACCGGTTCTGGGTGCTCATAACATTTCCGAGTGAAGAGATATCCGTTACTCTGTAGACGAAATTGTGCACCCAGGATTCCGCTGCTCCCGGCAAGTCTTCCCACGTGTAGCCCGGGAAATCCTTGTTGAGCTCGATGTGGTCTTTCGCAGCAGCGATTCTGCATCGAAGGAGGTTCAGGCGAGCTCGACGACCTGGAGAAAGCGTCTGCTGAATCCACCTGTCTATCAGTGCAATCTGCTCCTGCGCTTTTTCGTGATCGTTCGGCGGTTCGCTACTCGGTACGAAATGGAGAAAGATCGTGCGCACACCACTGATCGGCGTGATCTCTCCCACCTTGCTCTCCCACCTCTGGATTCCACCCGTGTTGTGGAGCCGGAGCGACCCGGCGACCGGACCCTTGGCCGAGTCGATCCGCACTTCGATCACTGCCCCATCGTTGACCGTGGAGAATCGGACTTCGAAGCGCGTCGCATTGCTGCCGACATCGATGCTGTCGAAAGCAATCCAGTCTCCCGCCTTATTGAAGACGACGCATTCGGCCCCTTCATCCCACGGCACATGCCAGATACCCTGCTGCGCTGTGTGCTCAGCAGCCAGATATTCCTTCGGTTGTTGCCCTCCCTTATCCAGGAATCTGAACTTTGACAGGTTGAAAAGGTACCGGGCCGGATACGTCGCGAACTGCGGTGTTCCTTCACACTCACCGAAATCGCATGCGAACGGTTCGTTTTGATTGATGATGGGAGTGATTTCCGACGCAGCTTCGGGACCGTAGTTGAGAACCGCGTATTCGCGGTAGACCGCCTCGGATGAGCGATACCGTCCTTCGGAATCCCACGGCGCCCTGCTGACGTACCACATTTTGGCGTCGACCGCATCTGTCACGCGCCACGTGAGGCAGTAGAATCCTTTCATGTTCCGCGCGCGGTTTTCATACGCGGAGATGGTATTGGAGAGGTGCATCCTGTAGGGATAGTAGTACTCCGAGCTGTTGAAATCCCTCTCAAGCCACGGGCACCCCCAGTACTCGCGATCGCCGTAGATCGCCCCACTTTCGCACGCGTCGGAGTAAGGTGAGATCGGCGCGCAGATGACGTCCGGAGGAAGCGTCTCGATGGACTTGGGGTCAAGTCCCCAACCCGCCACCGCCAGCCGCGTTCGCGGCATCCGCACTCTCAGACTGTCGTAAAAACCCATGAATATCTTGCGCCACGTCTCGTAAAAACCGGGATTCTTCCCCACGACCTCCGATTGAAAGCAGAGCAGGTAGTCGAGATCAGGGTAATCATTGACGATCTGATCGACTCGCGCCTGGACTATCTCTGGATCTTCCGGCTTCGCTTTGTATTCCTCAGGTATAAGGTTGATGTCGAGCCCCAGGCCGATCCTGACACCGCGAGTGTGAGCGTAATCGATCACCTTGCTAAAGAGCGACGCGCTCTTACGGAACACTTGCTCGTTGGTGAGATATTCATTGTGCAGCGCACAGTCGGCACCGAAGTCGTAGTCATCGAACAGTTCACTCGCGCCGAAAAGATACTTGTTCACGTCCCATCCCGGACAAGCCCATTTGTGCCCGCTGCGGGCTGTCGGCATCCACACGCGGGACATGAAGCCTTCGTACGTGAAGTTATGGTACATCTCATTGTGCCCGAGCTCTCCGTTGTAGTTATGGATATGGATGAAGTTCAGGCGCATCTTCGCCATCTGGTCGATGATGAATCTCCAGTCCTCCCACGAGTAGACCGTTGCCGATTGGGGGAAGTTCGTCCATGGAAGGAAGCCGCGGATATACATTGCCGGTGCTTTCCTCTCATCGACATTCACCCACTGCAACGTCGATTTCTTATCAGGCAGCACATCCCCTCCGAGGAAGAATCCGATGCCGTAGTAGTCAGCAAGGAGGCCGTAGACGCCATAGAGGCATCCGACGACGTCGCTGCCGGCGATGGCGATCAGCGGGTGGCCGTTGACGGAGATCTTCTTCAACACATATCCCTGCGGACCCGGATCATCCGCGGCAACTGTCAGCCCCCCG
>VGWB01000275.1 GCA_016873755.1 Ignavibacteria bacterium | reverse complement strand
TTCCCCGATCCTGTCATGGCCAACGCCATTCTCGATCGGCTGGCTCACACCAGCCACCAGATCGTCCTCAAAGGTCAATCATACAGAAAGAAACTCCAGGTCAAAGAGGAAGACTAACACCGTGAACCCGAACCCGTATTTGTCCCGTTTGACAATCGCTTGCCGTCCGCCTTGACAAGCGGTCATCTGTTCATTATACTGTCGCTCAACACTGCACCAGGTGGGGGAATACTTTCGGCCCACCCGGGGGAATCAAGTGGCCCTCGACACCGTGGCGCCGTCTGCTGCCTGTCCGACAACCGTAATCTCGCCTGTTTCTTCGAGAAGCTGCGCGATCCCTTCGCGCACCATCTCGTGGTCGTCGGCTATCAAGACGTTAATGCGGTCTTTCCCCATCGTTTTTCCTGATCGAGTGTGACCGATTATTGATTGGTATTCTTAACAATACCTCAGTCCCATGCCCCGGCGCGGAATAAATGTGCAACGAACCTCCTAAAAGCTCGGCCCGTTCCCTCATCCCCAATACACCGAAAGTTCGCCTCGTGTTGAGCAACTCCACCTGAAACCCATTCCCCTGATCCTGCACTCTGAGGAGAAGATCATCCCGTGTACACGAAACATCCACGGTTACGGTCTTGGTGCTGGAATGTTTGTACGCATTGTTCAGCGCTTCCTGCAGAATGCGATACACATTTGTAGCGATAACATCGGGCACGTCGCTGTTCTTGAAATCCAGCTTCGCATAGACCTTGAGATGTGTCCTCGACTCGAACTCCGACACATACGTCTCGATAGCCTCCCGCAGACCGAGCTCGTCGATCACCCATGGGCGGAGGAGCGAGGACAACTCGCCGACTTCTTCTAAAGCCTGTCGTGCAGCGCGCAACGCGTGGCTTACAAGGTCGTTCTTCTTCGCCGCTTGATCGGCTTTGATTGCCCGCTCGAGATCGAGACACGTCGACGTCAGAAGCTGACCTAGCCCGTCATGTAGATCGCGGGAGATCCGCCGGCGCTCCTCCTCCTGCACCGCCAGGAGGTGTTTGGAAAGCGACCGAAGCTGTTCCTCTGCTCCCTTCAGTTGCCTCGTCCCTTTTCTCACTTCTCTCCGCAGGAAGATGACTGAGAGAAGCACAATCACAAATATCATCCCGCCGACAGCAGCTATTGTGTAATAGGTCGCCCGCGTGATTCCTATGGATCGAATATCGTCTTCGTATCTTGGATATATCTGATAGTACTCACGATACGGCGGATCAAAATCGTATTGCCCGAGCAGGCCTACCACTTCGATTTCATCCCCCACTGAATAGCCATCCAAATTGAGTTTTGGATGATGATAATCGGCCACAAACACGGCGAGTATTTCATCACTCTCTTCCGGCTGGGTGATCAGCAAATAGGTTCCGCCCTTATTCGTCCGCTTGTTGATGATCTTTCCCTGTACTTTGACCAGCATCCCTTCGTAACGCTCCGAATGCGCATCTGCAAGGTCGATGGCTAAGGGTTCAGGTACCCAACGCAGTGTGTCAACTATGAGATAGTCTCGAACCACAAGCTGCGTCAATCCATTGTACTGTCCTACAATCCCCGTCGCAATAACGCTATCTCCAAGTGAGATTGGCTGCTTGAGCTGCTTCGCGAACAACTGAATTCCCCCTGAGTGGTCCTGAAGAAAAACTGTGAGACGCTCGCGGTGTAGCACACCCGAAGCAACTGTTGCTCTTCCGGCAATCGTAACGGTGTCTTTGAGCCGGTCGGGCACATAGTTGCTGTCTGCATCTACTCTTAACTTCGCCGATCCTTATGATGTTCACAGGAGAAAGAGTCTGAGCAGCGAGGTCACACCAGAAGAATGACCCGAGAAGGAGTACGCAAAGGGACGTTGATAAGTGTGAATCGCTGTTCATGAGACCTTGAAGGAATGAAATTGAACCGTGATCACGACGGTGCAATACAACACTTTACTAAAGATAGCAATCAGGCTACTTCAAAACAAGAAAGCCCGCCCATGAGAAGGCGGGCTTTTGTAGTCAGAACGAGCGTGAGAAATTATTTGGCCGAAAGTGTGATAGTGCCGATGTTTTTATCCTGCTGCTTCACCACCGCCACTCCGCTGATGGTTGTGTCACGATAGGCGGTGTTCGAGGGAGTGAACCTCAGCGTATACGTCCCTTCCGGCAAGGCAACAAGCTTGAATGCACCACTCGTTGTATCGGCCGTTGTGAACACTGTGTCTTGCCCGACGGTCGTCCAGACAGAGGCTTTCGCCGCAACTGGAAGCACCGTCCCCGAGATTGAGCCTGAGGTGACAACTGCCTGCACACGAACTGTTGGTTTGAGAATAAACTCTTCACCACCCACAGGACCACCCAGACGAACGACGGATCGTTCCGCATCGAAATCGAGAATCAATTCGTACAAGCTCCCTGCCTCAATCTGAAAACCGTGCACGAGCTTCAGGCCGGTTTGCATGCCGCTCGGCACTTTAAGCGGCTTGTTTGCACCGTTGATGACCACGTGACTCCCTTCGCCGATAATCAGTCGTATCTGTGTGTACCGGCCAGCATCTAACTTCGAGCTTCCCAGTACTGCACTCACACCGTTCCTCAACTGCAGGAGGTCGTACGTGCCGGGGACGCTATTGATAACAAACCATCCGCTTGCGGTGTCCGTGTTCTCTTTGTGTACTTCTACCCGCGTAATAACGATGTTGACCTTCTCGTAGCTCCCGGGCGAATCGACCAAATACATCCGGATTTCACCTTGTCCTTCCGGACCAGCAGCATCCGTGCAGCCGATCAACGACACGATCGGCAGCATCATTGCACATTTCAGAGCTGCATGCATACATCATTCCTCCTCTCCACAATGTTGTTATGATTTTGTTACTTTGGGTTCTCACGAACCCACTTCCTCTGTGAACCTTTCATTAAAAAATACACATTGACGAGCAACAGTTGCCTTGATTCAAGTCACGTAACAACCTGGGTTTCGGTCCTGTTTGATTTAAATCACGTGAGAGGCGGAGAAAAACTCGCTCAAAACAATCCTATAAACTCCTTCTTTTTCCCACTTGCTTCAACACGAACTCCACCGTATCATTGAGCCACTCACCATTACAACCGTTCATTTCAAGGAGTGTCCGCGATGAAAAAACTCTCCATCACTCTGCTCATCATAGTGTCGCTGTCCTCTGCTTCTCTTGCTCAAATCACCGCCATTAGAGCCGGCAAGTTAATCGACCCGAAATCCGGAAACGTACTCAGCAATCAGATTATTCTGATCGAAGGGACTAGGATAAAATCTGTCGGAGCCAATCTCTCGATTCCGCGAGATGCAACGGTCATCGCGGTACTCTCGATTCTCCTCGTGGAAGCCCTTGGGATGCGAATCTACGGGCGCTCGTTCATGTTCCCGTGGATGTACGGCAGCGACATCACCGTGATCAGCGCTTCCATACAGACAGGTAGCTCAAGGGCCTGGGGGCCAAGCCCGACGGAACAGATTTTCGTCCTGGCCGGTATCATCCTCACCTTCGTCATCTGTCCGACTGTTTACCTTTTTGGATGGTACCGACGTCGAATTGCGCGCGCTTCTTCTCCTGCTCAGCGTCCACTGACTATCACCTCTGTCGCCCAAGGGTTCTGCGGGATCGTGACCATCGTTGTCGCCATCTCGATCGGTCCCATCGCATTGTTACAGGAAGCTTCGACCACCTCTCGCTGCGAGGCGGATGCATCACGTATACAGCGAGATGGGATGATAAACGAGATGAAGCTGCTCGGAGTTGACGCTTACACCTATCGCGTGCGGCCGAAGGATCTCGACGGAGGGAGTGGCTCGTACGCAGGTTATGTAATTCCAGAAAGACTTGCGCGATCGGAGAACGGTGAGTACACGGCAACCGTGAGCGCCGACTCGATGAGTCTCAAGGGCGAATCAGCCACGTGTGCCACGAACACGGTCAGCGCAACGGTCAACAGATCAGGCCAGGTGTACGGCTGGCGCTTCGAAGGCAACTGGCTGGGGTTTGGGTGATAGGACTGTCTGAGCGCAGGTTGCGCCAGAGCGTGCAGAATTGAGTGCGAGCAAGTAGACCGGGACAAGCAATGGAGACTTTCGAGCTTCGATACATCTTCACCAGGTTTAGCTGGCGGTGGTTTATCGTCAGCTTCTGTTTCCTCACTCTTTTTCATCTTATTCCTACTTACTACTCGATCGGCATGCCCTTTTTGATGTGAGTTACATTCAAATGTTGTGGAAATTCTTGCCCAGTGAGTTAATGGGGTAGAAAACAAAGCGGCGCATCCGTACCTTGGGGTGCATTTTCAGACTAACCAAAACCCAA
>VGWB01000274.1 GCA_016873755.1 Ignavibacteria bacterium | reverse complement strand
TTTATTTTCAAGATCTTGTTCGAGCTGCTGACGGCCCCTGCTGAGGCTGACCCGATGACGGCCAAGAGCTGGGTTCCCTTTCCCCAGACGAGCAGATGGATGGTTGGACTGAGCAACCTGGGATAGAATGGCCCAACAGATCCGTCGGTACGGACTTCAATGAGCGGGTCAGAAAGATCGGTTCCAACCAGCAGGCTCCCCTGTGAAGTGAAAGCGATGGTATAGATGCTCTTTCCCGGGGATCCAACAACTGAGGAAGAGAAGTCGAAGTAGTTCTCTCGCGGCCCCAGACTATCCGCTGAAAAAATGCGGAACCGGATGACTCTCTCCAGGTTGTCCGCGTAAGTTTTGCCTGCCAGATAGAGATAGTTGTTGAACACACGCACGGATTTGATGTTGGCCTGCAAGGGGAACGACCGAATCGACTTGTCGACCTTGACGCTGTAAAATGCAGCGTTATCTCCCACGGCCCAGATGTTCCCGGCTGCGTCAAACGCAAAATCGTAGATCTTCGTCCCCGTCAGGAATGAAACCCAGAGCTCAGGCGTTGCGTTCTCGCCCGCAATGCGTGCCAGCGCCCGAATATTCCAGGCTCCATAGAGCGCGCCGTCCGGCCCAAATTTCAGCGACTGGTACTTCGTCTCAAAGCGTGTCGAAACGTAGTCGCTCTTTTTGCCGTCGGGAGTGAACTTCTTCACTCCGACGCCCCGGCCATCGGAAAGCATTGAAACGTAAATGTTGCCCACAGCATCCACAGCAGTCCCCCAGGGTTCTTCCGCTATGCTGATTCCCTTCATCTCCTCCACTGCCGCATCGAGCCTGTAGAACACCGTATTACTGAAGCGTTCGGCACCGAGCACACTCACTCGCACTCTGATGAAGTCTTTGATGAGGAGAGGTGCACTCACCTCCAGTTGCGCGCTCGTCGCAGAAAGAACGGCAGCCCTTTCCGCATCAAAGTAGACCAGATTCTCTTCCTTGATCCCAGAAAAGTTCAGGCCTTTGATCGTCACCCGGGTCACCCCGGCCAGTCCAAACGAAGGTGAGATCGAGCTAATAACCGGGTCCGGTTTGCTTTGATAGTTGGGATCGAAAAGACTCACACTCTTCTCGATTGTACAGCTCATTACGAAGAGCGGCAGCGTGGTGAGGAGGAGGACGATGCCGATCCTTCGAAGGCGGTGTAGACTCTTGGATGAGTCAGCCATGTCAGTAATCATCATTGCCGCTTGAGCAATTAGTAAGAGAACCGAACCGTTATGCGGTGGACCCGCTGGAAAACGCCGAACGGCGTGTAGGAATAATCGACGCCGATACGCATGTCGCTGAGCTGTTGCTGAACACCGAGCCCGGCAGTCAAAGCATATTCGTCGTTGTTGAACATATACCCTGCCCGGACAGCGACGATCTGCATGAAGACATACTCTGCGCCGACGTTGACCTGCTCGGGATAGTCACGAGGATGAGTGGCATCCACAGCCAGAAGGAACGCGTGATGCTCCTGCTCTTCCCCCAGAAGGTCTATCATATTCATGGAGAGGCCTAGTCGAAAGATCAGCGGGAGCTGGAATCCTTCCCGTTCATAACGTACCTCTTTGGAGAAGTTCCGAACGCTCACTCCGAAGTTCAGGCTTTTGAATCCCGTGCGGTAGAGCATTCCAAAGTCAAAAGCGAGCACACCGACCGAATTCTCCTTCTTGATGAGATCGTTCTTCTGGTCAAACCCGATCGTGCTGCTTCCTAGATTCTGAGCAACGTACTTGACATTCGCTCCGACGGAAAATCGATCGGTGAGCGCCTGCGCATAACCCACCCCCACCATCATCGCGGATGGAGAGAAGGTGCCGAGGTCGATGTATCCCTCCTCATTATTCCACCGGATCGTCTCTTCGATCTCTCCATAGTCCACGGACAAAGCAGTCAGTCCGATGACACCGTAGTCTCCGCCGAAAGGACTGACGGCGAGGCTAAGATACTGATGGCTGATATCGGCGATCCACTTGGTCTGTCCGAGTCCAATGTCGATGAAGCCGCGCATACGGGCCATGCCGGCTGGATTGTAGAACATTGCCGTGGAGGCGGACTCGACGCCGGTATAGGCTTCTCCCATTGCCGTCACGCTTGCGGTTGTGCCAACGTTCAGGAACTTCAGGCCCGTTTGTGCCAGCTTCTGCTGAGCGAGGGTCACCGTAGAGAGCGTTAAGAGAAACAGAATGACGGAAAGGGTGACGTGCAGCGGACGCGCAGTGGTACACTTGTTAGAATGCTCGCGGTTCATCTTTGTTCACCGTATCACGACAAATTTCTTGATGGCTCGTTCTCCAGTCGGCGTTTCGATTACCACAATATAGACGCCGCTTACGATGATCTGCTGCGCGGATGTGGTTTGGTACCAATCCTGCGTTCCTGTGCCGTCGGTATGGTCGATGGTGGCGACCAGCTCGCCGAGTTCTGAATACACCTTTATCGTACAGACGCCAGGAATGTTTTTAAATGTGATTTTGTCCCGCTCATCGGGATAAAGAAGACGGCTCGGGTCTGCTGTCGCGTTGTAGGGATTGGGCACAATTCGAATTGCTGAGGCATCCAGTGCCAATGGTGCCGCCACGCGGCGGTAGGCAGGATCGTATGTTTGCGTGTAGTAGCGACTGCTGACGAGCGTTCCTGTCGGATTGATTGAGGGGTTGTTGTTTGCTGCCGGATCTCCAACCGACGCGATGTAGTAGTAATGGGCAACGTCGATGGCAGCAGTCGAATCTTCAAAGTTCAAAACATTCGGAGCTCCTTCATAGATCATGTGGTACGTGCTGTCCACTCTCCCAATCGCCCGGTAGATGCGAAATGCTTTGATGCTGGGATCTCCCGGGCTGTAGACCTCCCAACGCAGAGAGATTTTTCCAGCTCCAGAAGCGACGCTCAATGACCGCGGTGGAGGAGGAGGCTGAGGAATGTTGTAGCCGGAAGAATGGTTCGCAATCGCCCGTCGAAACGTTTGGAACAAAGAATCCCGACCCGTATACACCCAATCATTCTTTGTCTTCGTGACACCTGAATAGGTGATCGGGGCGTTAACGTTTCCTCCGCTCGCCTTGAAGAGCCGACCTATTTCGATGCAGGCTTCGCGACTCAGTCCCGCCATTCCCTCAACGATTACTATATGAATGCTGTCACCGAAGGCGAGGGTATAAGGCCCAAAACCTGTCGCGATGGACTGACCGCCGGGAGTCGTAGCTCCGTCCAGACCGATGGAAGGATCTCCGTTCGGTCCTATGCGATCGGCATGCCTTGGCAGCACGCGCCCACGTCGAATCCAATCGTATTCGGATGAATTTCGAACGGGGTTCAAATGGTTGTTACCGGACGTATTCGGCTCATCAGAGCCTTCATACGACATTGTGGACGGCTGGGCCATATCATCCGACTTGTCGGTAGCTGACTTATCGGCGTGCAGCGTGGCCGTCCCGACGAACTGAGCGGCGCCGAGCCTCCCAACCGTATCGGTTCTGTCGTAGAACGGGACCCAGATCGGTCCACCGATGTTATCGTATTGTGTGAATGGTGGATATTTGCCGTGCCATGCATACTGAGCACGGATATCGTTGTCTTTGTTCCCGGGGAAAAATGTAGAAGAGGGGTTGTGCCCGTCACCGCGGGAATCGACCATGGTGTTGATTCCCCAGCCGACTGGATTCTGACCAATCACAAATCGTACGTCGGCGTTCACGGCGTAACGGTAGTGGAAGTAGAAGTAAACACCCTGCAGCGTCTGATTTGGTTTTTCGATTTCCGGGTCGTCGTCGACGTTTCCCGTGTTTTTGAAAACGTAGTCGTAGATGTAATAGTTGTCATGCCACTGTTGGCTGAACTGCATGACGGTTCGCGTCATCGTGATCCCGGCCGCCGTGTTGACGACGTTGACGATCATCCGATCAGCCTTGATCGTCGGATCCACGCGGTCGTTGTCTACTGGTTTCCCTTCTGAAACGTTTCCGTCAACGATGACCTCTGGTGGCGCGAATTTGCTGACCATCTCGAACTTGACCGGGAAGAACTCGCCCACCCCTGAGACGCGTGGCCCCACGTGCACCACATATGGTCCTACGCTTCCATCAACATATGTGTACGGGCTGACGGCGATCCACAAAGCCCTGGCTGCCTGTGAGTCCTGATATCGATATATTGCCGGCCACTGGAGACCATCCTGCTGATCTGCCACGAGTCCCCGACGGCCAACTTCCCTCTCACAGCCTAGGCTGGAGTACCAATTATGAATCGAACCCACACTCATCCACTTGACTTGCTGCTGAGCAGCAAGAATGGTTGGGAACAACAGCGAGACCAACAGCGGCGCATATCGGCACAGTTTCGTCTTGTGGGGTGTCTTGGAGAGCGTCATGTTCGCTTTCGTGGTTAGGTTCCGATGGAGAACTTCAAGCGCG